>NZ_JBEZHV010000016.1:134660-173967 GCF_040650755.1 Streptomyces sp. NPDC048623
CCCGCGCCGCACCGGTCCGTCCACCGGTGCGGCGCGGTGCCATGACCGGCGGCGCGGCCCTCGGGGCCGAGCAGAGCCATGCCGCCGGCCGTGGTGAGGGACTCGGCGATGTCGTTCAGTCGACCGGCGAGATCTGCGCGCACGTTCCCGCTCTCCACCGGGCCGGAGCAGGGACGCAGGGTCTTCAGGGCGGCCGCGGCGAGCAGTGTCAGCGCCGCACCAGCATAGGCCTTGCAATACCGAACCACTCGGTTTAGATTTCGAAGGAAGCGAGACACCCCTGTCATGACGTCTCACCACACCCGGAAGGCCCCTCCCCATGCGTTACGCAGTTCTCGGCACCGGCACCGTCGGCCGGACGATCGCCGCCAAGCTGGCCTCCGTCGGCCACGAGGTCGTCATCGGCACCCGCGACCCCAAGGCCACCCTGGTCCGCACCGAGCCCGACGGCTACGGCAACCCGCCGTTCGCCCAGTGGCTCGCCGACCACGAGCAGATCCGTCCGGAGTCGTTCGCCGACGCGGCGGCCTGGGGAGAGACGGTCGTCAACACCACCTCCGGCGCCGTCAGCCTGCAGGCTCTGGAAGCGGCGGGCGCCGCGAACCTGGCGGGGAAGGTGCTGATCGACATCGCCAACCCGCTGGACTTCTCCCAGGGCATGCCCCCGTCGCTGAACCCGGTCAACACCGACAGCCTCGGCGAGCAGATCCAGCGCGCCTTCCCGGAGGCCAGGGTCGTCAAGACCCTCAACACCATGAACAGCCAGATCATGGTCGAGCCGTCGCGCGTCGCGGGCGAGCACACCGTGTTCGTCTCCGGTGACGACGCCGGCGCCAAGCAGGCCGTCACCGACCTGCTTGTCTCCTTCGGCTGGCCGGAGAGCAACGTCCTCGACCTCGGCGACATCAGCACCGCCCGCGGCACCGAGATGCTGCTGCCGATCTGGCTGCGCCTGTGGGGCGCACTGGGCCATGCCGACTTCAACTTCCACATCGCCGGAGCCTGACCCTGGCCTGACCCTGGCCGGACGCTCCGGCGGCACCCGCGTCCCCGGGAGTTCGGGCCTGTCAGGAGTTGGCGTCGTAGGCCCGCAGCAGCAGGCCGGCGAACTCGTCGTCGACCTCACCGATCCCCGCCAGGGGCACCCGTACCGCCATCTCGTCCCCGAGCCCCTTCGCCACCAGCAGCCGCCCGCCGGGCTCGACACCCGGCAATCGCAGTCCCACGTCCACGCGTGTACGCGTAGTGGGCCGCACCCGGGCGAAGGTGCGCCGCGGTCCGACCAGCGCCACAAAGGTCTTACGCGTCTGCACGGTCACCTCCGGCAGCTCGGCAGCCCGCAGCAGCACCGCGTCGAGCACCGGCCGCAGCGCGCGGCGGTCCGCGTACTGCCCGGCGATCAGGTCGTCCGCGCTCTGCAGCAGGAACGCCGGATACCCGAAGGTCTCATGCACCAGCAGCAACTGCGCGTACCCGCGTACGCCCTGCCCGTCCAGCCAGTCCCGCAGCGCCCGCTCGGTCCCCGGGCCCTGTTCGCGCACCCGCTCGGTCCACGCCTCGAGCGACTGCCCGGTCGCGCGTTCCAGCAGCCCGATCTGCCACGTGCGCATCTCCTGCCACGACCTGACCTCGGGTGTTCGAGCCATGAGACCAGGCTAGGGGATGTCCTGGGCGGGAACGGCCGAGCGCGGACAGGTCCTGGCTGCCGTCCGCCGCGCCGTCGATATCCGCACCGAACCGCTCGGTGCGGATATCACCTATCCTGGCCCCATGGGTGAGTCGGGTGACACGGGGACCAGAAGTGCCGGACGGCCGCGATCGGCCGAGAAGGACGCCGCCATTCTCCAGGCCGCGCTGGAGCTGCTGGCCTCCCACGGCTACACCCGGATGAGCCTGAGCCAGGTCGCCGCCGCCGCGCAGGTCAGCAAGTCCACCATCCACCTGCGGTGGAAGACCAAGGCCGACCTTCTCACCGCGGCCCTCGCGGCCCTGCGCATGGCCGACGCGCCGCCGGCGAGCGGGAACACCCGAGCCGACCTGATCGCCATCCTCGACGACTTCGCGGCCACCGTGGAGCGCGTGCGCGGCATGGCCCTGATCGGCACCTGCCTCGCCGAGGAAGCCCACACCCCCGAACTCCTCGCCCTCCTGCGCGAACGCACCGTGCTCCCCCGCCGTGGGCTGCTGCACGAGGTCCTCCGACAGGCCCGCGACCGCGGCGAGATCCGGCCCGATGCCGACCTCGAAGCGGCCGTCTCCGCACTCCTCGGCCCCTGCTACGCCGACTACATGGCCGGCCGCAGCGGCCACCCCGGCTGGGCCGAAGCCGCCGTCGACCTCGTGCTGACCGGCCTGCGCCCGGCGGCCGGCTAGGGCCGGTCCAGCGGGTCGGGGTCGGACCGGGCCGTGGCCTTCTCCGTCGTGGCGGGTGCCTTACCGCCGCCCGGTGTGTGCGGCCGGGCCCGGCCGCGCCTGCACCCCTGCCGTCCGCGTGGCCTCGGGCAGCCCGTCATGTACCTTGGCGCCGCTCGGCGCCGGCAGGCGTTCCGCCGGAGATGCGGTCGGGGTGTGGTGCCTCACTCAGGAACGGACGGTGTCCGGTGTCGCTGCCTGCCCCGCCCAGACGGTCTTCCCGGTCGGTGTGCAGCGGGTGCCCCCGGTCTTCTCCGTCTGCTGCGTGAGGTGCCCGGACAGGCCCGCGACCGTGGGCCACACGGCCGGACGCGGTGGCCGCCCGGAGCGGGCCGGGCCAGGCGCTCGAGGTGCGTACATCGTGGCGACCACGACCACCCCGGCCCCGACCGTGGTGCCGAGGGCCGTGATCAGGCAGGACCGGGATGCACGTCAGAGGCCCTCACCGTCACTCGCAGAGGTGCCCGGAACGACAGCAGCCCGAGCAGCGGTGGCCCCGCTTCTTCCTCCGTCGACCGCGCCGCCGGAAGCGCGCGGGCCGCGGCCCGCAGCGCCACCGCCGCCTCCGTACGCGCCAGCGACGCGCCCGGGCAGCGGTGACGGCCCACGCCGAAGGCCAGGTGGTGGCGGATGTTCGTCCGGTGCGGGCACATCCGCTCCGGGGCGTCGAACACCTCCGGATCCGAGCCGCTGCCCATGAGCATCAGCAGCAACTGGGCGCCTTCGGGAAGATCCACGCCGGCCAGCTCCACCGGTCGCGCCGTGATCCGACGCCACGTGGTCACCGGCGGTTCGCGCCGCAGCACCTCCTCCACCCACGCCTCGCCCACGCCGGCCTCGTGTGCCGCGCGCGCCCACAGTCCGGGCTCGGCGAGCGCCCGGCGCAGCACGGTGGCGATGAGCAGTCCGGTGGTGGACTGCCCGGCGACGAAGACGAAGAAGCACGCGGCGACCGCGGTCTCGGGGTCCAGCGGTTTCCCGTCGGGCAGACGGTGCCGGGCGAGCGCTCCGATGAACGAGTCGGGGTCTGCCCGACCGCTGCGTACGGTCGCGCCGAGCCACTGATGGAACTCGCCGACCAGCTCGGCCAGGTGCAGCTGACGCTGCGGTGAGGGCCTGCCCCAGAACAGTTCCAGTGAGGCGTCGCTCCAGCCGATCAGCGTGGCCGGGTCGACGTCCTCGATGCCGAGGAGTTCCATCAGCACCCGGCAAGGAAGGACCTGGGCGAAGGAGGCGAACAGGTCGCACGTGCCGTCGGCGTCGATCCCGTACCGCGCCGCGCCGAGCAGCTCGCCGGCGATGCGCTCGATCGCGGGGACGGCCGCCGCCACGCGCCGGGCGTGGAAGAAGCGGGTGACCAGGCGGCGCAGACCGGGGTGGCTGTCGGTGCCGTTGTCGGCGAGCGCGGGCGGGAGCCGGAAGCCCGCCCGGGCGAGCACCCGCAGCACGGGCACGGGCAGCGGGGTGACCGCGCGCTGGGCGTTGTGCGGGTGGAAGGCGTCCGGGTCGAGCAGCACCTGGCGGATGTCCTGGTGGCGGCTGACCAGCCACAGTCCGGTCCCGGCGTCGTAGTGCACGGGCGCCTGTGCGCGCAGCAGGTCGAGCCAGGGATAGGGGTCGCCGACGAAGTCGTCCCCGAACAGGTCCAGGAGGCCGAGGGGGTCGCGCGGCGGGTCACCGAGGGGGTCGCCGGCGTGGGGCGGTACGGGCCGCGCCGCCGGATCGGGCGGGCTTGCGGTACCTGCCCCGCTACCAGGTGTGGGTGTGTCCAGAGCCGGATTGATCACGGCGGAAGCTAACACGTCACCGCCCCGGCGGGGTTCGTCATGTGGGCGGCATCACTCGCAGGCGGTCCCGCCCTTGATGAGGCGCCACAGTGAAGGCAGCAGGGCATCGAGGGGCTGTCCGGTCCGGAAGGCGACGAGCGTGGTGCCGGCGTCGTCGGCCTTCCCGCGCAGCGGAGGCGTCGCGAAGAGGAAGAGGGCGAGCACCTCGTGCATGGCCTGGACGCGACTGTGGGGGCGGTGGCTCGGCCGTGCCGGGTCCGCGCGGTCGCCGCGGTCGCCGCGGTCGCGTGGCGTGCGGAGCGGGGCCGGCCGCGCGCTGTGGGGGCGGTGCGGGCCCTCCCCCGGCACCGCCCCGGGGGAGGGGGACTGCTGCGTGTCGTACTCGCCGTTCAGACGCCGCAGTTGGGCGCGGACCAGGAGCGGCTGGTGCGTCCGTCCACGTGGGTGTGGTCGTTGTGGTCGGGGTAGCCGGGGCCGAAGATCCCGCCGAAGCCGTGGTAGCGGGCCCGCTGCGCCAGCGTGCACAGCGACGGGCTGCCGGTCAGGTCGGCGGCGTCACCGTAAAGGTGCCGGCTATTGGAGGCGCCGCCCACCGCGCTGTTGCAGGCGTACGAGCGGAATCCGCTGGACACGGTGATCGGCACGTCGCCCAGGGCGTGCCGCATGGCCTCCAGCTTCCACATCGTGCGCAGGCCGTTGGACTTGGCCGTCGCGGCACTGACCGCGCCACCGGACCAGTCCGAGTTGCATTTGTTCAGCTCGGCGTAGGCGAAGTGGATGGGCGTGCAGTCCGGGTCCTGCAGGGCGTAGATCTTGCTGAACGTCTGGGAACCCGCGACGCCGTCCGCGGACAGCCCGTACGCCTGCTGGAATCGGGTCACCGCGGCCTTCGTGGCCGGGCCGAAAGCACCGTCGATGGCCATGACCTCGCCGTACGCCGCATGCCCGGCCACCCGGATCTGCAGCTGCGTCACGTCGGAGCCCGACATTCCCTCGGACAGGGTGCGGCTCCAGGTGTAGCACTCGTCGGCCTGGGCCGGTCCGGCCGTGGCCAGCATCCCGCCCATCGTGGCGGCCATGACCATGACAAGCGAGAGGAAGAGTTGGATCACGCGCCGTGGCATCACATCTCCGTCCGGATTCCTGATCCCCACCAGGGGGCTGAGGAGAGTGTGGCGTCCGACAGCGGGCTGCGTCCACACCGTCACCATCTGCCACAGGACCAGACCTTCGGCGCAACTGTCCTACAAGCAACGGTCGTTGGAGCGCCTGATGCCACACGGCGTGAACGTCGCTTTCGCGAAACCGCCCCTCGTCACCCTCACCACGGTCTGCGGAGAGCCGGTCACGCCCTCCGGCGGATCCAGCGCGAGCCGGTACACATGGCGGGCACCGACGCGGAGCTGCGCCATCCACGATCTGACGGACTTCAGGGGCGAACGTCGCCGGATGCGCCACGAGAAGGTGTCGGCATGGTGCCGTTCACCAAGCCCGGCGCGAGCGAGCCGTACGACGTCATGGGGCCGCCGAGTGCGTGCTCGCGCTGGGCTTCGGGCCCTGCCCCTCGTATGGGGTGACCGGCCCAATCCGCTGAACCGCTCCCTCGACACGATGGAGGCGGTTCAGGGCCGCAACGAGCAGGCGCCGTGGGCGGCCCGGACCTCGCCCGGCGCCACGGGCTGCGCACCGTGCGGATCCGCGCGCAGGCGATGACCAGCGACACGACGAGCAGCTTTGACGGCGGGGACATGGTGAAGCTGGTCGGCTACGACATGAGCCGGGCCGCGGCACAGAAGGTGTACGAGTCGGCGGGCGTCGGCCCGGAGGACATCCGCGCCGTCGAGCTGCACGACTGCTTCACGGCCAACGAGCTCATCACGTACGAGGCCCTGGGACTGACCCCGGAGGGCACGGCGGAGAAGTTCGTCATGGACGGCGACAACACCTATGGCGGCCGTGTGGTCACCGACCCCTCCGGCGGACTGCTGTCCAAGGGGCACCCGCTGGGCGCCACCGGCCTCATCCAGAAGACCTCGGACGAGCAGTGGGACGCCATCCTCGACGTCCACCTCAAGGCCCCGTTCCGGATTCCGCGCGCCGCCCAGCCGTTGACCTTCCCGGACCGCAACGCCTACCACACCCTGTTCCGGGAGCACCCGTCCCTCGCCGCCCACTGGGGCCCGTACGTCCAGGCGTACGTGGACCGCGATCTGGTCGGCGAGCCCCCCGCGATGCGCAGCAGCTGCGTCCTGGACGCGATCCGGGCCGACGACGCCGGCCCTCTCGGCGACCCCGAGGCGCTCGCCGCCATCCACCAGCCGCAGGTACGCGGGACCCTGCTGTGGGCGGAGCGCGGAGTGATGAACGAGCCCCAGGGCCTGTACGACGAGGGCCGCCTGGCCGCGGGCGACCTCGCCCCGGACCGGATCGCCACCCGCCGGAGCGACGACACCAACCACTACACGATCGCCCTCGCGGACAACGCGACGACGGCGATCGCAGAGGCGGTGCACGCGGAACTCAAGCAGATGTAGCCCGCGCTCCCGGACCATCGCCGAGGACCCGCACAGGTGCCACCGTGTCGGCCAGTACTCCAGCCGCCCGGCGCCGCCTCAGCCCCGTGCGAGGGTCAGGGCCTCGGCGACCGCTGCCGGGATGTCGGTGACCGGGAAGCGGGCGTGGCGGATCGTGCGGTCGCGGTCCACCACGAGGACGGCGCGCTTGAGGCGCAGGGCCTGGCCGGCGCGGAAGACGGGCAGGCGCAGGGCCGCGGACAGGCGCAGGTCGACGTCGGAGAGGAGGGTGAAGGGGAGGCCCTCCTCGACGGCGAACACGCGCTGTTCGTCGGGGCGTTGGGTGCTCACGCCGCGCACCTCGGCACCGGCCGCGCGGAACGCGTCGTAGGCGTCGCGGAAGAGGCGGTTCTCCAGGGTGCAGCCGACCGTGCCGGGGATGTCGGCCCAGCCGTCCGGGAGGGGGCTGGGGCGGCCGGTCGCGGGGTAGCAGAACAGGACGGTGGCCTTGGCGCCGGGTGCGACCGGGTCGAGGAGTTCGCCGTCGCGGTGGCCGGGCAGTTCGAGGCGGGGCAGCCGCCCCCCCGTCAGGGCCGCGACCCGCCGCGCCTGTTCGCTCTCCTCGTCGGCGGTGCCGCTGAGCGAGCCGTCGCCGAAGACCCAGCGGTCGGCCCAGTCCTGCATCGACAGCAGTACGGGGAGCAGCCCGCGCCCGCTGTCGGTGAGCCGGTACTCGTAGCGGACGGGGCCGCTCTGGTACGGGACCTTCTCCAGGACCTCGGCGTCGACGAGGTGTGCGAGGCGCTCGGCGAGGACCTTACGGGAGATGCCCAACTCCTGCTGGAGCGCGTCGAAGCGGAGGTGTCCGCGCGCGGTCTCGCGGATCAGGAGCAGGCTCCACCAGTCGCCGACGACGGCGGCCGCCTGCGCGATCGCGCAGGCGGCGTCCCGCTCGGGCACCGACCTGACCATGGCTGCCCGCCTTCCTGTCGCCTCGCGTGGCCCACTCGTCGGAAACCATCTTGCGCCATCGAGTGAGTTCCCGATAGGAACTTACAGGAGAGCGGGTTCCCAATGGGAACTCACTCGTCTGCCCCTTCGAAGCCGCGCTGCTCGCCGCCGCCGGGCAGGTCTCCTGGCTGCTGCTGAGCCTCCCTGCCGGCGTCGTCGCCCAGCGCGTCCCGCTGCGCCGGCTCCAGGTCTCCCTCGACCTCGTACGGTTCGCGGCGCTCGGCTCGCTGCCGCTCGCCTGGGCGCTGGTCCGGCTGACCTACCCGCATCTGCTGTTCGCGGCGCTGGTCACCGGCGCGGCGACCGTGCTGTTCGACATCGGCAACTCGACGTTCCTGCCCGCGGTCGTACCGGCCGAGCAACTCGCCGCGCGCAACAGCCTGATGTCCGGCACCCACGCCGTCACCGACACCGGCGGCCCGTCCATCGGCGGCCTCCTCGTCCAGGTCACAGGCCCGGTCGGCGCGCTCGTCGTGGACGCGGGAAGCTACCTGGCCTCCGCCGTGCTGCTGCGCACCCTGCCCGAACGGCGCCCGGTCGCGCCGCCGCCCGGCGCGAGCGCGCTGCGGCTGATGCGCGAGGGACTCCAGTACGTGCTGCGGCACCCCGTGATGGGACCCTGCATGTTCTGGGCGACGGCCGCGAACTTCCTCAACGCGGCACTGCTCGCCCTCACCCCGCTCTACCTCGTGCGCGAGGCCGGACTGAACTCCGCGCAGCTCGGCCTGGTGCTCGCGATGGACGGGGTCGGGGCACTCGCCGGCGCCGCGGTCGCGGTCCGCGTCACCGGGCGCCTGGGCACCGCGTACGGGATCATCGCGGCCGACCTGGCGGGCGGCGCCCTGCTGCTGCTCGCCCCGCTGACCACATCGGCGTCGAACGCCTACTGGTTCGGACTCGCCCTGGCCGGGTTCTCCTTCGGCAGCGCGATCGGCTCGATCACCACCCGCACCTACCGCCAGACCCAGTCGCCGCCCGAGCTGCTCTCCCGGGTCATGGCCACGGTCCGCTTCGTCTCCTGGGGCGCACTGCCGCTCGGCGCCCTCACCGCGGGTCTGCTCGCGACCCTCGCGGGCACCCACGCGGCCCTGTGGGCGGTCTGCGCGGCGGCCCTGCTGCCCGGCCTCTACCTCTTCGCCACCCCGGTCGGCCGCAGCCGGAACCTCATCTGAAGGGGTGACGACGCCCAGAACGCGAGGTGGCCGACGGCGCCCGTCATGAGACGTACCCCGCTCCGGGGACGTATCCCGCTCCGGGCAGGACACCGGTGCCGCATCAGACAATGTTCGCCCGCTCGACCACGCCTGTCACGCTGCCGTGGTCGAGCGGGGACCTAATAGCGGTCCAGGCGGTGCGCGTACGGCGTCGGCAGGGACGGTGTGCCACCTCCTGGGAACCAAGCCGCGCACAGGTCCCCGTACCGCTCGGGGATCGACACGCCGTGCGCGTACGCGTCATCGGTCGACCAGTGGCCGAGAAGCAACCGGATGAGCACCTTGTCATCGGGGAGCAGGTCTCCGCGCCGCAGCGCGTCGGACGCTGTTTCGTAGAGCTCGTCCGAGTGACGTCCGGCGGCCCGGCGCCGCAGCTCGGGTTCGAGCTTCCGGAGCAGAGCCCGGCGGTTCAGGATCGCGGCCATCATCCCGCCGCTCTGCGGAAATCTCTGCCGGTAGGTGCAGCCCATGTGGCGTGCCACTCGACCGGCGAGGCTGTCGGCCGGCTCCCGCACCGTGAATGCGCCGAGCCGTCTTTGCCAGCAGATTCGGGCGACCGCCACGAGGAGCAGGCGTGCCGCGGCAGCGTCCTTCGCCACCAGTTCGTCCACGGTCAGCGAACCGACGGGGTCGCCGAAGGGTCGGCCCTCCAGCACGGCATAGCCGACGGGAGCACTGCCGGTCCGCAGGACCAGGGTCTGCGATCCGGGCTTCCACGTGGCCTGGGGAATGAGCCGGTTCCAGCCGGAGTGCCGTTCATGGGTCCAGGGCCGCATGGCATGCGCGGTGTTGTAGAGACGGATCATCGCCGGAAGATCGGCCGACGAACCGTCGTGGACGCCCGGGACGGCCGTCCCCAGACAGTCTCCTGCCGCGCGTTCGACGTTGCGTACGGGGACGAGCAGGTGGCCTTCGGCGACAGCGCCGACGAACCCGAACTTCTCGTACACGCCCTCGATGCCGTCGGAGACGAAGGCGACGTCCGCCCTCTGCGCCATGCCGACCAGCGCCTGGCGCAGAAGCCGGCTCATGTGGCCCTGGCGCCGGAACTCCGGCTGAGTCTCCACGCCACCGATCCCTTCCGCGGCAACGGCCACCGCACCGAATCGCTGCCGGAAGGAGAGCGCCTCCAGCTCGGCTACCGGTTCGCCTCCGTCGGTCCGCAACCGGCAGTAGCGCACCCGCAGACTGCGCACTTCCTGATCCCCGACCTCGCTGTAGCCGACCGCCGGCTCATGCTCTGACACGGAGGCTCCTCAGTCACCCGGCCGCACGGCAGTGCCGTTGCCGTTGCCGTTGCCGTCGCCGTCGCCGTTGCCGTTGCCGTTCCCGGACAGCCAGTCGGTGGCGTCCACCACCTCGCGCGAGATGTCGCCTTCGATCACACAGTGCGGGATCGTCGCGGCGCGCAGCCGCGCGGAGACCTCCCACCCCACCGTCGTCCTGCCGACACCGGCGCGCCCGCCGATGAGCAACACCTCTGCCCGGTTCATGCCCGCACACTGCCCACGCGACTGCCCCAGCACGCCCACGAGATCGTTCCGCCGGAACAGGCGCTACGAGCCTTCAGCTGGAGCGCCGGTACCTCCGGCGCGTCCTGGCGGGCGCCGTCGTACCCCTTCACCGAAACGCGGAAGTCACGTTGGCGGTCTCATGGGTGAACTGCCGGCTGATGCGGGGACACATGTCATCGGTGAGGGCCACGCGGGTGATCGGCGGCCGACTTCGCTGCCGTTGGCGCGGCGTTCGGTCATTCCGCTCAACGAGGCGAGACAGTAGACGGGATTTTCGGCCGGACCAACCCGGGGCCCCATCGACGTCGGCACCCGGGTGCTGCGCCGCCCGACCACCCACTCGTCCGCAAGGGGACGCATCGATGACCGACGCCGGCTCGTCCTACCGTGATCTCCGCGCCCTGGTGATCAATTGCACCCTCAAACGGTCGCCGGAGCGCAGCCACACCCAGGGGCTGATCGACATCAGCACCGGGATCATGGAGCGCCAGGGTGTGGAGGTCGAGGTGCTGCGGGCGGTGGATCTCGACATCGCGACCGGGGTGTGGCCGGACATGACCGAGCACGGGTGGGAGACCGACGAGTGGCCCGTCATCTACTCGAAGGTGATGGCCGCGGACATCCTCACCCTGGCTGGACCTGTATGGCTGGGAGACAACTCCTCGGTCATGAAGAAGGTGATCGAGCGCCTGTACGCCTGCTCGTCGATCCTCAACGATCGTGGCCAGTACGCGTATTACGGGCGGGTCGGCGGCTGTCTGATCACCGGCAACGAGGACGGCGCCAAGCACTGCGCGATGAACGTCATCTACAGCCTCCAGCACCTCGGATACGTCATCCCGCCGCAGGCCGACGCGGGCTGGGTCGGCCCGGCCGGCCCGGGACCGTCCTACCTCGACCCCGGTTCCGGCGGGCCGGAGAACGACTTCACCAACCGCAACACCACCTTCATGACTTGGAACCAGCTCCACCTGGCCCGCATGCTCAAGGACGCCGGCGGCATCCCCGCCCACGGAAACCAGCGTTCCGAGTGGGACGCCGGCTGCCGCTTCGACTTCGAGAACCCCGAGCACCGTTGAGCGATGAGCGCGGGCGGCTTGGGGTAAGCCGATCGGTGACGCGGTCCGAGCTGCGGTGCGGCAGCTGTCCGTAGCTGGACCGGTGGCGCGTAGTCGGCGGCGAGGCCTGCCAGTCCGCTGTCGTAGCCCTGTCCGACTGCGCGTGCTTTCCAGCCCGATCCGTGGGGGTGTGTCCCCGGTGCCGGTGCAGTTCGACGCCGCGTTCCCCCCGCTGAGCGGAACCCACGGCCCGCCCCGGGCGTCCCTCCTGACATGCGATCCGCGCGCCCCACTCCCGAACAGCTGGAACGTAACTTCGTCCGCTGCCTCGCCGGAGCCCTCAACGGGCAAGGCGTTCGCAGCGGCTCGGGGTTGGACTCCCCCACCGAGGACGCCTTGTGGGCGATCGCCTCGGCCCACCCCGAGGTCCCGCTCGACCTCGTGGACGCCGCTCGGGCGGCCTTCGCCGGCCAGCTCGACGGAAGCAACGCACGCCACTGGCACGAGGACCTCGCCCGCGGATTCGCCGAACGCCGGGCATCCGAGCAGCCCTGAGCTTCGAGGCGCGAAACGCCTCGTCGACAGCCACCCGCGAGCTGTCAGTGCCTGTGAACAAACCCCAGTCTGCCCGGATCACTCCGTTATGGGCAGGCACTCGGCGAGCAGGTCGACGACGTCCTTCCACGCTCGCTGCGCGTGCTGAGGGTGATAACCGACCCCGGGAAGCACGATGTGGTCGACCGGTGGGTGATGGAAGGCGTGCAGGGCGCCGCCGTAGACCACGAGGCGCCAGTCGACGCCCGCAGCCTGCATCTCGGCTGTGAATGCCTCTCGTTGCGCGGGCGGCATGATCGGGTCTTCCGACCCGACCCCGGCCCACACCGGGCAGTGAATGCGCGCCGTCTCGCCTGGTCGGCCCGTGGTCAGTCCGTTGACTGTCGCGATCGCGCGCAGGTCGACGCCGTCGCGCCCGAGTTCCAGCGCGATGGCGCCTCCGGTGCCGTAGCCGACGGCGGCGATCCGGTCCGGGTCGGTCCGCGGCTCGGCGCGGAGCACGTCGAGCGCCGCGTGGCCGATGCCTCGCATCCGGTCGGGGTCGGCGAGCAGCGGCAGGCAACGGGCCAACATCTCCTCGGGATCGCCCAGATAGCGTCCACCGTGGAGGTCGAAGGCCAGCGCCACGTATCCCAGCTCGGCGAGTGCATCGGCCCGGCAGCGCTCGACGTCGCTGAGCCCCACCCCCTCGGGCCCGACCAGGACCGCGGGCCGGCGGTCGACACCGGCCGGGAGCGCGAGGTGCCCGGTCATCGTCAGGCCGTCGGCCGCGTATTCGATCGTGCGCGTTGTGACTGTCGTCATGAGCCTGGACTGTAGTGATCGTCGAGCCCGGTCGGGCCGGTGTTCTGCCGCCGGCAGAAGGCAGGTCTCTGACGTATTCCGGAACCACCCCGTCAGGGGTTCGGCTCAGAGGTCCGCCTTGTCAGCTCGGTCAGCTCGGTCAGTCGTCCGCGAGTGCCTCGAAGTGGTCCTCGAACAGCAGCCGCAGCGCCACCTCCCGGTAGTACCGCACATGGTGCAGGGCGAGGTCGGCGGCCGCGTCGGCGTCGCCCGCGCCGATCGCCTCGTACAGATGCCGGTGCTCCTCCCACAGCGGGCCGGGCTCGTCGATCTGCTGGAACAGCCAGCGCAGCCGGCCCTCCAGGGATTCGAGGGAGGTGACGAGGAGTTCGTTGCGCGACATGCGCACGATGTGGGCGTGGAAGGCGGCGTTGGCGCGGGAGAGGCGTTCGGGGCGGTCGGCCTCGGTGGCGGCGCGGGCCTCCATGAGGAACCGTGCGAGGGTGTCGAGGTCGGCCTGCGTCCGGCGCTCCGCGGCGCGGCGCACGGCTAGCACCTCCAGGGCCTCGCGCATGTCGAAGAGGTTCTCGACGTCCTGGCGGCTCATCTCGCGGACGACGATACGGCGCTGGGAGACGGCCTGGAGGAAGCCCTCGCCGATGAGGATGCGGATGGCCTCGCGGACGGGGACCCGGGACACGCCGAAGTCCTCGGCGACATCGCGCTCGACCAGCCGGTCGCCCGGCTTGAGCCGGCCGGTGATGATGCGGTCGCGCAGCCCCTCGCAGACCTGGTCGCGGAGCCAGCCGCCTCCCCCGGCGGGTGCGCCGGAGTCGGCCTCCCGTGTCCCGGTCATCTGTCCCCTGCCCTCCCGGCGTCGGTCACCTCACGGTATGCCACCGGGCGGACGGAGCCGTTCCCGGGTGGCGGGGGCACGCGAGTCGCTTCCCCGCCCGCCCGTCCCGATCCGCGCTCCTGACCCATGCACCCTGACGGGCGTTCAAGACCCTTTCGGGACCCTTTCACCGGCGCTTCACCACCGCGTTTTGGTTCTTCGGACGATCGTCCCTACGATCCTCCGATGATCACGAGAAAACGGCCGGCGACCGGAGTCTGCGCGCTCCTCGCCGCCCTGACCGTCGGGCTCCTCACGGTCACCGCGCCCACCGCCGCCGCAGACGCGGGGCCGACCGCCGCGGACACCGTCAAGGAACCCCCCAAGGTCGAGCTGGTGCTCGACGTCAGCGGCTCGATGCGCGCCCGCGACATCGACGGGCAGTCCCGGATGGCCGCCGCGAAGCAGGCCTTCAACGAGGTCCTGGACGCGGTCCCGCAGGAAGTCCAGCTGGGCATACGCACCCTCGGCGCCGACTACCCGGGCCAGGACCGCCGGCGCGGCTGCAAGGACACCCGGGCGCTCTACCCGGTCGGCCCGCTCGACCGCACCGAGGCCAAGACCGCCGTCGCCACCCTCGCCCCCACCGGATGGACGCCCATCGGCCCGGCGCTGCTCGGCGCGGCCGACGACCTCAAGGGCGGCGAGGCGACCAAGCGGATCGTGCTCATCACGGACGGCGAGGACACCTGCGCCCCGCTCGACCCGTGCGAGGTGGCCCGTGACATCGCCGCCAAGGGCATCCACCTGGTCATCGACACCCTCGGTCTCGTCCCCGACCTCAAGACCCGGCGTCAGCTGATGTGCATCGCCGAGGCCACCGGCGGCACCTACACCTCGGTGCACCGCACCGAGGAGCTCTCCGGGCGCGTACGGCAGCTCGTCGACCGCGCGGCCGACCCGGTCGTGACGCCGGTCGCCACCAACGGCGCCGAGCGCTGCGCCGACGCGCCGGTCCTCAAGCCCGGCCTGTACACCGACCGGCAGAGCTTCGGCCGGCACCGCTGGTACCGGGTCGACGTGCTGCCCGGCCAGGAGCTGCGCGCCTCGGTCAGCGTCTCCGCCGACCGGGCCGTGAACAACGACTACGGCGTGCTGCTCCGGGCCGTCACCCTGCACGGACGGGAGATCGTCCGCGGCTCGGAGGCCGGCGACGGGCGCACCGACGTCATCTCCACCGGTCTGCGCTATCCGAAGGCCGAGGACGACGCCGCCATGGACGACGACACCAAGTCCGCGGCCGAGACCGTCTGCCTCCAGGTCAGCAACTCCTTCTCCGCTCCCCCGTCGGTGAAGACCACGCCGGGCATGCCGGTCGAGCTGGCGGTCGACGTGGTCGACGGCCCCCGTTCCGCCTCCGACGTCGCCGCCTTCGGCCTCGGCCGCGGCTGGTGGCTGCTCGGCGCCCTGGCCCTCGCCGGTTTCCTCGGCGGTCTGATCTGGGGCTGGCTGTCCCGCTGGCGCGTCGCTGTCTGGAGGACCCACTGATGCACCCGATGCACCCTCTGATGCGTACCGTACGCAGCATGCTCGCGGCCGTCGCGCTCGCCGGCGCCGCGCTGCTCGGCCCGGCCGCCGTGCCGGGTCTCGCCGACACCGCGACACCGACCGGGCCCACCCCGAGCGGCAGCGCGAGCGGCGAGGCCGCCGAGCAGGCCGGGCCGACCGAGGCCGGTACCTCCTTCCGTACCGCCGCGTTCTTCAAGCAGGGGCAGCAGGCCACCGCGCAGGCGTCCACGGGTGACTACCTGTACTGGGTGTTCCCCGCCGACACCGGCGAGCGGCCGACGGTCACCGCGACCGTGACGCTGCCGGAGGCCGCGCAGCGGCACGGCTCGTCGACCTGGCGGATCGACGTGTACGACGGGCTGCGCAGGCGTCAGCCGTGCATGTACGGGATGCAGTCCCGGGCGGCGGCCGAGGACGCCTCGACCGTGGAGCTGGCGTGCGTGCTGCGCCCGGTCCGGGCGGCGGCGGACACCTGGTCGAACGACCCGCTGCCGGGCAGCTACTTCGTCCGGCTCACCACGACGCGGCTGCCCGAGGAGGACTCCGGCCAGCCGTTCTCGGTCCGGGTCGGGGCGACCTCGCGCGACCTGGGCGGCACGTACGCCACGGACGGCGCGCTCGCCGTACCGCTGGTGCCCGGCGCGACGCAGCCGGAGGCGGTCGAGGCCCGTGCGCCGGAGGACGGCTGGTCCTCGGGCTGGTGGTCGGACCGCTGGCTGTGGACGGCGGCGGGCGGCGTGCTCGCCGCACTCGCCGGCATCGGCGGCTATGTCCTGACCCGCGGCTCGGGCCGCCCGTCCGGGGTCCCGCCGACCGCCTGACCGGCCCTTGGCCCGAAGCCTCAGCACCGGCCCTCTGCCGCCCTGACAGGGCGTGGCAGGGGGCCGGTGCCGTTCCGGGGGCCGGGGTCCAGGGTCCGGGGTCCAGGTCTGCGATCCGCGATCCGCGATCCGGTGTCAGCGCCCGCCGCCGGGGCGGACCAGGCCCGTCTCGTAGGCGTGGACGGCGGCCTGGGTGCGGTCGCGCAGGGACAGTTTGGTCAGGATGCGGCTCACATAGGTCTTCACGGTCTGCTCGGCGACCACCAGGCCGGCGGCTATCTCGGCGTTGGACAGGCCGTGCGCGATGAGCGTGAGCACCTCGGTCTCGCGCTCGGTCAGGGTGCCCACCCGGTCCATCAGCGGGGCGCGCGGGGCGGCGGCGCTGAGCCGCGAGAACTCGGCGATCAGGCGCTTGGTGACGTTCGGCGCGAGCAGCGCGTCGCCGTGGGCCACCACCCGTACCGCGTCGGCGAGTTCCTCCGCCGAGGCGTCCTTGAGGAGGAAACCGGCGGCGCCGGCGCGCAGCGCCTCGTACACGTACTCGTCGAGGTCGAAGGTGGTGAGGACGAGGACCTTGGCGGTCGCGTCGGCGGGGGCGGTGATCAGGCGGGTGGCCTCGATGCCGCCCATGCCGGGCATCCGGATGTCCATGAGGACGACGTCGGGGTCGAGTTCGGCGGCCCGCGCGACCGCGTCGGCGCCGTCGACGGCCTGGCCGACGACCTCGATACCGGGTTCGGCGTTCAGCAGGACCGTGAAGCCCTGCCGGACCATGACCTGGTCGTCGGCGATGAGCACCCTGATGTCGCCGTCGGCGTCGCTCATGAACCGTCCTTCGTGGAGAGAGGGTGGGAGAGAGGGGTGGAAAGCGGGGCGGAGAGGGGGGCCGGAAGGGGAGCGGGTAGCACCGCGGTGACCTCCCAGCCGCCGTCGGGGGCGGGTCCGGCGGCGAGTTCGCCGCCGAGCATGGCGGCGCGCTCGCGCATGCCGAGCAGTCCGTGGCCGGGTTCCGCGGCCGGCCCCGCGGCCGGTCCCGCCTGGGCGGGCACGACGGCGCGGCCGGGGGCCGTGTTGGTGATCCGTACGGTCAGTCCGTCGCGGTGGTAGCGGGTCTCCACGGTGGCGCGGGCACCGGGCGCGTGCCGCATCACGTTGCTCAGGGCCTCCTGGACGATGCGGTACGCCGAGAGTTCGGCCCCGGGCGACAGCGTGCGCCGCTCGCCGCTGGTCTCGGCGGTCACGTCGAGTCCGGCGGCCCGTACGTTGGCGAGGAGTTCGCCGAGCCGGTCGAGGGTGGGCTGCGGGGCATGCCGTACGCCGGCGGCGGCGTCGCCCTCCGTGCCGTCACCGCGCAGCACGCCGAGGACGCGCCGCAGTTCGGTGAGGGCGTCGACGGCGTTCTGCCGGATGCCGGCGAGGTTCTCGCGGAGCTCCGGGGACGGATCGACGACCAGGTGCGGGGCGACCTGGGCCTGGATGGAGATCACGGACATGTGGTGGGCGACGACGTCGTGCAGTTCGCGGGCGATCCGGCCGCGTTCCTCCAGGAGGGTGCGCCGGGCGCGTTCCTCGGCGGTGAGTTCCTCCTGCTCGACGAGGCGGCTGCGCGAGACGCGGGTGGCGCGCAGCGAGCAGCCGACGACGGTGGCGGCGGTGAAGAACGCGGCGCCGAGCCCGAGGCCGGGCGGGTGCGGCACGGGGGCGTGCGGCAGGAGCGCGCCGACGCCGGTGAGCAGGGTGAGGCCGAGGGCCGCGGCGGCGGCGACGGGCCGGACGCGCAGCGCGAGCAGCAGCAGGACCAGGGTGTGCAGGGCGATGGACGGGCCGCTCCAGGGCCACGGCACGGCGAAGACCGACTCGGTGACGGTGCCGAGGAGCCACAGGCTCGCGGTGGAGAGCCACCAGGCGGCGGCGGGCCGGCTGAGCGCGAGGACGGGGGCGCCGCCCAGGACGAGCAGGAGGAATTGGACGGCGCCCGGGGCGGGCTCCATGACCCTGGCGTAGGAGTTCAGGTTCCAGATGCCGACGAGGAGGCAGAAGAGCACGGCGTGGGCGTGCGGCAGCCAGCTGAGGTGACGGTGGCGGGGCAGCGGGTCGCGCCGCCCCGGCCGCAGATCGGCCCGCAGGATGCCGGGCACGGCGTCCAGGGCGCCCGCCCAGCGTGGTGTGTCCCCCACCGTGGTCCCTCCCTCTTTCTTCCACAGCCTAGGCATGTCGTGCCTCCGTCCTGGTGTCGGGCCGTGCGTGCGGGGCGGCGGCCGTGCGGGGGGTGCCGATGTCTCGGCTGTTCCGTGGGGTGCCCTGTGGGGCGCTCCGTGGGGCGCTCCGTGAGGCGCTCCGTGAGGTGCTCCGCGGGGCGCCCCGTGGGGCGCGTTCGTACGCGTGGAAGACGGCGCAGCAGACGATCAGCGCGCCCGTGAAGAGCGGCAGCCAGGCGAACCGGGCGAGAACCCAGGCGTAGGTGTCGGGGACGGTGTGCAGTCCGGTGAGCGGCGGGCGGCCGACGAGGCCGGCGGCGAACAGGGCGCCGGCGGTGACGGCGATCATCGCGGTCTGGTGCCAGAGGAAGACGGTCATGGCACGCAGGTTGAGCAGGGCCACGACCGCCCAGGCGAGGGGGCGGCGCAGGGCGCGCCGGAGCGGACCGAGCAGCAGGACGGCCGCCCCGCACTGGGCGAGGCCGAAGGTGACGGCGGCGAGGGTGGGCGGGCTGAGATTGGAGACCGGGGCGCCGGGCACACCGACCATGGATCCGGGGTAGCCCGCGAAGGCGACCAGGAGGCCGGTGGCGGTGGCGCCGCCGAGCAGCAGCGTCCACGCGACGCCCGGCGGGGGCGCGCCGCGGCGGGCGAGGAGGACGCCGAGGGTGTACGGGACGAGCCACCCGGCCGGCAGATTCAGCCAGCCCAACAGGCCCAGCCAGTCGGGGCCGTCGGGGCCGCCGAGGCCGAAGCGGATCAGGTCGACGTGGAGGACGACGGCGAGCGGCCACAGCGGGTGGACGCGGGCGGCGAGCGGGGTGGCGGCGGTGAGGGCGGCGAGGACGAGGAGGAACCACAGTGGGGACAGGACCAGCCTCCCCAGGGTCCACACGGTCTCCCAGGGTACGCCGCAGCCGAACATGACGGCCGTCGCCGCGGCCCACACGGCGAGCAGCGGCACGACCGGGCGGAACAGTCGGCCGAGCCGGGTGGCGATCCACCGGCCGTGGCTCACGCCACGGGCCCGCGCGGCTGCGTGGCCGCGGGCGGCGACGTGACCGCCGACCAGGAAGAACACGGCGAGGGTCTGGAACACCCAGGAGACCGGCGTGAGTTCGGGCCGGTGCCCGAGCGGGCTCTCGACGCGCAGACTGCCGCTGTCGGCGACCAGGGCGGTGACGAGCCAGTGGCCGAGGACCACGCCGAGGATGGCGAGGGCGCGCAGCGCGTCGAGGGCGCGGTCGCGTCCGGGCGGGGTGGCGGCGTCGATACGGCGGGCGAGTGCGCGGGCACGCTCACGGGAGCGTCCGCGGGGGTGGCTGCGGGGGCGTGCGTGGGGGTGTACGCGGGAGTGTTCACGCATCGGCCGGCTCCCGGCCGTCGACGATCCGGGCCAGACTCCGCAGCGATACGGATCCGGGGGCGAGGTAGGCGCTGTGGCCGCCGTCGCCGGCAGGGAAGCGGCGCGCCCCGAAGGCCGGGGCCACCGGGTCGGTGCCGAAGCCGAGTTCGCTGCCCGCGCGGGTGAGGGACGGGAGCGGGACGCGGACGTGGGGCACGAGCGCGACCCCATCACCGGCGGCGCGGCCGGCCCACACGGTGGCGCGGGTGCGCAGGTCGGCGGCGGTGTCGTAGCCGGTGCCGGGGCTTCCGTAGAGGACGATCGCGGCTGCGGGCGAGCCCTGGGCGGCGCGGGCGCAGACGACGGAGCCGTAGGAGTGACAGAGCAGGGTGATACGGGCGCCGGGCCGGATGCGGTGCAGTTCGGCGACGGCGGTGCTGAGTGCGGGTGCGGCCTGGGCGGCGCGGCCGGGGGTCAGGGAGGCGGTGCTGCCGGTGGCGGGCGGGCGGTAGCCGAGCCAGGCGACGACGGCGGTGCGGCCGCCGCCGGTGTCCCGGTGCAGGGCGTCCTGGAGGGCGAGGGCGCCGGCACGGAAGCGTGCGTAGTGGTCGAGGCCGGTGTCGACGCCGGGGACGAGTACGGCGATCCGGTCGGCGCTCGCGAGGTCGCCGACGACCTCGGCGCTGCGGCCGCCGTCGCGCCCGTCGAAGGCGAGGAACCGGCGGCCCGGCTGCGCCATCGCGTGCAGCGCGGCGGCCCGGTGGTGGGCACCGTAGGCCTCGGCGGTCCGCTCGGCGGCCTGCAGGGCGGCGCGTTGGACGGCGTACCGGGCGTCGAGCCGCGCGGCGAGCTCGGCCGTGGTGCCGCCGGTCAGCGGCCGGGTGGGCGGGGGTATGGGGGCCGGCACCTCGGCGGGCCGGGCGGCGCCCGCGACCGGAAGGCCGACGGCGGCCGCGACGAGCGCGGCGAGGAAGCCGCGGCGGACGGGGTGGGTCCGGCGGGGGCGGGCGTCGCCGGGGGTCCGGGCGCGGGGCGGCGCCATGGCGGTTCCTTCCGTAGCGAGGGGGCGGGCGCGGAGCCCGTCGGCGGAATTTGTTCCGCTGCGAGAGGAAGTTATGAAGTGGGGCGTGTCGTCGGCGTCCCGCCAGGGAGCCAACCCTGGGGGTGGCTCTCAGGTATGACGGGTGATCGACCCTCGGCGCCAGCCTCCGTTCGGCCTGGACGTCCGGATCGTCCGTCACGAGCCCCTGGGGGACTGGCGGGAACGCCGCCGGGGCAGGGTCGGTCCATGACATGGACGGCGCCGCAGGTGAAGCGGGATCAGGAACTGGGCGATCTGCGCACCGTGGCCGAGCGCCGGATGCTGGAGGGCCGGCTGCGGTGGCACCGGGAGACGCTGCTCGCCAAGTGCGCCGGGCTCACGCCCGCCCAACTGACCCGCACGACGGTGGAGCCCTCGGACCTCGCCCTCCTCGGCCTGGTGCGGCACATGGCGGAGGTGGAACGGTGGTGGTTCCGGCGGAGCTTCGCGGGCGAGGACGTCGGCGCCGTCTTCACCGGCCCCTCGGACCGCGACGAGGGACTCTCCGGGGCCAGCCCGGCGCGCGGCCCGGCGCGCGCGGCCCCGCCCGCCCGCTTCGCGTCAGCGGTAGTCGTCGGGGTGGCCCTGCATCCAGGTGTTGATCTTGTCGCGGGTGCCGACCAGGAGGGTCTGGTGCTTCTTCAGGTTCTCGAAGGAGCTGTCCCCGCCGAGTTCGGCCTCCAGCTCGGCGATCAGCTCGATCGGCCGGGGGAAGTGCCCGGGCCCCTTGGGGTCGGCCTTCATCGCCCGGTCGAGGCGGAGGAGTTCGTCGTGCACCCGCCCCAGGAAGTACGCGCACCCGCTGGTCTCACACGAGTCGTTCAGCGTGGCCTGGAGCCCGGCGAAGGCGTCCCGCACCTTCTCCGGCGGCGGGGTGGGGTCCGGGTCGGCGGGCGGGGTGGTCTCGCCGGCCGCTGCCTCCGCGCTCGCCGCGGCCTCGGCCGCCTCCGCGGCGGACGTGGGCACCGTGGCGATCGCGTCGGAGGCGCCGGGCAGCGGCTCCGGCTTGTGCTCGGCGCTGCAGGACACGCAGAGCGCGGCCAGGGCCGCGAGGGCGACGGCGCCGCCCCGTATCGACGACTTGAACATCGCAGTTCCCCCCGTGATCGTGGAATCACCGGAGCCTACCCTGCCCAGCTATCGCTCGCCGCGGTCGCGCTCGTACCGCAGCAGCACCACCCCGCTCCCGAAGGTGCGCGTGCGGTCGAGGCGCAGGTCGGCGGTGGTGTCGGTGGGCGGGAAGAGCGGGGTGCCGCGGCCGATCAGGACCGGGTGGACGCAGATGTGGTAGGCGTCGATCAGGTCGAGTTCGCGGAAGGCGGTGCCGATCTCCGCGCCGCCGAGGCAGAGGTCGCCGTCGGTGGCGGCCGCGAGGGCGCGGACCTCGGCGGCGTCGACCCGGTTCACGACCGTGGTGTTCCAGTCGGCCCGCTCCAGCGTGGTGGAGTAGACGGTCTTGGGCTTCGAGCGCCAGATCCCGGCGAACTCCCTCATCACCGGGGGGTTCTCCGGGTCCTCGTCGGCGGTCGGCCAGAAGTCCGCCATCAGCATGTGGGTGCGCCGGCCGCTGATCAGCCGGCCCATGGCGGCGATCTCCCGGTTGAAGTACGTGTGCAGCTCCTCGTCGACCCGGTGCCAGGAGATGTCATGGCCGGGGCCCTCGATGTACCCGTCGAGCGAGATGGAGATGAACTGGACGATCTTTCCGGACACCGGCGGCTCTCCCCTGCGGTCGCGGAGGCTCCTGCTGTGGGAGGGCCGCCGGCGTGCCGGCGGGTGCGCACGGCTCACACCATGCGCCGGGCGCCCTCCTTGATGGCCTCACGGATACGGTTATAGGTGCCGCAGCGGCAGATGTTGCGGATCTGGTCGAGGTCGGCCTCGTCGATCTCGCGGCCGGCCTCGTGGGCGCGCCGGACGGCGGCGACGGCGGTCATGATCTGGCCGGGCTGGCAGTAGCCGCACTGGGCGACGTCGATGTCGAGCCAGGCCTCCTGCATGGGGTGCAGGTCCTTGCCGACGGTGCCGGGCAGTCCCTCGATGGTGGTGATCTCGTCGGTGTCCGCGAGGTCCTTCACGGGGACGGTGCAGGGCGTGACCGCGCGGCCGTTGAGGTGGCTCGTACAGGCGCGGCAGACTCCGACGCCGCAGCCGTACTTGGGTCCGGTGACGCCGAGGACGTCCCGGAGCACCCAGAGCAGCCGGACGTCGTCCTCGACCTCGGCGGTGACGGCCTTGCCGTTGAGGATGAAGGTGTGCTGGGGCACGGTGGCTCCGTAGTGAGTGGTGGGTCGTGAGTCGTGGGCCGTGGGTCGTGGGCCGTGGGCCGTGGGTCGTCGGTCTGCGTCAGAGGGTGCGGTCACGGCCGTCGGTGGGCGCGGCGGGGATCGGCGGGACGGTCGGTGTCGGGGTGAAGGGCAGCGGCGCCGTGTGGTTGAGCGGGAAGGTGGTCGGCATGGTGCCGGTGGCCCGTCCGTAGGCGCAGGCCACGGCGGCCGCGGAGGCCGCGACGGCCAGCTCGCCCGCGCCCCCGGGCATGTCGCCGGTGGACGGCATGACGACGATCCGCAGCTCGGGCGGGGTGTTCCACTGCCGGGTGTAGAAGTAGTTGTCCCAGCTGCTCTCCTGGAAGTGCCCGTCCTTGAGATGCAGTCCGGAGCTGAGCGTGATGGCGATGCCGTCGCTGATGCCGCCCATCATCTGGGCCTCCAGGCCGCGCGGGTTGACGGCGAGGCCGACGTCGACGGCGCACACGACCTTGGTGACGCGCGGTCCGGTGTACGCGTTCGGGATCTGGCGGCCGGTGGTCGCCGGGCGGCAGTCGATCTCGGCGAGGACGGCGACGACGGAGTGGTATTCGGGGTGGATCGCGATGCCCTGGGCGGTGCCGGGCTCCATCTTCCGTCCCCAGTCGCCCACTTCGGCGACCTTGTCGAGTACGGCGCGGGCTCGCTCGTCCTTGAGGAAGCGGCGGCGGAACGCGAGCGGGTCCAGGCCCATGCGCTCGGCGAGTTCGTCGACGACCAGTTCCTGGGCGGTGCGCACATTGGGCGAGTAGATGTTGCGCATGGAGCCGGTGTTGAAGCCGTGGTCGACCTCGCTGAGGAGCTGGGTGGTCACCCCGAAGTGGTAGGGGCTGGTCTGGGTGAGCTGGAACATCGTCTCGGAGAAGGTGAGGTTCGCGACCGGGAGTTTGGCCGCCTCCGAGGTGATGATCTCGCCGACGCCGTGTCCGAAGTCGGTGGCGACGGAGGTGTGCCGCTGCTCGTACGTGAGGACCTCGCCGAGCGCGTACGTGGCGCGCACCCGGGAGGTCGCCATCGGGTGCGTACGGCCCTGGCGGAAGTCGTCGGTGCGGTGCCACATCAGGCGCACCGGCTTGCCCATGGCCTTCGAGATCTCGGCGGCCTCGCCGGCGGCGTCGTGGAAGAGCTTGCGCCCGAACGAGCCGCCGCCCTCGGTGACATGGACCTTGACGGCGCTCACCGGCAGACCGAGCCGGCTCGCGATCTTCTCCTGTGCGACGATCGGCGACTTGAGGCTGGCCCAGATCTCGGCGGAGCCGGGGCGCACGTCGGCGACGGCGCAGTTGGTCTCCAGGGCGCCGTTGCTGGCGAAGGCGAAGGTGAAGCGGACGTCGACGGACTTGGTGAGCAGGTCGAGCGGCGGTACGACGAGGGGGAGTTCGGCGCGGTGCAGCTCGGCCAGGACGGTCGCGTCGGAGGCACCCTCGGCGGTGCCGGGGCCCCACGTGACCTTGAGGGCGCGGACGGCGTCGATGCACTGACCGAAGGTGCGGCCGCGGACGGCGACTCCGGTGGACACGACGGCGACGTCGGTGATGCCGGGCATGGCCGCGACCTCGGCGGCGTTCTCGACGGAGCGGACGGTGCCGTTGATCGTGGGCGGGCGGCAGACCATGGTCGGCAGGGCGCCGGGCACCTGCACGTCCATGGCGAACTTCTTCCGCCCGGTGACGGCGTCGAGCGCGTCGACGCGGCGCTGGGCGGTGCCGATCACCGCGAAGTCGCGGGAGTCCTTGAGCGTGACGGTGACTTGAGTGTCCGTCAGAGCTGCTGCCTTGACGGCGAGTTCGCCGTACGTGAGGCGTACTCCGGTGGCGGAGGTGATGACGCCCGCCTTGGCGGTGAGGGTCGAGACGGCCTCGCCGAGTTCGAGAGCGGCGGCGCTCAGCAGCCTGCCGCGGGCGACGGCGGCGGCGACGCGGACGGGGGTGAAGGTGGAGACGGTGGTGTTCGAGCCGCCGGTGAGCTGGTTGAAGAGCAGCTCGGGGCGCGCGTCGGCGAGCGTGACCCTGATCCGGTCCAGGGGCAGGTCCAGCTCCTCGGCGATGATCATCGCGGTGGAGGTGGTGATGCCCTGCCCGACCTCGGCGCGGGGCAGCGCGAAATGCGCGGTGCCGTCCGCTTCGAGCCGGATGGTGATGAGGTTCGCCGTGGGCAGCGCGGCCGTCGTGAGCAGGTCGTTGAGGTCCATGATCTCGGCGGGCCCGGGCAGCGAGGGGATGACGGCGGGCAGCGCCTCGGGCACGGCGGCGGCCGCGGGCGTGGGCGCGAGGGCCTCGGCCCCGATCCGCGCGGCGACGGTCAGCGTCGGCGCCGCCAGTACGTACCCGAGGAATCTGCGGCGGGCCATGCCGGCGGATCCGGCGGATGGCGGCGGGGCGTCCTGTTCGGGCTGCGCGGAGGGGTCCTGCTCTGCCATGAGGGACGACCTTTCGGGGTGGGCGTGCGGGCCGGGCGGGGACCGGGGGGCGTGCCGGGACGGGGCGTGCGGGTGGCCTGACGGCCGTCAGGTCGTACGACCTGGTCGATCATCACCCGTTCGGCCGCCCGACGGGACCGGAACCGCGCAGCTTTCACGGCGGGAGCGCGAGGCCCACACGTACGGGGTGGGTGGGAACTGGCCAAGGCCGGCCGCACGCAGAGCCCTGACGCGGGCCTTGCCCGGGCGGCGGATGCGGTACGACCCAGCGGGGCCGCACACCAGCGGGCCGGCGCCCCGATGGCAGGGCGCGGCTGCCGGGTGCTCACCCCGACGCCCGGGCGGCACCGCGTGAACGCCGCGCCCCCTCCGTACGGCCCCTCCCCCGAGCCCCCTCGACCGTCCGGTCCGAACCGCTGCGCTCAGCCCGCCGTCGCCCGGGCCTCCGGCTCGTCCGTGCCGCCCCCACCGACGCCGGGCCGGACCTCGGCCGGCACACCCGCCGCCCGCAGCCTCCGCGCCAGCCGCTCCGCCTCCGGCCGCGTACCGGTCCAGCCGCCCTCCCCGACCCGCCGGGCCGTGTCCCGGGCCTCCGCCAGGGACAGCCCGAGCGCGGCCCGCAGCACCCGCATGACCACCACTCCCGAATCCCGCGTGCCGCTCAAGTGGAGTTCGGCGAGGCCGTGTTCGGCGAGGATCTGAGCCCGCCGTTCGGGCGGCGGCGGGCCGTGGTCGCACACGGCGACGGCGTATCCGCAGGCGGCGCAGGACGATTCCACGTCCCAGCGCAACCGGTCGTGCAGCAGCGACTGGGTCCCCTGGCTCAGCATCCGCGCTGCGCATCCGGGGCACGCCTCCCCGTACGCGACGGACGCGCACGCCACCGGCTCCATCCCCACCGCCTCGTGCCCCCTGCCCCGGTCCACGTCGGGCCACTGTGCCAAGCCCCGGGGTCCCCGGGGTTCACCGGCACCCGCTCACCGGCTTCCCGACGCGCCTCAGCGGGGCAGCCTGGTCCCAGGCACCGCGCGCCCGTGCCGCGGCCCGGCCGCGCGAGACGCGCAGTTGGGTGCGGGAGATCTTGGCCCGCTGGCCGCCGCCGGCGATGAGCGCGTTCACGGACACCATCGGGTCGCCGCCCATCGAGCGGGCCAGCAGCGCGCCGACCACGACCGGCAGCAGCGCGACGGCCAGGGCGGAACCGGTCGCGGTGGCCGTGGCGGTGACGGTGCGGAGGGGGCGGGGGCGCGGGGCGGCGTCGTCGGTCATGGGAACAGTTCATCAGCGGCCCCGTCGCCGCGTCATCGGACGCCGTACTCAATCCACCGCACCCCGACTACTCAGCCCGCGTACTCAGATGCGCCGCGCAGATGCGCCGCGCCAGCACCGTGACCAGCGTGAACGAGGCGTGGAACGGACTCTTCGCGAGGCCCTCGAACCAGCGCCGGCCACGTTCCGCCTCCACATACCCGGCGGCGACCGCTCTGCGGAGGTTGCGACCGAGGCCGAGTGTGTAGTCGGCGACCGCGGCGTCGCGAAAGACCGGTGTCGTGGCGCACACCGTCTCGACGGTGAAACCGGCCCGCTCGGCGAGCCGCCCGAGCGAACGGCCGATCGTCGCGTTGCGGACCGCCTCGGTGACGGTGTAGCGGGTGAAGGCCCGGCTGGTGTCCAGGTCGTCCGAGTCGACGACGAGGGTGTCCCAGTCGGGTTCGACGAGGCCGACCAGACCGCCCGGCGCGGTCGCCGCGTGCAGCCGGGCGAGGACGGCGGCCGGATCGGGCACGTGCATCAGAACGCGGTCGGCCTTGGCGCGGTCCAGCGAACCGTCCGCCAGGGGGAGGGCGTTGAGATCGCCTTCCCGCAGCTCGACCTGTGGCAGTCCGGCGGTGCGCCGTCGCGCCTCGGCCGGCATCGCCGGGTCGCGGTCGATGCCGATGACCGCCCCCGCCGGACCGACGCGCGCGGCGAGCGCGGGCAGATCGGTGCCGGGGCCGCACCCCGCGTCGAGCGCCGTCTGCCCGGCACGGACGTCGAGCAACCCGAGGAGTTGCTCCTTGTACGCCTTCCCCGCCTCCATGGCCGCGGTGCGCAGCATGTAGGCGCCCGGCTCCGGCCGTTCCACGCCCAGGTCGCCCGCCCTGCCCGCCCTGCCCGCCACTTCCGCCGCCGTCCGCTCGTCCCGCATGCTCATCAGGTCAGTCGATCACCGGTCCGGGCGACCGCCAAGTCCTCGGAACCGGCCACCCCGAGACGATGATGGAGGCGCGACGACGGTGACGGACCCCACGAATCCCACGAACCCCGCCACACTCCCCGTGCTGGTCGTTCAGCACGAGGACGGCGCCGGGCCCGGTCTGGTCGGCGAACGGCTGCGGGCGGCCGGGCTCGACGTCCGGACCGTGCACCCCTGGCGCGGGGAGGAACTGCCCAGGTCCCTCGACGGCTGGGCGGGGCTGCTGGTCCTGGGTGGCTCGGCGAACTGCGAGGACGACACCGCCGCACCGTGGCTGCCCCGGGTCAGGGCGCTGATACACGAGGCCGTCACGGCCCCGGCAGCGGTGCCGGTGCTCGGCATCTGTCTGGGCGGCCAGATCATGGCGCACGCGCTCGGCGGCCGGGTGGTCCGCCGTCCACAGGGCCCCGAGCTCGGTGCCGTACCGCTGCGCCGGCTGCCCGCCGTGGACGGCGACCCGGTGCTCGGTGCGGTGCCGGAGGGCGCGCTCGCCGCGCAGTGGCACTGGGACGAGGTCGGGGAGCTGCCGCCCGGGGCGGTGCCGCTGCTCGCCGGCGACGACTGCCCGTTCCAGGCCTTCCGGATCGGCCCGCGCGCCTGGGGCGTGCAGTTCCATCCGGAGGTCCTGACCGGCACGATCGCGTTCTGGGCCGCCGCCGACGACGTGCACGTGCGGGCCGCCGGGATCGATCCGGCGGCCGTCGTCGGTTCGGTACGCGATGTGGAGCCGCGGCTGCGGGAGGTGTGGGGCGCGGTGGCGGAGGCATGGGGGGCCGTGGTGCGGGAGGCCGTCGTACGGCGGCACGCGCGCGTGCCCGTAGCGGCGCCGCCCGGCGGGGAGTGATGGGATGGGCCGGGGCACGCGCATGACTGCGTGCCACGCCCCCCGCAGTGAGGAGAGTTCGCCACCATGGCCGACGAGTACCGGATCGAGACCGTCCGCACCGGCTACCGCACCTGGACCGCCCGCAACGACCGGGGTGCGGAGGTACGCATCGCCGCGGCCGACGACGCGGACGCGCAGCCGTCGTTCACTCCCGTCGAGCTGCTGCTCGCGGCGACGGGCGGCTGCGGCGGTCTGGTCATCGACCGTACGGCGCGGGCCGTCGACCATGACGACCTGCGGATCGTGGTGGAGGGCGTGGCCGGTCCGGAGGACGACGGGCGGGTGGGCCGGATCCGGGTGAGTTACGAGTTCGAGCTGCCCGGCAACAACCCTCGGGCGGCCGAGGTGTTCGCCCGGGGTGTGCGTCTCACCCACGAGAAGTACTGCACCGTGAGCCGCACGGTCGAGCACGGCGCGGAGGTCGAGGCGGTGCTGCCGGACGGGTCGGTCGGCTTCCGGGCGGGTGGCTGACAGCGAGGAGCGGGCGGTGTGCAGGGCGCGCCGCTCACTCCTCGATGGCGCCGCCGATCCGGCGCAGATGCTGTCGGAAGGTGTACGAGGGGTCCTGAGCGCGCTGCTCCAGGTACTCGGCGAAACGGGTCTGGTCGCGAAGGGTCTCCCCTGCCCTGATCCGCAGGGATTGATTCCGCTCGGTGCGGAAGATATCCCCGGCGGTGCCCAGCACGGCGTCGACCCGGTCGCCCGGCACGAACAGGACCCCGTCGTCGTCCGCGAACACCACGTCGGCGGCGTCGACCGTGTGCTCGCCGACCCGGGCACTGCGCAGCGCCTCCGGCCCGCGCGGGTCGAGCCGTACCGGACCGGGGGCGTACGCCCCGTACGAGAAGACCGGCAGCCCGATCTCCACCAGTTCGGGCGTGTCCCGGTGCAGTCCCCAGACCACGACCCCCGCGAGGCCGGCGGCCTCCGCCTCCAGGACGACGAGGTCCCCGATGCAGGCCTCGTCCCTGCGTCCCTCGTTGTCGATGACGAGGACGTCGCCGGGCCGTGCGTGGGTGGTGTACGCCTCCAGGAACACATCCGCGCTGCCGTAGTGCCGTACGGGCAGCACCCGCCCGGCGACCCGCCACCCGGGCACCACGGGAACGACCCCGGCGGGCGCGGCCCGCAACGGCACCCCGAGCCGTACGCAGGCGTCGGCGACGAGGGGCGTGGACAGCTCGGCGAACCGCTTCGGCATGGCCGTTCCTTCCGGAGGGGCTGGGCAGGTGGGCGGACGGGCAGGGTGGGTGATGATATCGGCGGCGAGCCGGCGGCCGGGCGTGATTTCCTGCCCGGATGACGCCTGATCGTCCGCTGCTACGCGGCGCCTCAGCTGCGCGTGGCTCAGCTCAGAACCGTCAGAACCAGTGGAGGCAGTGCGGGTTCCGGTCCGAGCGGAAGAGGGTGTCCGCGCGGAAGGCCGCCGTCGGGTGGTGGGCGCGGATGTGGCCGGCGCGGACAAGGGTGCTGGGCGCGGTGCCGCCGAGGTAGATCGAGCCGAGGTCGCTGATGTCCAGGGACAGGTCCGGCGTGCGGTCGGTCGGTACGCAGTCGGGCTTGCCGTCGCGGACGGTCAGCAGATAGCGGCCGTGTTCACCGAGGAAGGGATCGTCGACGTCCAGGACGAGCTCGCCGTCCGCGAACCAGCCGCGCGCCGTCAGCGCGCGGGGGATGTCGAGCAGCCGCGCCCACAGCCAGTCCCCGTCGCCCGCGACCTCCCCGGCGCGGAAGTCCTCGAACTGCCAGCGCAGCGGGTGGTCCGGCGGCACGTGCTTGAACGCGACCTCGGTGAACAGGTCGTGGTCGAGGAGGTAGCGGGCCAGGGCCGTGAAGACGGCGTCGTCGGCGGTGATGACCTCGTCGACCTTCAGGGTGCCCGACTCGCGGGGCGCGTAGCTGGCGTATCCGTCGGGCACACCGTCCGCGTCACGGTGCAGCGCGACGTAACGCGGTGCCGGTGAGATCGGCGGCTGCCCGGCCGCCCGCTCCCACCAGCGGTGCGGCCGGGACAGCGCGCCCGGCTGCGCGCGGCGGTAGCGGTCGTACACCTCTTCCAGGATGCCGGCGCACTCGGAGCTCTTGAGCAGCTCGACGGTGCCCGTGTCCGCCGCGCCGCCAGCCCGGGGCGTCGCGAAGGCGGCCTGGTGACGCGGCACGGTCAGGCGTGCGGTGTACGTCGCCGGTCCGTAGCCGAACCGGCGGTAGATCAGCGCCTCGGAGGCGAGCAGCACGGAGAGGAACTCGCCGCGCTCGCGCACCTCGGTGAGCTGATGCCGCATCATCGCGCTGAGCACGCCGCGCCGTCGGTGCGTGGGCAGGACGCCGACACAGGTCACTCCGGCGACCGGTGCGAGGACCTGGCCGGGGAGGGTGAGTTCGAAGGAGTACGCGGCGGCGGTCCCGACGGCCCGCCCGTCCTCTGCCTCGGCGAGCACCCCCCGGTCCATCTCCAGCGCCGCCCACCACACCCCGCGCCCGCCCTCGCCCGCGGTCTCCGGGAAGCGCCCGAAGGCGCCGTGGAGGGTGTCGACGAAGACGTCGAAGTCCTGGTCGGTCGTTGAACGGATCTGCATGGGTGCCGCTGCCTCCCGGTGAGCCGGCGCCACGACGTCGTGGCGCCCCGCGACAGTGCAGCGCCCAACTCCGGCCAGGTCAATTCATTTTGAACCCAGCCAGATTCCGCGGACCGCCGCCAGCGGGTCCCGTTCCGTGCGCGGGGTCGTGTCCCAGATCTTCGTCGTACGGGCGTCCGCCGTGTACGCGGGCCAGTCCGGGCCCGGGTCCTGGTGCGTGACGAAGGCGACCCAGGCGCGGTGGACGGCGGTGGCGAGGGCGCGGGGCGGGGTCGGTCCGGCGGCGTCCTCGACGCCTTCCGCGTCGAGGAGGTCGAAGGCGAAGGGGAGGTCGGTGAGGGCCTGGCCGAAGTGGCCGGCCGGGTCCGTGTTCGTGTACGTCTCCGCGAAGGCGGCCGCGCGGTCGCCGGTGAGCCCGAGGCCGCCGAGCAGCACCGACACCGGCAGCGGCCGGCCGTCCGGCCCCGCGGCGGGGGTGGGTGTGGGTGCGGGGATCAGGTTGAACTCGTGCGCGGTGAAGCCCAGCATCAGCGGGACCCCGGCGCCCGCGTCACCGGTCGTGAGAGCGTCGAGGACGGGGTCGGGGATCAACTCGCCGTCCGCGAAGGGCACGAGGGACAGCATCGGCGGCAGGCCCTCGCGGTCCGGCCCCGGCTCGGCGAGCCGGTCCTGGAGGTCGAGGAGGCCGTCGTCGCTCAGCTCCCGGAGCGCGGCGGCCGTGGCCGGCAGCCCGGTCCGCGCGGTGAAGAGCCGCGAGACCGCCCGTGCCACCTCCGGCCCGTCGGCCGCATGACCGCGCCCGAGACGGAAAGGGCACCGCGGAAGAGACCGCGGGCCGACGGCACGGCGAGCAGTGTCTGTACGGCGCCGCCGCCCGCCGACTGCCCGGCGATCGTCACCTTGGCGGGGTCGCCGCCGAAGCGGGCGATGTTGTCGCGCACCCATTCCAGGGCCGCGACCCAGTCCCGTACGCCCCGGTTGTCGGGCGCGTCGTCCAGGTGCAGGAAGCCCTCGATGCCGAGGCGGTACCCGAGCGAGACGAGTACGACGCCGTCGCGGTTGAAGGCCGTGCCGTCGTACCAGGGGCTGGCCGCCGAGCCCGCGACGTAGCGGCTCGGGCGCGGCGAAGCGCAGGGGGCCGACGGGCGGCTTGGCGTACGGGATGCCGAGGAAGCGGCGGCTTCCGTCGGCCCGCCGCTCACCGCGGACTTGACCGAGGGTCGTGGTCACGACGGGAGCGTCCACGGGGGTCTCCAGGGACAAGGTGCGCCTTCCTGCCCTGGCCGGTGCGGCGGCCGCGTGCTCGATGCTGCGGGGTGGGTGACGTAGTGAATTTGCACGTGTCACCACCGAGCGGCCAAGGCCCCATGACGTCACGTGGAGCACCCATCGGCGGTCGCCGGTTCGGCGCGGCCACCCCGGGGAAGGGAGGCGGTGTGAACATGAGCCCCGATGCCGCCGTCGGCACCCTCGTCGTCGCGACCGGCGCCGTCCTCGTCGCGATCGGCGCATGCTGGCGGGGGCGCGCGGTGCGACCGCTCGCGCCCCGGCGTGCGCGGGCCCTCGCCTGGCAGGCGTACACGCGGGCGCTCACCCGCTCCGCCGAGCTGGCCATCGTCACCGCGCGGGACGCGGCGGGGCGCGGCGAACCGGCGATCGTGACGGTCGAGGACGTCGTACGGCTCGCGGACGAGCGTTTCGGTTACGACGACGTGGTCCGGGAGGACGCCGCCGCGGCTCTGCGGCTCGCGTATGAGCGCGCCGGCTGCGTGGCGGACTGCGTCACCGACGCCTACAGCTCGATCCAGTAGCGCCGCTTCAGGCCGAGCTCGGTCTCACGGACGTCCTCCAGGACTCCCCCGTTGCGCTCGATGGTCCGGGCGGAGGGGGTGTTGCCGTCGCTGCAGGTGAGCAGCACCCGGTCGAGCCCGAAGACGCGGGCCTCGGCGAGGACGGCGCCGAGCGCCCAGGTCGCCAGGCCGCGACGGCGGGCGGAGGGGCGCACGTTGTAGCCGATGTGGCCGCCGGCGCGGAGGAGGAAGTCGTTGAGCTCGTGGCGCAGGTCGATCGCACCGAGGTACGTGTCGCCCTCGACGATCCACCAGTGGGTGGCGTGCACCCGGCCCTCGGGCAGGGGCCGGGTGTGGTCGGACTGCTCGCGCAGCAGCCGGACCCAGGCGGCGAAGTCCTCGGGCGCGGCAAGCCCCGGCTCGGGCGCGAGCCACAGGCCGCCGCCGTCCTGGTGGTCACCGGGCTCCAACTCGGCGCCTGCCTCGAGCCACGAGGCGTGGAGTCGGGGCGTGGGGGTGATCAGCTGCGGCATGCGGCGACGATAACAGGCCTGCGGGAAACGTGAGTTCGCGCCAGGGCGGCGGTGCCGGGAAACCCGGTTGGCGGGTCGTGACGGTCACTGCTACGTTTCCGGAGGCCGTGCAGCAGAACGAGGAGGTGGTACCCGTGAACACAGTATCGACATGGGTGCTCCCCTCAGGGGTCACGGTCGGGCGATAGGTCGTCCGGGAGCGCCGTTCATGTGCACTCCCGAAAGGCACGACCATGCATTTCAATTCCGAACAGCGCCTCGACGGCGGCGTCCTCGAGCGCGAGTTCGTCCTCGGCGACATCCCCGGCATCCTCTGGACGCCCGCGGACGCGCCCACATCCACGACCACGACCGCATCCGCGACCGCGACCGCTCCGGCGCCGCTGATCCTGATCTGCCCTCCTCCGCTCGGGCTGCGCAAGATGTACCCCCGGCTCGCGGGGCGGGCCCGGTACTACGCGGCGGAGTACGGTTTCGCCGCGGCCACCATCGAGCTCCCCGGGAGCGGTGAGCGGCCCCGTTGGGACGCCGCCGAGCAGGCCCGCGCCGATCTGCGCCGGGCGATGGAGGCCGGCGAGCCGGTCGGCGACGAGATCGTCGACGCCCTCGTCCTCCCGCTGGTCGAGAAGGCGGTCCCGGAATGGCGGGCCGTCCTGGACGCCCTCCTCTCGCTGCCCGGGCTCGGCGGCCCGGTCGGGTACGAGGGGGGACTGATCTCCCTCGGCGTCCGCCTCGCGCTGGTCGAGCCGCGTATCGCGGCCGCCGGCCTCTTCGCCGGGAGTCTCGTACCCGCCGCGATGTTCGAGGAGGCCCGCCGGGTCACCATTCCGCTGCACGTCCTGCTGCAGTGGGACGACGAAGGGAACGACCGGCAGGCGTCCCTTGACCTGTTCGACGCCTTCGGCTCCGAGGAGAAGACGCTGCACGCCAACATGGGCGGACACACCGGCGTCCCGCGCTTCGAGCTCGAATCCGGGGCGAGGTTCTTCGCCCGGCACCTGACACGCTAGGCGCCGGCCATGACGCCGTCATCGAGGACGGGCCCCGGCCCTCCTCGGTGACGGCGACCGGGCGACGCACGCCCCCCCGTCCGCTCTACCGCCGGGCCGCCAGGTCTTCGAGGCTCTGCAGCGGGTTGCGGAAGAGAGGGCTGAGCAGCACGGTCCCCGCGGCGACGGGCATGGCGGCCGGGCCGGCGTGGGGGGTCACGATGCGTTCCGGGTCGTCGCAGACGTGGGAGAGGTCGACGGCGGCGCCCTGGATCTCCTCCAGGTAGCAGGGGTCGAGCAGGCTGGCGAGTTCGGTCACCACCACCAGGTCGGGGTTGAGGACGTCGAGCAGCAGGGCGATCGCCCGCCCCACGGCCCGGGCGCGTTCGCGCAGGAGACGGTCCGCGCGCCGGTCGCCGGTGGCGGCGGCGTCGACGACGAGGAAGGTGTCGGGTTCCGGGACGATGCCGCGGCGGTACGCGGCTTCGCCGAGCGCGCGGTTGGAGGCGGTGGCGGCCAGGCAGCCCGAACGCCCGCACGTACAGGGGGTGGTGGAGTCGGGTACGGGCAGGTGCGCGACCTCGCCGGCGGCGGAACCGGGGCCCTGGTGGACGACGCCCGCGATGCCGAGGGCGGCGTCGACGACGTTGCCGACGAAGAGATGGACCAGGCTGCGGCGGGCCTCGGGGCGGCCGAAGAGGATCTCTGACTGGGCGACGGCACGGGCGTGGTTGTCGACCCGGACGGTGGGTACGCCGAGGCAGCGGGCGAGTTCGGCGGCGAGGGGGCGGTGGGCCCAGCCGAGGGCGTCGTGCCGGACGACCCGGCCGCGGTCGGGGTCGACCCAGCCGCCCACGGCGGCGCCGATCCCCAATAAGGGGCGGTTGCCGAGGTGTTGGGCGAGGAAGGCGCGGAACTCGCGGGAGACCGAGGCGGGCAGGACGCGGGGGTCGGCGCCGGCGTGCGCGAGCCGGCGGCGGCCGACGAGCCGGCCGCGCAGGTCCACAAGTCCGAAGGAGGAGACGTCGACGCCGAAGTGGACACCGCCCGCGACAGGCCCGCCGACGCCACCGAGGTGGAGGTCGACGGGAATCTGCGGGCGGCCGGGGCCTGCGGTCTCGGCACGCTCGGGCAGCTCGCGGAGGAGTCCGTACCGGAGCAGGTCGGTGGCCTGCCGGGAGACGGCGGCGGGGCTGAGGCCGGAGTGCCGGGCGATGGCGCTGCGGGCCAGCGGGCCGTGGTCGAGCACGGTACGCAGGACGGTGGCCGCGTTGGTCTCGCGCCGGCAGTCGCCGGCGGGGCGAGGCCCGGGGACAGCCCCGGGGGCCGGGGCCGCGGCCGGCTCGCGGAGGTCGTCGGAGGGGGGTCGCGGGCCGCGGGAGGTGGGGCTCATCCATGCCTCGTCTCGGAAGGGGTGGCACCTGATTACAGCAGCCGCGGCACGCCGGCTCGATGCGCGTCGGCCAGGAAACCTCCGACGCCGAACTCACCACCGCCTCGTCCCAGGCCGCAGCAGCACACCCATCAACCCGAACGGCTGACCCGGCCCCGGCCCCGGCCGAGGGTCGGGGTCGGGCGCAGGGGCCGCGGGATCGGGTCCGGGTGACTTCGGCCGTTCTCCGCGAGCCCCCTGGCGCGGGCTTTACTTCCTCTGCGAAATTAATTGCGGACCGTCCCCGTCCCGAAGGGATCCGCATGCCGACGAGCCGGCCCGGCGTCAGCGTCATCGTGGTGCTCACCGATCAGCAGCGGTGGGACACCACGGGCACGCACGGCAACCCCGCCGGAGTCACCCCCGAGTTCGACCGGCTGGCGCGGGAGGGGACGCTGGTCGAGCAGGCGATCGCGCCGAATCCGGGGTGCGGGCCGGCGCGGGCGGCGTTGCAGACCGGGCGCTTTCCGACGGCGACCGGGGTGTACCGGAGCGGACTTCCGCTCGGAGCGGAAATACCCACGCTCGCCGGGGCGTTCGGCGCGGCGGGGTACGTCACGGGGTACATCGGCGCATGGCATCTGGCGGGCGCGGAGTACGCGGACGGACCGGTGCCGGTGGAGCGGCGTGGCGGGTACCAGCGGTGGCTGGCGTCGGAGCGGCCGGCGTTCGCCTCCGGCCCGTACCGGACGGTGCTGTACGACGAGGCGGGCGAGCCGGTACGGCTGCCCGGGGACCGGCCGGACGGGGCGGACCGGCCGGACCGGCCGGACGGGGCGGACCGGCCGGACCGGCCGGACGGGGCGGACGAGGCGGACCCGTCCGACGGGCTGATCGGCGCGGCGATCCGCTTCGTCGCCGACCACCACGACCGGCCGTTCCTGCTCTTCCTCTCGCTTCCGGAGTCACCTCACCAGCACGCCACCGCCGCCCGTGTCGAGCGGCTCGACGCGGGCGTACGGCGGTTGCGCGACCGGGTGCGCGGTCTGGGCATCGAGAACGACACGGTGTTCGTGTGGACCGCCGGCCACGGCGCGCCCGGGCGCTCGGCCCACGACGCCTCCGTACGCGTCCCGTTCGTGCTCACCGGTCCCGGGTTCCGGGGCGGCGGGCGTATCCGGCAGCCCGTGTCGACCGTCGATCTGATGCCGACGCTGCTCGACGCCGCCGGGATCGCGGTCCCTGCGGGCGTCCACGGGCGCTCGCTGCGCCCGCTGCTCGACGGGGGCACCGAACGCGACCGCCCCTTCTCGGTGTTCGTCCAGATCAGCGAGGGCGCGATCGGACGGGCGGTGCGCACGGACCGGTGGAAGTACGTGGTGACGGCGCCGGACGGCACGGATGTTCCGGACAGCCCGGACGCCTGGCGCGAAGGGTGCGCCGACCGCTACCGGGAGGCGGAGCTGTACGACCTGGCGGCCGATCCGTACGAGACGCGGAACCTGGCCGGACTCACCTCGCACCGTTGTGTGGCGGACGGGCTGCGCGACGCGCTCGGTGCGTGGCTGAAGGAGGTGGAGGGCGCCGCCCCGGTCATCGAGGCGGCCCCGCCCCGCGCTCCGGAGGGAGTGCGTTTCGGCCGCGCCTGACGCCTGCACCCCCCGGCGTCCGGCGCCGGATGCCGGACGCCGCGCGCCCGCCGGCTCAGGAGCCGGCCCCGGCCGCCGTCGCGTAGTCGACGAAACCGACCCAGTCGAGGACCACGCAGCGTTCCTCACCGAGCACCCAGGCGTCGTGGCCCGGCTGGATCTCGTAGAAGTTGCCGGGGGCCAGATCGACGGTCTCACCGTCGTTCATGACCACCGTCATCCGGCCACTGACCACGTAACCGACATGGTGCGCCTGGCAGCTGTCGGTGCCGGCGATCGGCTTCACGTGTTCGGACCACTTCCACCCCGGCTCGAACACGGCCCGGCCCACCGCCCCGCTGTCCGTGTTCAGCAGGTCCATCCTGCCCTTGCCGCCCTCGAAGGGACGGGTCTCGTCTGCGGAGTCGAAGCTCCTGGAAACGATTCCGGTCATCGTCGTCCGCCTCCCGGCGGTGGAAGGTGCGGGCCCCGAGTCCTCTTCCAGGCTACGCCGGGGCCCTCTCCCGCACCCGCCCGCGCCTTCCCGCGCCTTCCCTGTGGCCGGACAACGCCGTTGTCGCCACGCCGCGGACGGGGATACCTTGATCATATGACTGCCGGGTCGGCCGTGGGCCGTGATCGAGAGAGGCGCCCGGCCGTGGCATGAACGCCCCGGGCCGGTGGGCGCGGGGTCCGCCGCGGTCGTCCGTTCGCCCCTTGCGCGGGTACGCGCGCGAGGGACAGCAGAAGGACATCAGCGCGCACTCCGTGAAAGGACCCTTCGTGGCCGTCGAACTCAACCACACCATCGTCTACGCCCGTGACAAGCGGGCCTCCGCCGAGTTCCTCGCCGAGGTGCTCGGCCTGAGCGTCGGTGCGCCCTTCGGGCCGTTCCTGCCGGTGGACACCGGCAACCGCGTCACCCTCGACTACATCGACGCCGGTGACACCGCCATCACGCCCAGCCACTACGCGTTCCTCGTCCCCGACGAGGAGTTCGACACGATGATCGGACGCCTGGAGCGCATGCGGGTCACGTACTACGCCGACCCCCGCCACACCGAGCCCGGGCAGATCAACCGTCTCTTCGGTGGCAGGGGTGCCTACTTCGAGGATCCGGACGGGCACAACATGGAGATCATCACCCGCCCCTACTCCCGTTGAACTTTTGTTGAACGAAACGCCGGAATTGGAGATTCCACCCATATTTCGTGAAGGATTTCTGTGTGGATCCCTTATCGGGCAGATCTACACATAAAGGCCAGATAAGAGCACAATGAAACCGCGGCATCGACGCCGCAAGCGGCCAGACATGCGGAACGCCAGAAGGAGGCGAGTCACATGGCCGACGTCTCTCACCGTCCCGGTGATATCAGGGGACACCCCGACGCAGGAGAAATGCGCGAGCGTTACACGCGCGTGCTCCAGACCCGAGGTGTGGCGGCGGTCGAGGAACTGGTGATCCTCGCCGGTATCTACGCCGCGGTCTCCGCGTGGACGGTCCACTTCGCCGCCGCGAAGCCGGAGCTCGCCATCAGCAACCTGATCGTCGGCATCGCCCTCGCCGGTCTGGGCCTGTGCATGTCGATGGCTCCGGAGCGGTCCCAGGACCTCAACTTCGTGGTCCTCCTGCTCGGTGCATGGCTGATCGTCTCCCCGTGGGTGGTCGCCCGGGACCCGGGTACCGGTGCGATTCTCAGCAACGTCATCACCGGTGCGTGTGTCTGCCTGTTCGCCCTCACCGCGGGCGGACTGCTCATGAGCAAGAGAAGGACGTGATCCGTCGATCCTCTCGGCCGCAACCCCACGTGGCATCTCAAGTGCCCAACCACGTCAAGTTCAGGAGACACCACTCCAGTGGCAGTCAAGATCAAGC
>NZ_JBEZHV010000017.1:0-156410 GCF_040650755.1 Streptomyces sp. NPDC048623
CCGGACGGGCGCGAGCGGCGCGAGCTGAAGTGGCCGTGGTCGAAGCCGTCACCGGGATCTGCTGCTCCGCTGTCCGCTAACCTCGCGGCGGCGGCTCGGCGCGGCGCCCCTCGGGCGTGACGCGCTCAGCGAGAGCTCTGACCCGGCCGCCGTGCACCGCGGCACGCCCGCGTGGCGCCCCTTCGCCACGCGGCCCCGACCGCGCTGTCCGCACCGCAGTCCAGCTCTCGCCACCCCCCAGGCAAGGGAGCCCCAGGTATGAGCCTGTACGCCTCCGCCCCACCTCGCCGCACCACCCCGTCCCCCGCCTTCCTCCTCGCCGTCGTCACCGCGGCCCTGTGCCTGATCGGCGGGCTGCTGCTCGCCGCCACCGGCCGCGCGGACGCCGCCGATCCGCTGCTGTCCCGCGGCAAGCCCGCGACCGCGTCCTCCGTCGAGGACACCGGATACGAACCCGCCAAGGCCTTCGACGGCGACCGGACCACCCGCTGGGCCAGCGCCGAGGGCTCCGACCCCCAGTGGCTCAGGGTCGACCTCGGCGCGCTCTCCACCGTCTCGCGTGTCCGGCTCGTCTGGGAGGCCGCCTACGCCAAGGCCTACCGCGTCGAGATCTCCGCCGACGGCACCACCTGGACCCGGCTCGCCACCGAGACCGCCGGTGACGGCGGCACCGACGACTGGACCGGACTGGCCGGAAAGGGCCGCTACCTGCGGATCTACGGCACCGCGCGCGGCACCTCGTACGGCTACTCGCTCTACGAGGCCGAGGCGTACGGCACCCCGGACGGCACCACTCCGCCGACCACTCCGCCCACGACCCCGCCGACCACTCCGCCCACGACGCCGCCCACCACCCCGCCCGGCAACGGCGCCTTCACCGTCGTCGCGGCCGGCGACATCGCCGCCCAGTGCACCGCCTCCAGCAGCTCCTGCGCCCACCCCAAGACCGCCGCGCAGGCCCGGCGGATCGACCCGGCGTTCTATCTGACGATGGGTGACAACCAGTACGACGACGCCCGGCTCTCCGACTACCGGAACTACTACGACAAGACCTGGGGCGTCTTCAAGGCGAAGACCCGCCCCGTGCCGGGCAACCACGAGACCTACGACCCGGCCGGCCCGCTCGCCGGCTACAAGGCGTACTTCGGCGCCCTCGCCTACCCGCAGGGCAAGCCGTACTACAGCTACGACCAGGGCAACTGGCACTTCGTCGCCCTTGACTCCAACTCCTTCGACGACCCCGCCCAGATCCAGTGGCTGAAGGACGACCTCGCCCGCAGCACCAAGGGCTGTGTCGCCGCCTACTTCCACCACCCGCTCTACTCCTCCGGCGGCCACGGCAACGACCCCGTCTCCAAGCCGGTCTGGCAGATCCTCTACGACGCCAGGGCGGACCTCGTCCTCAACGGCCACGACCACCACTACGAGCGCTTCGCGCCGCAGGACCCGAACGGCCGGGCCACCGCCGACGGCATCGTCGAGATCGTCGGCGGCATGGGCGGCGCCGAGCCGTACCCCATCGAGACCGTCCAGCCCAACAGCCAGAAGCGGATCAGCGGTCCGTACGGCGTCCTGAGGCTCGACTTCACCGACACCACCTACACCTGGCAGTACGTCGGCACCGACGGCCGGGTCAAGGACACCGGCCCGACCTACACCTGCCACTGACCGCCGACGCCCATGTATCTCGCGACCACCGGTCGCCGGGACGTGCCGCCCGCCCCCACCGGGGCGCGGCGGCGCGTCTCCGCCACCGTCCTCGCCCTCGGCACGGTCAGTCTGGTCACCGACGTCTCGTCCGAGATGGTCACCGCGGTCCTGCCCCTCTACCTGGTGCTCGGCCTCGGTCTCACCCCGCTCCAGTTCGGCTTCCTGGACGGGCTGTTCAACGGGGCCACCGCCCTCGTCCGGATGCTCGGCGGGCACCTCGCCGACCGCGGCGGGCGGCACAAACGGGTGGCCGGCCTCGGCTACGCGCTCTCCGCCTGCTCCCGGCTCGGGCTGCTCCTCGCGGGCGGCGCGACCGGGCTCATCGCCGCCGCGCTCGCCGCCGACCGGCTCGGCAAGGGCATCCGTACCGCGCCGCGCGACGCGCTCATCACCCTCGACAGCCCGCCCGACGCCCTCGGCCGCGCCTTCGGCGTGCACCGCGCCATGGACACCACCGGAGCCCTGCTCGGCCCGCTCGCCGCGTTCGCGCTCCTGTGGGCCACCGCGGACGCGTACGACGCCGTCTTCGTGGTCAGCTTCTGCACCGGGCTGCTCGGGGTGCTGCTGCTCGTGGTCCTCGTCCCCGGCGGCCCCCGTGCGGCCGTGCCTGCGCCCGGGCCCGCGCTTGCGGCCGTGCCTGCGCCTGTGTCCGGGCCTGCGCCCGCGATCGGGCCCGCGCCGGGTGTTCCACGCGGCCGGTCCGGCGGCGGTCGGGCGCTGTTGCGGCTGCCCGCCGTGCGCCGGGTCGCGCTCGCCGCCGCGCTGCTCGGCGCGGCCACCGTCGGCGACGCGTTCTTCTATCTCCTGCTGCAGCAGCGGACCGAACTCGCCGCCACCTGGTTCCCGTTCCTGCCGCTCGGCGCCTCGGCCGCGTATCTGCTGCTCGCCGTGCCCGCCGGACGGCTCGCCGACCGGTACGGCCGCCGGCGCCCCTTCCTGTACGGGCACGGGGCCCTGCTGCTCGCCCTCGGCCTGCTGCTCGCCCCGGTGCCGGGTCTCCTGCCGCTCGTGGCCGTCCCGGTGCTCCTCGGGGTCTTCTACGCGGCCACCGACGGGGTCCTGATGGCGCTCACCGGCCCGCTGCTGCCGCCGGCGCGCCGGGCGAGCGGACTCGCCCTCGTCCAGACCGCGCAGGCCCTCGCCAAGGTGGCCGCGGCCACCGGCTTCGGCGCCGCCTGGACCCTCTGGGGCCCGCGCCCCGCACTCCTCGTGGCGCTCGCCGCCCTCGCGGCGGCACTCCTCGGCGCGAGCCGCCTGCTGCCCCGGGAGCGGTCCGCCGCACCTCCCAGAAGGGACCTCTCATGAACCGGCGCCACCTGTGGGCCCTCGTGCTCGGCTTCCTGCTGCTCGCCGGCGGAGCCACCGCGTACACCGTGCGGGCCGCCGTCGGCCGCACCGACGACACCGCCGTGGCGGCCGACGCCGGGTTCGGGCTCGACGGCGCGCCGCCGGGCGCGCTCTGGTTCCGGGACAGCGCGACCGGGCGGGTGGCCCGGCAGGATCCGGCCGCGCCCGGCGGCCGGGTGGCCCTCGGGCCGCGCTGCGACCGCTTCCACGCCGCCGGGCCCACCGCGCTGTGCCTCCAGCGCCGCCCCGGGGTGCCGGCCCGCTCGTACGTCCTGGTCCTCGACCGGCGGCTGCGCGAGCGGCAGCGCATCAGCCTGCCCGGCATCCCCAACCGGGCCCGGGTGTCCGCCTCCGGCCAGGTGCTGGCCTGGACCACCTTCGCGACCGGCGACTCCTACAACACCTCCGCCTTCGCCACCCGCACCTCGATCCTCGACCTGCGCACCGGCTATCTGATCAAGAACATCGAGCAGATCCCGCTCACCCTCGACGGGCGCCGGTACCACGCCCCGGACGTCAACTACTGGGGCGTCAGCTTCGCCGCCGACGACAACCGCTTCTACGCGACCGTCGGCACCCGGGGCCGTACCCACCTCGTCGAGGGCGACCTCAAGACGTGGTCCGCCCGTGCGCTCAAGGAGAACGTCGAGTGCCCCTCGCTCTCCCCGGACGGCACCCGTGTCGCGTACAAGAAGAAAGTCTCCACCGACCCGCGCGCGCCCTGGCGGCTGCACGTGCTCGACCTGGCCACCCTGCGCGAGCACCCGCTCGCCGACCCGCGCTCGGTCGACGACCAGGCGGCCTGGACCGGCCCCGGCACGGTCGCGTACGCCTACGAGGGCGCCGTGTGGAGCGTGCCCGCCGACGGTACGGGCGCGCCGCGCCGGGTGGCGGCGGGCGCGAGCTCGCCGGTGGTGCCCCGGTGAGCCGTGAACAGGACGACGGCCGGGTCAGGCGGGGCGCAGCGACCCGCGCACCGCCAGGACGGTCATCGGGAGGAGCAGACAGGCGCCGACCAGGTTGAGCCAGCCGTATCCCGCCTGGGAGACGATCAGGCCGGCGGCGAGGCCGCCGAGGCCGGCCGAGGTGTTCATGATGAAGTCGGAGAGGCCCTGGACGGCCGCCCTGGCCGCCTGCGGCACGGAGTCGGTGAGCAGCGCCGAGCCGGACACCAGGCCGGCCGACCAGCCGAGACCGAGGACGAACAGGCCGAGCGCGGTCTGCCCGTGGCTGGGCCCGGCCGTGCCCGCGAGCAGTGCCGCCGTGGTGATCAGGGCCACCGCGAGGCCGATCACGGCGAGCCGGCCGAGCCGGTCGGACAGCCAGCCCATGACCGGCGAGAAGGCGTACATGCCGGCGATGTGACCGCTGATCACCAGGCCGATCAACCGGATGCTCGCGCCGTGGTGGCCGAGCGCGACCGGAGTCATCGACATGATCGACACCATGGCGGTGTGCGAACCGGCGACCGTCACCAGGGCGAGCCGGGCCCGGGAGGACGCCTTCACCGCGCGCAGCCCGGCCCTCAGGGAGCGCTCGTCGGCCGCCGAGGCCTCCTCGGGGCCGGCCAGCGCCCGCGCGGTGAGCAGCGGGTCGGGGCGCAGCAGCACCGCCACCATGGCGGCGGCCACGACGAAGACACCGGACGCCCACACGAAGGGACCGGCGGCGGTCGGGATGCCGAGACCGGAGACGCTCTCGCCGGCCGGGGCGGCGATGTTCGGGCCGAGGACGGCGCCGATGGTGGTCGCCCACACGACCGTGGAGATGGACCGGGCCCGCCGGTCCGGCTCGGCCAGGTCGGCGGCGGCGAACCGGGCGGCCAGATTGGCCGAGGAGCCCGCGCCGAAACCCACCAGACCGGCCAGGAGCAGCGGGAAGCTGCCGGCGGTGGCACCGAGCACGGCGACCGCCGCGCCGAACGCGCCGACCAGATACGCGAGGACGAGCCCGGCCCGCCGTCCGCGGCGGGCCATCAGCGAGGCGAGCGGCATCGCGAGCAGGGCGGGCCCGGCGACGGTGGCCGTCGAGGCGAGACCCGACAGCGCCTCCGTACCGCTGACCTCCTTGGCCAGGACGGCGGCGAGCGCGACCCCGATGGCGATGCCGAGGCCGCCGAGGATCTGGCTGGCGATGAGAACGGCCTGGATCCGGCGCCGTAGGGCGGGCAGCCGTGCGGCGGAGACGGGCGCGGGTATCCCCTTGGTCAGCAGGGCGTCAGGGGCGTCTGGGGCTCTGGTCACTTACGCAGTGTGCCAGCCGTCCCGCGGCCTGGGAACGCCCGGCCGCCCGCCGGCCCGGCCTGCGCGGCCTGCACGCTCAGAACAGCGGTTCCGGCAGGACCCCCTCCAGCGCCAGCAGCTTGCGCTTCGTCTCCAGGCCGCCGCCGAAGCCCCCGATGCCGCCGTCGCTCTCCACCACCCGGTGGCACGGCACCACCACCGGCAGGGGATTGGCGCCCATCGCCGCGCCGACCGCCTGGGCGGCGCCCGGCTGGCCCACGCGGCGGGCCAGGTCGCCGTACCCCACCACCGTCCCGAACGGGACGGAGTCGGTCAGTTCGCGCAGCACCTGGCGGTTGAATCCGGTCACCAGCGACCAGTCGAGCTTGACGTCGAAGCTCCGCAGACCCTCGCCGAAATATGCCGCGAGCTGCCGTATCGGCTCGGCGAGCCGGCCCGACGAGGACTCCACGAGCTCCGCGCCGAGTGCCCCGGCGAGCCGTTCCAGGGCCCGCTCCCGCACCCGTGCGTCCGCGTGGAAGACCACGCTCACCAGCCCCCGTTCCGTGGCGGCGAGGAGCAGCGGACCGATGGCACTGTTCACCACCGCCCACTCCACCCGCCCCAGCGGCGTACCCGTCCCCGGCCCTGTCTCCGGCCCCGTCCCCGCTCCCGGCATCTCCTGCTCCATGCCGCCCACCGTACGACCCGCCACCGACAGCCGGTCCGGCCATTTCCCCCGCCCCGTGGCCGGACGGCCACGCCTGGCGCCATAATCCGGTAGCACTACTCAGCGGTACCGACTGTTTTCGGACATGTTGCACCAGGGGTGCACAGGGGTGGAGGACGGACGCTCATGCAGGGGACGGTCGACGGATTCAGCTACGGCGCGGTCACACCGGTGGCGGCCTTCCTCATGGCCTGCCTCGGCGGCGCGCTGGGCCTCCGCTGCACCACCAGGTCGCTGCGGCACCGCGACACCTTCAAGGCCGGCTGGCTCGCCCTCGGCGCCACCTCCATCGGCACCGGCATCTGGACGATGCACTTCATCGCCATGATCGGCTTCTCGGTGCGGCAGGCCCCGATCAGCTACGACCGGCCCATCACCTTCGCCAGCCTCGGCGTCGCCATCCTCATGGTCGGCATCGGGATCTTCATCGTCGGCTACCGCGGCGCGACCACCCTGACCCTGGTCACCGGCGGCACCATCACCGGCCTCGGCGTCGCCACCATGCACTATCTGGGCATGGCCGGTATGCGGCTGCACGGCGACATCCAGTACGACACCCTCACCGTCGCCCTCTCCGTGATCATCGCCGTCGTGGCCGCCACCGCCGCCCTGTGGGCCGCCGTCTCCGTGCACGGCTTCCTCGCCAGCCTCGGCGCGAGCATCGTCATGGGGCTCGCCGTCAGTGGCATGCACTACACCGCGATGGCGGCCGTCGACGTGCGGCTGCACGGCACCCCCGCCGCCGACGGCGGCGACAGCGCCACCTCGCTCCTGCTGCCCCTGCTGATCGGCCCCGGTGTCTTCCTGCTGCTCGCCGCCGTCGTGGTCATGTTCGACCCGCTGCTCGTGATGGGCGAGCCCGACTGGCAGCAGCCCCGCGGCCGTGCCGCCTTCCGCCACGGCGCCCCCGGCGTGCCCGCCCCGCGCCGCGCGCCGGCCTACGGCGAGCCCGCGAACTGGTCCTCCGCCCGCCCCGCCGCCCGCACCGGCCGCCGTGCCGCGCACCGCGGCACGTACCGCTCGCAGGACTGGTAGCCGCACCGGCCCGCCCGCCGCGGGCCGATCGCACCCCGGCTGTCAGTGCCGGGTCGTACGGTGGTGGCATGCGGCCCGTTTCCAAGATCGAACGTACGGTGGCGCCCTTCGAGGTCGTCAGCCCCTACCAGCCCAGCGGCGACCAGCCGGCGGCCATCGCCGAGCTCGATCGGCGCATCCGCGCCGGCGAGAAGGACGTCGTGCTGCTCGGCGCCACCGGCACCGGCAAGTCGGCGACCACCGCCTGGATGATCGAGAAGCTTCAGCGCCCCACCCTGGTGATGGCGCCGAACAAGACCCTGGCCGCCCAGCTGGCGAACGAGTTCCGTGAGCTCCTGCCGAACAACGCGGTGGAGTACTTCGTCTCGTACTACGACTACTACCAGCCCGAGGCGTACGTACCGCAGTCGGACACCTACATCGAGAAGGACTCCTCCATCAACGAGGAGGTCGAGCGGCTGCGCCACTCCGCCACCAACTCGCTGCTCACCCGGCGCGACGTGATCGTGGTCGCCTCCGTCTCCTGCATCTACGGCCTCGGCACCCCGCAGGAGTACGTGGACCGGATGGTCGCCCTCAAGGTGGGCGACGAGATCGACCGCGACCAGCTCCTGCGCCGTTTCGTCGACATCCAGTACACGCGCAACGACGTGGCGTTCGCCCGCGGCACCTTCCGGGTCCGCGGCGACACCATCGAGATCTTCCCGGTGTACGAGGAGCTCGCCGTCCGCATCGAGATGTTCGGCGACGAGATCGAGGCGCTCTCCACCCTCCACCCGCTCACCGGCGAGGTCATCAGCGACGACACCCAGCTGTACGTCTTCCCCGCCAGCCACTACGTCGCGGGCCCCGAGCGCATGGAGCGCGCGGTCAACGACATCGAGACCGAGCTGGAGCAGCGCCTCAAGGAGCTGGAGAAGCAGGGCAAGCTCCTGGAGGCCCAGCGGCTGCGCATGCGCACCACCTACGACATCGAGATGATGCGCCAGATCGGCTCCTGCTCCGGCATCGAGAACTACTCCATGCACTTCGACGGGCGCCTGCCCGGCTCCCCGCCCAACACCCTCCTCGACTACTTCCCCGAGGACTTCCTGCTCGTCATCGACGAGTCGCACGTCACCGTGCCGCAGATCGGCGCCATGTACGAGGGCGACGCCTCCCGCAAGCGCACGCTCGTCGACCACGGCTTCCGGCTCCCCTCCGCGCTCGACAACCGCCCGCTGAAGTGGGAGGAGTTCCAGGAGCGGATCGGCCAGACCGTCTATCTGTCGGCCACCCCCGGGACGTACGAGCTGTCCCGCTCCGACGGCTTCGTCGAGCAGATCATCCGCCCCACCGGCCTCGTCGACCCCGAGGTCGTCGTCAAGCCCACCGAGGGCCAGATCGACGACCTGGTGCACGAGATCAGGCTGCGCACCGAGCGCGACGAGCGCGTGCTCGTCACCACCCTCACCAAGAAGATGGCCGAGGACCTCACGGACTACTTCCTGGAGCTGGGCATCCAGGTGCGCTATCTGCACAGCGACGTCGACACCCTGCGCCGTATCGAGCTGCTGCGCGAACTGCGCTCCGGCGAGTACGACGTCCTGGTCGGCATCAACCTGCTGCGCGAGGGCCTCGACCTGCCCGAGGTGTCCCTGGTCGCCATCCTCGACGCCGACAAGCAGGGCTTCCTGCGCTCCGGCACCTCGCTCATCCAGACCATCGGCCGCGCCGCCCGAAACGTCTCCGGCCAGGTCCACATGTACGCCGACACCATCACCCCGGCGATGGCGCAGGCCATCGACGAGACGAACCGGCGCCGCGAGAAGCAGGTCGCCTACAACAAGGCCAACGGGATCGACCCGCAGCCGCTCCGTAAGAAGATCAACGACATCGTCGCGACCATCGCGCGCGAGGAGATCGACACCGAGGAACTGCTCGGCACCGGTTACCGCAAGGCGGGCAAGGACGGCAAGGGCGCCAAGTCCCCGGTTCCCTCGCTCGCCGCCCACGCACCCAAGGCCAGGGCCGGCAAGGCCGGGGCAGGGGCCGGGAAGTCCGGTGCGACCCTGGAGCTCGGCGACCGGCCCGCGGCCGAACTGGCCGGGATCATCGAGGAGATGACCGACCGCATGAGGGCGGCCGCCGCCGAGCTGCAGTTCGAGGTCGCCGCCCGGCTCCGCGACGAGGTGTCCGAACTCAAGAAGGAGCTGCGCCAGATGAAGGAGGCCGGACTGGCCTGACGGCCCGGCCGCCCGCCCCGCGGACCGGCCCGGTGTGTTGCAAGACCGACACAAAACCGGGCCGGTCCGGGCATGGTGTCAGTGCCCCTGCGTAGGGTGCTGACCACACCGATGAGAGGGGCAGCGCGTGACGGTCAACATGACCAAGGGGCAGGCCATCAGCCTGGAGAAGAAGGACGGGGGCAGCCTCACGTCCGTGCGGATGGGTCTCGGCTGGCAGGCGGCACCCCGCCGCGGCCTGTTCGGCTCGCGCACGCGCGAGATCGACCTGGACGCCTCCGCCGTCCTCTTCGCCGACAAGCAGCCGGTCGACGTGGTCTTCTTCCGCCACCTGGTCAGCGACGACGGCTCGGTCCGCCACACCGGTGACAACCTGGTCGGCGGCGTGGGCCAGGGCGGCGACGACGAGGCGATCCTGGTGGACCTCCAGCGGGTCCCCGTCCACATCGACCAGATCGTGTTCACGGTGAACTCCTTCACCGGCCAGACCTTCCAGGAGGTGCAGAACGCGTTCTGCCGCCTCGTGGACGAGACCAACGGCCAGGAGCTCGCCCGCTACACGCTCGACGGCGGCGGCCAGTACACCGCCCAGATCATGGCCAAGGTGCACCGGAACGGCTCCGGCTGGCAGATGACCGCCCTGGGCAACCCGGCCAACGGCCGCACCTTCCAGGACCTGATGCCCAGCATCTTCCCGGTCCTGTAACCCGGCGCCGCCGCGCCCACGTTCGTACGGAGAGACGGAGCAGATGACCGCCGAGCTGGTCCGGGGGCAGAACCACCCCCTGCCCCACACCCGCCTGGAGATCCGGGTCTCGGCCGGTCATCCGGTCCTCGCCGCGGCCACCCTGGGCGACGAGGAGGGCCGCATCGCCGGCCCCGAGGCCGTCGCCCACCCGGGGGCCGCCGAGCTGCCCGGGATCGAGGTGCCCCGGCAGGCCGCCGCCCGGCACCGGCTCGCCGTCGACCTGGAGGCCGTACGGGACACCGTCCACCGGGTCTCCGTGCTGCTCGCCCTGCCCGTCGGCACCGGCGGCCCCACCCGCTTCGGCGCCTCGGCCGCCCCCGTCGTCACCGTCACCGCACCCGACGGCACCGGCATCGCCGACTACACGATCACCGGACTCGACCGCGAGTCCGCCGTGGTCGCCCTGGAGCTCTACCGCCGCCAGGGCAGCTGGAAGGTCCGCGCCGTCGGCCAGGGGTACGAGGGCGGGCTCGCCGCCCTCCTCGCCGACCAGGGCCTCGACCGCGCCCCCGAACTCGCCGGCACCGTCCTGGACGCCGTGGCCCAGGGCCTGGCCCGAGCCGTGCCCGCCCCGGCCCCGCGCGCCGAGGACGCCGGCCGGGTCCCCGAGGACGAGCGCGCCCAGCAGACCGCCCAGACCCGGCCCACGGTCCCGGTCCACCTCCCGGTCACACCGCCGCCGCCCCCGGCCGCGCCCGCCTCCGGCGGACCCATCGACTACACCCACCCCGGGCGCCGCCCGGCCGCCGCCGCGGCCCCCGGCCCCGCGCCGCAGCCGGACGCCCCCACCGCCTTCCCGACCCCGGTCGCCGGGGACGCCACCGGCTGGACCATGGACGAGCGGCTCTACAACCAGGTGTGGGGCATGTTCGAGGACCTGGCCCGCGCCACCGCCGCGTACCGCAGCGCCTGCAACTTCGCCGAGTCCCGCCTCGACCAGGAGATCGACCGGGTCCTCGCCGACCCGCGCAGCCGGATCGGCGGCGCCGGCGACGCCGCCCGGGCCGCCGCCAAGGCCAAGCACGACGAGCTGACCGCCCGCGCCCAGGAGGTCCTGGACCGCGACCTCGGGCAGCTCACCGCCGAGTCCGAGGTGGTCGAGCCCGCCCTGCCGGCCGCCTACGCCCGCTGGGACAACCCGGTCTGGCAGACCTACCGGGTCCCCATGGAGCCGCCCATGGCCGTCCGCCTCGGCGACCTCCACCTCCCCGAGCGCACCGGCCTGCGCATCCCGTTCCTGGCCCGCCTCCCGCTCGCCCGCGGCATCTGGGTCGACAGCGGGCGCGGCCACTCCGAGGCGACGAGCCTGCTGGACGCGGCCGAACTGCGCCGCCTCGCCCTGGACTGCGCCGTCACGCACGCCGTGCGGCTGCTCGCCGTGCATCCGGCGGGCAGCTTCCGGATCCGCGTGATCGACGCGGCGGGCGCCGGCGCGAGCGCCTTCGCCCCGCTCGTCGAGGCGGGCGTGCTCGCCGGCCCGCCGGCCGCCGGCGCCGCCGGGGTCACCACCGTCCTCAAGCAGCTCACCGAACGCGTCGACCTGCTCCAGATGGCGGCCCGCGCCGGCGCCGGGGCCACCGAGGACCTGCCGCCCGGTGTCGACACCGCCGAGGAACTGCTGATCGTCCACGACTTCCCGCACGGCTTCGACGACCGCGCGGTCAACCAGCTGCGCTACCTGGCCGACGAGGGCCCCGCGGTCGGCACCCATCTGCTGCTCGTCGCGGACCGGGCCGAGGCGGCGGCGTACGGACCGGTGCTCGACCCGCTGTGGCGCTCCCTGATGCGGCTGACCCCGGTGCCCGACGACCACCTCGCCGACCCGTGGGTCGGCCACGCCTGGACGTACGAGCCGCCCGCCTTCCCGGCGGGCAGCGGGATACTGCGCCAGGTGCTCGCCCAGCTCGCCGACTCCCGGCGGCAGTGGGGCCCCTGACCCGTACGGAGGCGGCCGGGGCGCCGCCGGCGGCCTCGGGGCCTGTCCGGCGGCGGATCATGGCCGGGTCCGTGCCCCCAGCACAGCACTTCCCCCGGGCCCTGGGCCCTGCGGGCCCCATGCTGGCGGGCCTGGGGAGGCCCCAGGCACCGGACGCCGCGGCCCGTCCGACCCCGATCCGCCGGACCGACCCTAGACCGGGGCGCGCTCCGGTTCCGGTTCCCGTACCGCCGCCCGGGCCGGCAGGGTCTCCGGCAGCAGCGCGAAGCAGCCCAGGCTCACCAGGGCCACCACCGTCAGATACGCGGCCACGCCCCACGGCGGGCCCGAGCCGCCGCCGTCCGAGACGGCCGTCGCCACGATCGGGGTCAGCGCGCCGCCGAGGACGCCCGCCAGGTTGTAGCCGACGGCCGCGCCGGTGCAGCGCACCCGGGGCTCGTACAGCTCGGGGAGGTACGCGGCGACCACCGCGAACATCGTGACGAAGGCGAGCAGCGAGCCCAGGAAGCCGAGGAACATCAGCAGCGGGCGCGCGGTGTGCAGCAGCGCGATCATCGGGAACATCCACAGCGCCGAGGCCGCGCAGCCCGCCAGGCACAGCGTCCGGCGCCCGTAGCGGTCGCCGAGCAGCGCGAAGCACGGGGTCAGCGCCCCCTTGACCGCCACCGCCGCCATCACGCAGGTCAGCATCACCGTGCTCGGCACCCCGAGCCGCTCGGTGCCGTACGCCAGGGCCCAGGTGGACACCGTGTAGAAGACGGCGTAGCCGACGGCCAGCGCGCCCGCCGTGAGCAGCACCAGGCGCCAGTGGCCGCGTACCACCTCGGTGAGCGGGGCACCGGCCTGCCTGCCCTCGGCGGCCAGCGCCTCGAACTGCGGGGTCTCCGCGAGCGAGGAGCGCAGCGCGAGGCCCGCGGCGGCGAGCAGCCCCGCCGCCCAGAACGGCACCCGCCAGCCCCAGGAGCGGAAGTCCGCGTCGCCGAGCCCGGCGGTCAGCGCCAGCATCACCCCGTTGGCGAGCAGGAAGCCGACGGCCGGCCCGATCTGCGGAAAGCTCGCCCACAGCGCCCGCCGCCCCTCCGGCGCGTGCTCGGCGGTCAGGAGCACCGCCCCGCCCCACTCGCCGCCCAGGCCGAGGCCCTGGAGGAAGCGCAGGACGAGCAGCAGGACGGGTGCGGCGGCGCCGATGCTCCCGTACGTGGGGACGCAGCCGACCGCGACCGTGGCGCAGCCGGTCAGGAGCAGTGAGGCGAACAGGACCGGGCGGCGCCCGTAACGGTCGCCGACATGTCCGAAGACGACCGAGCCGAGCGGCCGGGAGAGGAAGCCGACGGCGAAGGTGCCGAAGGCGGCCAGGGTGCCGGCGACGGGGGAGAAGGCCGGGAAGAAGAGCGGTCCCAGGACCAGCGCGGCGGCCGTCCCGTAGACGAAGAAGTCGAAGAACTCGATGGCGGTGCCGACGAGCGAGGCGGCGGCGAGCCGGCCCATGGACGGAGGGTGACTGCGGTGCTGGTGCATGTCGCGCCAACTACCCGCCCGCCGTCCGGGTCACGGGGGCGCTCGGGTCACGGCCGGGGGCTCACCGGCTCACCAGCCGCGCTCGCGCCACTCGGCGAGGTGCGGGCGCTCGTCACCGAGGGTGGTGTCGCGGCCGTGGCCCGGGTAGACCCAGGTCTCGTCCGGGAGCACGTCGAAGAGCTTGGTCTCCACGTCGTGGAGCAGGCTCGCGAAGGCCTCGGGGTCCTTCCAGGTGTTTCCGACGCCACCGGGGAAGAGACAGTCGCCGGTGAAGACGTGCGGGTGACCGTGCGGGTCGTCGTAGATCAGGGCGATCGAGCCGGGGGTGTGGCCGACGAGCCGGCGGGCGGTGAGCTCGACCCGGCCGACGGTGATCGTGTCGCCGTCCTCCACCAGCTCGTCCGTGCCGACGGGGATGCCCTCGGCGTCGTACGCGCCCGCGTACGTACGGGCGCCGGTGGCCGCGACGACCTCGGCGAGGGCGCCCCAGTGGTCGCCGTGCCGGTGGGTGGTGACGACGGCGGCGATGCCGTCGTCACCGATCAGCGTGAGCAGGGTGCCGGCCTCGGCGGCCGCGTCGATGAGCAGCTGCTCGCCGGTGGTCCGGCAGCGCAGCAGATACGCGTTGTTGTCCATCGGCCCGACCGCGACCTTCGAGACCATGAGGTCGGTCAGTTCGTGCACATCGGCGGGCCCGCCGACCTTCACCGCTCCGCTGTACGTCATGGCCTCAGCTTAGAACCGCCGGACGGCCTTGGGCCTGTCCGGCCCTACAGCGCGGGGAGGTCCGGGACCGCCGGGCCCGCGAGGACGGCGAGGTGGGCGCCCTTGTCGCCGCGGCCGGACAGCCAGCCGAGGAGCTCGGCGGCGGTGCCGGCGAGGACGACGGGCTCGCCCTCGGTGCCGCCGGTGCGCCAGGACGCGGCGTCCTCGTCGTGGCCGAGGCGCAGGGTGACCGGCGGGACGTCCGGACGGCCGCTCCAGCGGTCGGCGAGGAAGTCGATCTCGCGGGAGACGAACTCCTCCGGCAGGTCCTCCAGCTCGTAGCCCGCGCCCAGGTCGACGTGGTGCAGGGCCACCTCCACCCAGCGGCGGAAGGGGACACGGGCGGCGCTGTCGGTGACGCCGTTGCGGAGCTCGACGGTGCGGCTCCAGTCGGCGGGCTCCTCGCCGAGCGCCTGGAAGCGGTCGGCGGTGGCGCGCAGGTCGGTGAGCTGGGCGTCGAGCGGGCGGGGGGCGTCGCGCTCGATGTCGGCCTCGCGGGTCTCGGCGTCCTTGTACATCGGCATGCCCCGGAGGACGTTCACCAGGGCGTCGGCGTTGCGGGAGAGATGGGCCAGGACATGGCCGCGGGTCCAGCCCGGCAGCCGTGACGGCTTGGCGAGCTCCGCGTTGTCCCAGGAGGAGACCGCTTCGATGAGCCGGTCGGTCGCCTCGCGCACGGAGGCGAGGTCACGCACATGGTCGATCATGGCGCCGACCCTAGGCCGTTCCGGGTGGGTCCGGCCAGGCCCCCGGGCCCGCGACCTGGGACGACGTCCCGGCGCCGCCACTCGTTCGGGTGAAGCGGTCGGCGAAGGTCCGAAAATCGAATGCGCGTGCTATAAGCTCGGCGGAAGCATCCGGCATCCTTGGTTGTTGGGTGTTCAGGCACATCCGCTCTCTCAAGAAAGGTGCGGACCGGCGTGGCCGACCGTCTCATCGTCCGTGGCGCTCGCGAGCACAACCTCAAGAACGTCTCGCTCGACCTCCCGCGTGACTCGCTCATCGTCTTCACCGGGCTCTCCGGGTCGGGCAAGTCCTCCCTCGCGTTCGACACGATCTTCGCCGAGGGGCAGCGCCGGTACGTCGAGTCGCTCTCCTCCTACGCCCGGCAGTTCCTCGGCCAGATGGACAAGCCGGACGTCGACTTCATCGAGGGTCTGTCGCCCGCGGTCTCCATCGACCAGAAGTCGACCTCGCGCAACCCGCGCTCGACGGTCGGCACCATCACGGAGGTCTACGACTACCTCCGGCTGCTCTTCGCCCGCATCGGCAAGCCGCACTGTCCCGAGTGCCGCCGGCCGATCTCCCGCCAGTCGCCGCAGGCCATCGTCGACAAGGTCCTGGAGCTGCCCGAGGGCAGTCGCTTCCAGGTGCTCTCGCCGCTCGTGCGCGAGCGCAAGGGCGAGTTCGTCGACCTCTTCGCCGACCTCCAGACCAAGGGCTACAGCCGCGCCCGGGTCGACGGGCAGACGATCCAGCTCAGCGAGCCGCCGACGCTCAAGAAGCAGGAGAAGCACACCATCGAGGTGGTCGTCGACCGCCTCACCGTGAAGGACAGCGCCAAGCGCCGGCTCACCGACTCCGTCGAGACCGCCCTCGGGCTCTCCGGCGGCATGGTCGTGCTCGACTTCGTCGACCTCGCCGAGGACGACCCCGAGCGCGAGCGGATGTACTCGGAGCACCTCTACTGCCCGTACGACGACCTGTCCTTCGAGGAGCTGGAGCCGCGCTCCTTCTCCTTCAACTCGCCCTTCGGCGCCTGCCCGGACTGCACCGGCATCGGCACCCGCATGGAGGTCGACCCCGAGCTGGTCGTCCCCGACGAGGAGAAGTCGCTCGACGAGGGCGCGATCCACCCCTGGTCGCACGGCCACACCAAGGAGTACTTCGGCCGGCTCATCGGCGGACTCTCCCAGGCCCTCGGCTTCCGTACGGACATCCCGTACGCGGGGCTGCCGCAGCGCGCCAAGAAGGCGCTGATGCACGGCCACAAGACCCAGGTCGAGGTCCGCTACCGCAACCGGTACGGGCGCGAGCGCTCCTACACCACGCCCGCCTTCGAGGGCGCCGTCTCCTTCGTGAAGCGGCGGCACAGCGAGGCCGAGAGCGACTCCAGCCGCGAGCGCTTCGAGGGCTACATGCGCGAGGTGCCCTGCCCCACCTGCGAGGGCACCCGCCTCAAGCCGATCGTGCTCGCGGTCACCGTGATGGAGAAGTCCATCGCCGAGGTCTCCGCGATGTCGATCAGTGACTGCGCCGAGTTCCTCGGCCGGCTCACGCTCAACGCGCGCGACAAGAAGATCGCCGAGCGGGTCCTCAAGGAGGTCAACGAGCGGCTGCGCTTCCTCGTCGACGTCGGCCTCGACTACCTCTCGCTCAACCGCGCGGCCGGCACCCTCTCCGGCGGCGAGGCCCAGCGCATCCGGCTCGCCACCCAGATCGGCTCCGGCCTGGTCGGCGTGCTCTACGTGCTCGACGAGCCGTCCATCGGCCTGCACCAGCGCGACAACCACCGGCTCATCGAGACCCTGGTGCGGCTGCGCGACATGGGCAACACGCTGATCGTCGTCGAGCACGACGAGGACACCATCAAGGTCGCCGACTGGGTCGTGGACATCGGCCCCGGCGCCGGCGAGCACGGCGGCAAGGTCGTCCACTCCGGATCCCTGAAGGAGCTGCTCACCAACGAGGAGTCGATCACCGGGCAGTATCTGTCCGGCCGCCGGGCGATCGTCACGCCGGACATCCGCCGCCCCGTGGACCCCACGCGCCGCCTCACCGTGCACGGCGCCCGCGAGAACAACCTGCGGGACATCGACGTCTCCTTCCCGCTGGGCGTCCTCACCGCCGTCACCGGTGTCTCCGGCTCCGGAAAGTCGACGCTGGTCAACGACATCCTCTACACCCACCTGGCGCGCGAGCTGAACGGTGCGAAGTCGGTGCCCGGGCGGCACACGCGCGTGGACGGCGACGACCTCGTCGACAAGGTCGTGCACGTCGACCAGTCGCCCATCGGCCGCACCCCGCGCTCGAACCCGGCGACGTACACCGGTGTCTTCGACCATGTCCGCAAGCTCTTCGCGGAGACCATGGAGGCGAAGGTCCGCGGCTATCTGCCCGGCCGCTTCTCCTTCAACGTCAAGGGCGGCCGCTGCGAGAACTGCTCCGGCGACGGCACCATCAAGATCGAGATGAACTTCCTCCCGGACGTCTACGTCCCGTGCGAGGTCTGCCACGGCGACCGGTACAACCGGGAGACCCTGGAGGTCCACTACAAGGGCAAGTCCATCGCCGAGGTCCTGAACATGCCGATCGAGGAGGCCCTGGACTTCTTCGAGGCCGTCCCGACCATCTCCCGCCATCTGCGCACCCTCACCGAGGTCGGCCTGGGCTACGTCCGCCTCGGCCAGTCCGCGCCGACGCTCTCCGGCGGCGAGGCCCAGCGCGTCAAGCTCGCCTCCGAGCTCCAGAAGCGCTCCACGGGCCGTACGGTCTACGTCCTGGACGAGCCGACCACCGGCCTCCACTTCGAGGACATCTCGAAGCTGATCAAGGTGCTCTCCGGCCTGGTCGACAAGGGCAACTCGGTGATCGTCATCGAGCACAACCTGGATGTCATCAAGACCGCGGACTGGCTCATCGACATGGGCCCCGAGGGCGGCAGCGGCGGCGGACTCGTCATCGCCGAGGGCACGCCCGAGGAGGTCGCCTCGGTGCCGGCCAGCCACACCGGCAAGTTCCTCCGAGAGATCCTCGACGTGGACCGGATCAGCGACGCCGCGGCCACCGTCCCGGCCGCCCGCGGTGCCAAGAAGGCCCCGGCGAAGAAGACGGCGGCAGCCGCCAAGAAGACGGCCGCGCCGGCGAAGAAGACCGCCGCCAAGAAGACGGCCACCACCCGGACCCGCAAGGCCTGACGGCCACCGGCACCGGCCCGAGGGGGCGCCCACCGAGAGGGGGGCGTCCCCTCGGGCGTGTCCAGCGGATCATGGCCGAGTCCGCGAGCCCTGGCACGGCACTCCCCAGGGGCCTGCGGGCCCGGGGACCCCGCGCTGCGTCCCCTCGACCCTGGCGGGCCTGGGGAGGCCCCATGCACCAGACGCCGCCCCCTGTCCGACTCTGGTCCGCCGGGCACGGCCTGGCTAGGCCGTGCCCGGGGCCCGGGTCCGGGCGTCGGGGATCTCGTGCCTGTACGGCGGCTCCGCGCCCGCTCGGGTGCAGGTGACCGCTGCCGCGTGGGCCGCGAACGACAGCAGCTCCCGCCAGTCCTCCGGGGTCAGGGCGGCCGGGGTACGGTCGGCGAGGCCGTGCAGCAGGGCCGCGTTCACCGTGTCGCCCGCGCCGATCGTGTCCACCACCGGCACCCGCACGCCGGGGACGGACACCTCGTACCCCTGCGTGAACACCGTCAGACCGGCGGTGCCCCGGGTCAGCACCACCGCGTCGGGCCCGGCGGCCAGCCACTCCGCCGGGGAGCCGCCGAGCCACGCCGCGTCCTCCTCCGAGAGCTTCAGCAGCGACACGTCCGGCAGCCAGCCGACGAACCGCGCCCGGTAGGCGTCCGCGTCCGGGATCAGCCCCGGCCGCACGTTCGGGTCGAGCAGCGTCAGCGCGCCCTTCCGCGCCGAGCGCCGCAGCAGCGCCTCGTACGCGCTCGCGCCCGGCTCCAGGGCGAGCGAGCAGGTCCCGAAGGCCACCGCCCGTACCCCCTCCGGCAGCCGCTCGGGCAGCGCGAAGAGGCGGTCCGCCGTGCCTTCCACGTAGAAGCCGTAGCGCGCCGAGCCGTCCGGCCCCACCGTGGCCACCGCCAGGGTGGTCGGCTCCGGCCCGCGCTGCACGAGCTCCGTCGCCACCCCCGCCGCCCGCAGCCGCGCCACCAGCGCCTCGCCGAAGGCGTCCGTCGAGACCCGCGAGCAGAAGGCCACGTCCGCGCCGATCCGCCCGAGGGCGACGGCGGTGTTGTACGGGCCGCCGCCCGGCCGGGGCTGCAGCGGGGCCAGGGGGCCCGGCGCCCCGTCGGGGACCAGGTCGATCAGGGACTCTCCGGCGACGACGATCACGCACCGGAACGTAACCCATCACCGGCACGGGCCGACAGCCGTCGCCCGCGACCGGCCCGCCGATCCGGCCGCAGGACGGGCCGCCACCCCGCCCGCCATCGCGCCCGCCGACCCGCCCGTCGGCGTCCGCGAAGGCGCCGGTATCGTCGGTTCGGTCCCTTTCGGGGACCTCCTTGTCCCTGCCGGGACCGAACCGACACCGTGGAGCGCTCATGTCCGGCCAGACCACCCGCCGCACCGTTCTCAAAGGCGCCGCCCTCGCCGGGGCCGCCGGGCTGGGTGTCGCCGCCTGCTCCACCGAATCCAACCTCGGCCACGCCGTGACCCCCACGCCGACCGCCCCGGTCGCCCTCGGCGCGCCCGAGGAGATCCCCGTCGGCGGCGCCAAGCTCTACCGCGAGCAGCGGCTCGTCGTGCACTGCCCGGCCAAGGGCGAGTACAAGGCGTTCAGCGCCCAGTGCACCCACGCCGGCTGCGTCCTCGACAAGGTCGAGGACAACGAGGGCAACTGCCCCTGCCACGGCAGCCGCTTCGACGTCACCACCGGCCAGGCCCTCCAGGGCCCGGCGACCGTGCCGCTCCCCGCGGTCCCGGTCCGCGTCGAGAACGGCAAGCTGATCGCCGGCCCGAAGACCGCCTCCAAGGCCTAGGGCCCGTCCGGCGGACGCCGGACCGCGGACCCCGGCGCCCGTCAGGCCCAGTCCCACTCGATCCCCAGGATCCCCGGGCGCACCCCCTGCTCCACCACGTGCACCGCGCGGTGCCGGCCGCTCAGCGTCAGCTCGGTCCGGCCGCCGCGCGGCGCGCCCGTCGAGGCCTGGGCGAAGCGCCGGCAGCGAACCGGCAGGGCCGCCTCGTCGAAGCGGACCTGGAGCACGTACTGCCCGCCCGCGAAGCCGAAGCCCCGCACGTACTCCCGGCTCGGCCCGCCCGTGCCGTCCTCGAAGCCGTACGAGAAGACATGGGTGTCCCCGGCCCGCAGCCGGGTGTCGAAGAGCAGCTCGGCCACGAGCAGGCCGGTCTCCGTGTGCTGCCGCACCCGCCCCGTGCGGCAGTTCTCCGTCGCCCGCACCTCCACCCGGGACGGATCGCAGCCCGGATCGCCCCGGTGGATCGCGAGATAGCGGTCGACGCCGTCCCGGTGCGCCCGCACCACCTGCTGCGAGTCCCGGCCGAGCAGTTCGCGCCCGGCCCCGATCCGCACCCGCTCCTGGTGGCCCACCGTGTGCAGCCCGCCGTCCCCCGGGCTCTCCAGCTCCGCGAGCAGCCCCTCCAGCACCCCCGAGGCCTCGACGAGCGAGCGGTACGAGCGGGTCGCCGGGCGCTCGGCCTCGGGGCGGGCGCCGGCGTCCTCGTGCAGCAGCCGGAGCAGTGAGTTGCCGGGCAGCTGGAGCACCTCCTCCAGGGCCCGCACCGCCTTCATCGACTCCGGCCGCTGCGGCCGCCGGGCCCCCTGCTGCCAGTAACTGAGGGAGGTCACCCCGACCTTGACGCCCCGGTGCGCCAGATGGTGCTGCACCCGCTGGAGCGGCAGCCCGCGCACCGCCAGCGCGGTGCGCAGCGCCAGGTGGAACGGACCGGTGTGCAGGAGCTGCACCAGATCAGCCTCGGTGTGACCCACGAGGACTCCTCGGAGAACGTGCACGGCAGGGGACCCCGTACGGCCCGTACGGAACGGCGGGGGGACCCCGTATTGAAGCGTGTCGTTCCGATCCGGACAATGCTCGCGCCCGGCCTGAGTGTCGGTCCCCGCCAGTAGGGTGGGAACATGGCCGACCCCTCCAGCTACCGCCCCAAGCCGGGACAGATCCCCGACTCGCCCGGGGTCTACAAATTCCGCGACGAGCACCGCCGGGTGATCTACGTCGGCAAGGCGAAGTCCCTGCGCCAGCGACTGGCGAACTACTTCCAGCCGCTGGCGAGCCTGCACCCGCGCACGGCGACGATGGTGACCACGGCCGCGTCCGTGGAGTGGACCGTGGTGTCCACCGAGGTCGAGGCCCTGCAGCTGGAGTACTCCTGGATCAAGGAGTTCGACCCCCGGTTCAACGTCAAGTACCGGGACGACAAGAGCTACCCGTATCTCGCGGTCACGCTGAACGAGGAGTTCCCGCGCGTGCAGGTCATGCGCGGGCACAAGAAGAAGGGCGTGCGCTATTTCGGGCCGTACGGGCACGCGTGGGCCATCCGCGAGACCGTCGACCTGATGCTGCGCGTGTTCCCGGTGCGCACGTGCTCCGCCGGCGTGTTCCGCAACGCCGCCTCGGCCGGGCGCCCCTGTCTGCTCGGCTACATCGGGAAGTGCTCGGCGCCCTGCGTCGGCCGGGTCACGCCCGAGGAGCACCGCGAACTGGCCGAGGACTTCTGCGACTTCATGGCCGGCCGCACCGGCGCGTACATCCGCCGCCTGGAGAAGCAGATGATGCTCGCGGCCGAGGACATGGAGTACGAGAAGGCCGCCCGGCTGCGCGACGACATAGGGGCGCTGCGCAAGGCCATGGAGAAGAGCGCGGTCGTGCTCGCCGACGCCACCGACGCCGACCTGATCGCCCTCGCCGAGGACGAGCTGGAGGCGGCCGTGCAGATCTTCCACGTGCGCGGCGGACGCGTGCGCGGCCAGCGCGGCTGGGTCACCGACAAGGTCGAGGCCGTCGGCGCCGCCGGGCTCGTCGAGCACGCTCTCCAGCAGCTGTACGGCGAGGAGACCGGCGACGCGGTCCCCAAGGAGGTCCTGGTCCCGGCGCTGCCGGAGGACGCCGAGGCCGTCACCGCCTGGCTCTCCGGGCGCCGCGGCTCCCAGGTCTCGCTGCGCGTGCCGCAGCGCGGCGACAAGAAGGACCTGATGGAGACGGTCGCGCGCAACGCCCAGCAGGCCCTCGTGCTGCACAAGACCAAGCGGGCCAGCGACCTCACCACCCGCTCCCGCGCCCTGGAGGAGATCGCCGAGGCGCTGGACCTGGACTCGGCGCCGCTGCGTATCGAGTGCTTCGACATCTCGCACCTCCAGGGCCAGGACGTCGTGGCCTCCATGGTCGTCTTCGAGGACGGGCTGCCCCGCAAGAGCGAGTACCGGCGCTTCCAGATCAAGAGCTTCGAGGGACAGGACGACGTCCGGTCCATGCACGAGGTGATCAGCCGCCGCTTCACCCGCTACCTCGCCGAGAAGGAGAAGACCGGCGAGTGGGTCGACGGAGAGGTGCCCGAAGAGACCGCCGCCGGCAACGGCAACGGCAACGGCGACGGCGACGGCGACGGCCGGGACGACGACGGGCGGCCCAAGCGCTTCGCCTACCCGCCCCAGCTCGTCGTCGTCGACGGCGGGCAGCCGCAGGTCGCCGCCGCCCGCCGGGCCCTGGACGAGCTCGGCATCGACGACATCGCCGTCTGCGGCCTCGCCAAGCGCCTGGAGGAGGTTTGGCTGCCCGGCGACGACGACCCGGTGGTGCTGCCCCGCACCAGCGAGGGGCTCTACCTCCTTCAGCGGGTACGTGACACGGCTCACGACTTCGCCATCCGCTACCAGCGGTCCAAGCGGAACAAGCGCATCCGCACCAGCCCGCTCGACGCGGTTCCCGGCCTCGGCGACACCCGGAAACAAGCCCTCATCAAGCATTTCGGCTCGGTCAAACGGCTCCGGCAGGCGACAATCGACCAGATCTGCGAGGTCCCCGGCATGGGCCGCAAGACGGCCGAGGCCGTGGCGGTGGCCCTCGCGCAGGCGGCCCCGGCCGCGCCCGCCGTGAACACGGCCACAGGAGAGATCATGGAAGACGACGGGGGCACCACCGCATGACCGAGCACGAGCAGCCAGAGCGGCACGAGCAGCACGAGCAACCCCGACCCCAACCCCACGAGCAGCACGGACACGAGCGGTCCGAGTACGAAGACGGAGCACCAGACATGAGTACGGGCACGACGGAGCCCGTCGGTGAGAACAACGCCGACGCGGCCATCCCCGAGCTGGTGATCATCTCCGGCATGTCCGGCGCCGGCCGGTCCACCGCGGCGAAATGCCTGGAGGACCTCGGCTGGTTCGTCGTCGACAACCTGCCGCCCGCGCTGATCCCCACCATGGTGGAGCTCGGCGCCCGCTCCCAGGGGAACGTGGCCCGCATCGCGGTCGTCGTCGACGTCCGCGGCCGCCAGTTCTTCGACAACCTCCGGGACTCCCTGGCCGACCTCGACGCCAAGCAGGTCACCCGCCGGATCGTCTTCCTGGAGTCCTCCGACGAGGCCCTGGTCCGGCGCTTCGAGTCGGTCCGCCGGCCCCACCCGCTCCAGGGCGACGGCCGCATCACCGACGGCATCGCCGCCGAGCGCGACCTGCTGCGCGAGCTGCGCGGCGACGCCGACCTGGTGATCGACACCTCCAGCCTCAACGTGCACGAACTGCGCGCCAAGATGGACGCCCAGTTCGCCGGCGAGGAGGAGCCCGAGCTGCGGGCCACCGTGATGTCCTTCGGCTTCAAGTACGGCCTGCCGGTCGACGCCGACCTGGTCGTCGACATGCGCTTCCTGCCGAACCCGCACTGGGTTCCCGAGCTGCGCCCCTTCACCGGCCTCAACGAGGAGGTCGCGAACTACGTCTACAACCAGCCCGGTGCCAAGGAGTTCCTGGACCGCTACACCGAGCTGCTCCAGCTGATCGCCGCCGGCTACCGGCGCGAGGGCAAGCGTTACGTGACCATCGCGGTCGGCTGCACGGGCGGCAAGCACCGCTCCGTCGCCACCGCCGAGAAGCTGGCCGCCCGCCTCGCCGCCGAGGGCGTCGAGACCGTCGTCGTCCACCGGGACATGGGGCGCGAGTGAAGCCGTACCGCCGGCGTACGCCCACCCTCTCGGTGCGGCGCGCGCTCCGCAGACGCGGCGCCCAGCCCAAGGTCGTCGCGCTCGGCGGGGGCATGGGCCTGTCCGCCTCCCTCGCCGCCCTGCGCCGTATCACCGGCGACCTGACCGCCGTGGTCACCGTCGCCGACGACGGGGGCTCCAGCGGCCGGCTCCGCGAGGAGCTGGACGTGCTGCCCCCGGGAGACCTCCGCAAGGCGCTCGCCGCGCTGTGCGGCGACGACGACTGGGGCCAGACCTGGGCCCGGGTCATCCAGCACCGTTTCCAGTCCAAGGGCGAGATGGGCGGCCACGCCGTCGGCAATCTGCTGATCGTCGCCCTCTGGGAGCAGCTCGGCGACCCCGTGATGGCCCTGGACCTGGTCGGCCGGCTGCTCGGCGCGCAGGGCCGGGTGCTGCCCATGTCGGCCGTGCCGCTGGAGCTCCAGGCCCTGGTCAGGGGCCACGACCCGGAGCGCCCGCACGACGTGGACACCGTACGGGGCCAGGCCACCGTGGCGCTCACTCCCGGCGAGGTGCAGTCCGTGCACCTGGTGCCGCACGACCCGCCGGCCGTGCCCGAGGCGGTCGCCGCGGTGCTCGACGCCGACTGGGTGGTGCTCGGCCCGGGTTCCTGGTTCTCCTCGGTGATCCCGCATCTCCTGGTGCCCGAGCTGCTCGACGCCCTCATGGAGACCAAGGCCCGCCGGGTGCTCTCGCTGAACCTCGCACCGCAGCCGGGAGAAACCGAGGGCTTCTCCCCGCAGCGTCATTTGGAGGTTTTGGCACGACACGCCCCTAAACTCGCCCTGGACGTGGTGCTGGCCGACGAGGCCGCCGTGCCCGACCGCGAGTCCCTCGCCGATGCCGCCAAGCGGCTGGGCGCCGCGGTCGAGCTGGCGCCGGTGGCCAGGCCCGACGGTGCTCCGAAGCACGACCCGGAGCTGTTGGCCGCCGCGTACGACCGTATTTTTCGGATGCATGGAAGGATCGGCCCATGGCGATGACGGCAGCGGTGAAGGACGAGATCTCCCGGCTCCCCGTCACCCGGACCTGCTGCAGGAAGGCCGAGGTCTCGTCGATCCTGCGGTTCGCGGGCGGGCTGCACCTGGTGAGCGGCCGGATCGTGATCGAGGCGGAGCTGGACACCGCGATGGCGGCCCGCCGGCTGAAGCGGGACATCCTGGAGATCTTCGGGCACAGCTCGGAGCTGATCGTGATGGCCCCCGGCGGACTGCGCCGCGGCTCGCGCTTCGTCGTCCGCGTGGTCGCCGGCGGCGACCAGCTGGCCCGGCAGACCGGCCTCGTGGACGGCCGCGGGCGCCCCATCCGCGGCCTGCCCCCGCAGGTCGTGTCCGGCGCCACCTGTGACGCGGAGGCGGCCTGGCGCGGCGCGTTCCTGGCGCACGGCTCGCTGACCGAGCCCGGCCGCTCCTCCTCCCTGGAGGTCACCTGCCCCGGCCCGGAGGCCGCGCTCGCCCTGGTCGGCGCCGCCCGCCGGCTCTCCATCGCCGCCAAGGCGCGTGAGGTGCGGGGCGTGGACCGGGTGGTGGTCCGCGACGGCGACGCCATCGGCGCACTCCTCACCCGGCTCGGCGCGCACGAGTCGGTCCTGGCCTGGGAGGAGCGGCGGATGCGGCGCGAGGTCCGCGCCACCGCCAACCGGCTCGCCAACTTCGACGACGCCAACCTGCGCCGCTCGGCCCGCGCCGCGGTCGCCGCGGGCGCCCGGGTGCAGCGCGCCCTGGAGATCCTCGCCGAGGAGGTGCCCGAGCACCTCGCGGCCGCCGGCCGGCTGCGCATGGAGCACAAGCAGGCCTCGCTGGAGGAGCTGGGCGCGCTCGCCGACCCGCCGCTCACCAAGGACGCGGTGGCCGGCCGGATCCGCCGGCTGCTCGCCATGGCCGACAAGCGGGCGCAGGACCTGGGCATCCCGGGGACCGAGTCCAATCTGACGGAGGAGCTGGACGACAGCCTCGTCGGCTGACGGTCCATCAACTCCACGCTGCCGGTGCCTTTCTGGGGCACCGGCAGTCGTTTTCGGCCCCTTCGGTGCGTTCTCTTGACTGTGGTATGAGCCCCCACGAGCCTGGCGTCTGTTCGCTTTCGTGACAGACAACGGCAAGGGGGGCTTATGAGACGCGGAGCGAGATCGATCCTCGCCGCGACTGCACTGCTGATCGGCGGTCTGGTGGCGGCACCCGTCGCCGGAGCGCAGCCGAACCACGGGAACGACGACACCGACGCCCTGACCGTCTACCGGGCGACGGTCACCAAGGAGCAGATGCCGCTCCTGCTCGACGCCGGCACCGACGCGCAGGAGCTGAGCGAGCAGGTGCCCGCCCGGGGCTCCGCCACCGTCGAGGTCTACCTCACCGCCCGGCAGGCCGGGCAGCTGCGCCGGCAGGGCGTCCGGCTCGCCGAGCACACCCTCTCCGCCCGCGCCGAGCAGCGCGTCGCGGCCGCCGGGGACGGCGTCTTCCGCCCGTACGGCGGCAAGGGCGGCCTCCAGCAGGAGATCCTGGACACCGCCCGGGCCCACCCCGGCCTCACCAAGGTCGTCTCCCTCGGCAAGACCCTCAAGGGCCAGGACATCCTCGCGCTCAAGCTCTCCAAGGGCGCCGCGAAGACCAGGGACGGCGCCAAGCCCGCCACCCTGTACCTGTCCAACCAGCACGCCCGCGAGTGGATCACCCCCGAGATGACCAGGAGGCTGCTCCACCACTACCTCGACGCCTACGGCAAGGACCCGCGGCTCACCAGGATCGTCGACACCACCGAGCTGTGGTTCGTGCTCTCCGCCAACCCGGACGGCTACGACTACACCCACGCCGACCCCGCCAACCGCCAGTGGCGCAAGAACCTGCGGGACAACGACGGCGACGGGCGGATCGGGCCGGGCGACGGCGTCGACCTCAACCGCAACTTCGGCTACAAGTGGGGCTACGACGACGAGGGCTCCTCGCCCGACCCGGCCGACGAGACCTTCCGCGGCCCGCGCGCCATGTCCGAGCCCGAGACCCGGGCCCTCGACGCCTTCGAGAAGCGCGTCGGCTTCCGCTACGCGATCAACTACCACTCCGCCGCCCAGCTGCTGCTGTACGGCGTGGGCTGGCAGGTCGCCACCGACACCCCCGACGACGTGGCCCTCAAGGCGCTCGCCGGCACCCCGCAGAAGCCCGCGATCCCCGGCTACCGCCCGCAGCTCTCCTCCGAGCTCTACACCACCAACGGCGAGGCGGACGGACACGCCGCCAACGTCAACGGGATGCAGATGTTCACCCCGGAGATGTCGACCTGCGCCACCGCCTCCCGGGTCGACCCGAACGACGCCTGGGACCCGGCCGACTGCGCCTCCGTCTTCACCTTCCCGGACGACGAGAAGCTGATCCAGGCCGAGTTCGCCAAGAACCTCCCCTTCGCGCTCGCCGTCGCCGAGTCGAGTGCGCACCCGGACCGCCCGGTCTCCCCGGTCGGCATCGAGGCCCCCGACTTCACCCCGGACGCCTTCGCCACCTCGTACGCGGGCGGCGCCGCCCAGGAGGTCGCGGTCACCGCCCGCAGGTCGCTGCGCGGCAAGACCCTGAACTACCGGATCAACGGCGGCCGCACCCACCGCGCGGGCCTGGAGGCCTGGAAGGGCGGCGAGACCTGGGGCGGCGAGGACAACCTCTCCTTCGACCAGTACCGCGCCGAGGTCGAGGGCGCCCGTACCGGCGACAGGGTCGAGGTCTGGTACACCGCCCGCACCCGCGAGGGGAAGGCGGCCGCGTCCACACCGTTCACGTACACCGTGGCCGAGCGGCCCCGCGGCGACGTCCTCGTCCTCGCCGAGGAGGGCGGCGGCGCCGGCGGCACGGCCGCCGCGCGGCACACCGATGCCTATGTGAAGGCGCTCGCCGCGAACGGCCACCGCGCCGCCGTCTGGGACGTCGCCACCCAGGGCGCCCCGCACGCCCTCGGCGTGCTGAGCCACTTCCGTACCGTCGTCTGGTACACCGGCGCCGAGCAGCCCTCCGGGGCCACCCTGCTCGCCGTCCGCGCCTACCTCAACGAGGGCGGCAAGCTGATCAACGCGGGCGAGAAGTCCGGCGGGCAGGTCCAGGTCGGCCGCGCCCAGTCCAACGACTTCGCCCAGTACTACCTCGGCGCCTACCGCCGCTCCGGGCTCGGCGGCCCGGTCTCCTTCGCCGGCTCCGGCCGGCTCGGCGGCGGCAGTGCGGCACTCGGCGCCACGGCGGACAACCCGCTCGACGACGCCGGCGCCTTCACCGTCACCTCCGACACCCTCGCCCCCGACCGCTTCCCGCAGTTCGCGAGCAGCGTCGCCGCCGGCGACTACCCGGGCCTGCGCACCCCCTTCGAGCCGTACGCGGGCAGCCGCTTCGCCGCGCTGCGCCACACCGACGGCACCTGGGGCCGGCTGAGCCGGACCGTGGACCTCACCGGCGTGCCCGCCGCCGCGAAGCCGAACCTGAGCTTCCAGGTCAGCTACGACACCGAGCCGGGCTACGACCACCTGATCGTGGAGGCTCATACCGCCGGCCAGGACGACTGGACCACCCTGCCCGACGCCGACGGCGGCACCTCCGCCGCGCCGCCCGCGGACTGCGGCGAGGGCTACTACGTCCAGGACCACCCCTTCCTCGCCCACTACCTCACCGTCGGCGCGGACGGCTGCGCCGCCACCGGCACCACCGGCGCCTGGAACTCCTTCACCGGCGCGTCCAACGGCTGGCGGCAGGCGAGCGTCGACCTGAGCGCCTACGCGGGCAAGCGGGTCGAGCTGGCGATCTCGTACGTCTCCGACCCGGGCACCGGCGAGACGGGCGCGTTCGTCGACGAGCTGACCCTCACGACGGGTGCGGCGAGCGAGACCGAGGGTTTCGAGACCGGAATGGGCGCTTGGTCCGTACCGGGACCTCCGGCCGGAAGTCCCGGGAACGGAAGTGACTGGACCCGTTCCGAAGCCCTGTTCCACTCCCGGGCAGCCGTCACGACCCGTGACACCGTCCTGATCGGCTTCGGACTCGAGCACGTCCCGAATGCGACGGAACGGGCGGCTCTGCTCGGAAAGGCCCTGAAGTCGCTCCGACGCTGATCCGGGTGCTCAGGCGAGCGCCGATTTTCGTCACTCTAGGTAATGAGGACCAAGGTCCCCCGGCGGCCCTTACCCGTTGGTAGGCAAGGGCTGTCGGCCTTTTTCCGGCACTTTCCGGGCGCATCCGGCCGCACTCGATGTCACTCAAAGGCGTCAGGAGAGGTAGGGTCGTAAGCGGTCGGGGACATCCCAAAAATGAAGCTCGCCGGGCGTCTGAAACCCGGCGTACCTAACGAGGAGATCGGTTCGTGACGATCCGCGTAGGCATCAACGGCTTTGGCCGTATCGGTCGCAACTACTTCCGCGCGCTCCTTGAGCAGGGTGCCGACATCGAGGTCGTGGCCGTCAACGACCTGGGCGACACCGCGACCACGGCTCACCTGCTGAAGTACGACACCATTCTGGGCCGCCTCAAGGCCGAGGTGACCCACACCGCCGACACCATCACCGTCGACGGCCACACCATCAAGGTGCTGTCCGAGCGCAACCCGGCCGACATTCCGTGGGGGGAGCTGGGCGTCGACATCGTCATCGAGTCCACCGGCATCTTCACCAAGCGGGACGACGCCGCCAAGCACCTCGCCGGCGGCGCCAAGAAGGTCCTCATCTCGGCTCCGGCCAAGGACGAGGACATCACCATCGTCATGGGTGTCAACCAGGACAAGTACGACGCGGCCCAGCACCACGTCATCTCCAACGCGTCCTGCACCACCAACTGCGTCGCGCCGATGGCCAAGGTCCTCGACGAGAACTTCGGCATCGTCCGCGGTCTGATGACCACGGTCCACGCGTACACCAACGACCAGCGCATCCTGGACTTCCCGCACAAGGACCTGCGCCGCGCCCGCGCCGCCGCGGAGAACATCATCCCGACCACGACGGGTGCCGCCAAGGCCACCGCCCTGGTCCTCCCGCAGCTCAAGGGCAAGCTCGACGGCATGGCCATGCGCGTGCCGGTCCCGACCGGTTCGGTCACCGACCTGGTCGTCGAGCTCTCCCGCGAGGTCACCAAGGACGAGGTCAACGCCGCGTTCAAGAAGGCCTCCGAAGGCGAGCTCCAGGGCATCCTGTACTACACCGAGGACCCGATCGTGTCCTCGGACATCGTGAGCGACCCGGCCTCCTGCACCTTCGACTCGTCGCTGACGATGGTCCAGGAGGGCAACTCGGTCAAGGTCCTCGGCTGGTACGACAACGAGTGGGGCTACTCCAACCGTCTCGTCGACCTCACCGTCTTCGTCGGCGGCCAGCTCTAGACTCTAGGGCGGGCTTTCGAGATGAAGCAGGGCTCGGGCAGTGCGATGGCGCACTGTGCGAGCCCTGTGTCGTGTGCTCCACCGCGTGTACCAAGGAGTCAGAGAAACAGATGAAGACGATCGACGAGCTGCTCGCCGAGGGCGTCTCCGGCAAGCGGGTGTTCGTCCGCGCCGACCTCAACGTGCCCCTCGACGGCACCACCATCACCGATGACGGACGCATCCGGGCCGTCGTCCCGACCGTCAAGGCGCTTGCCGAGGCCGGCGCCCGTGTCGTGGTCGCCTCCCACCTGGGCCGCCCCAAGGGCGCGCCGGACCCGGCCTTCTCCCTCGCCCCGGCCGCCGAGCGCCTGGGCGAACTGCTGGGCACCGAGGTGGCGTTCGCCACCGACACGGTCGGCGAGTCGGCCCGGGCGACCGTCGCGGGCCTGACCGACGGCCAGGTGGCCGTCATCGAGAACCTGCGCTTCAACGCGGGCGAGACTTCCAAGGACGACGCCGAGCGCGGCGCCTTCGCGGACCAGCTCGCCGAGCTGGCCGACCTCTACGTCGGCGACGGCTTCGGCGCGGTGCACCGCAAGCACGCCTCGGTCTTCGACCTCCCGGGCAAGCTGCCGCACGCGGCCGGCTACCTCATCGCCACCGAGGTCGGTGTCCTGAAGAAGCTCACCGAGGACGTCAAGCGCCCCTACGTCGTCGTCCTCGGCGGTGCCAAGGTCTCCGACAAGCTCGGCGTGATCGACCACCTCCTGGAGAAGGCCGACCGCATCCTGGTCGGCGGCGGCATGGCGTACACCTTCCTCAAGGCCAAGGGCCACGAGGTCGGCATCTCGCTGCTCCAGGAGGACCAGATCCCGGCCTGCCTGGAGTACCTGGCCCGGGCCGAGAAGCGCGGTGTGGAGTTCGTGCTCCCCGTCGACGTGCTGGTCTCCGCCGAGTTCCCGGACCTGAAGACCAAGGCCCCGGCCAACCCCGCCACCGTCGCCGCCGACGCCATCCCGGCCGACGAGGAGGGCCTGGACATCGGCCCGAAGACCCGCGAGCTCTACGCGGCCAAGCTGGCCGACGCGGGCACCGTCTTCTGGAACGGCCCGATGGGCGTCTTCGAGCACCCCGACTACGCGAACGGCACCAAGGCCGTCGCCCAGGCGCTGCTCGACTCGCCGGCCTTCACCGTGGTCGGCGGTGGCGACTCGGCCGCCGCCGTCCGCCTTCTCGGCTTCGACGAGAATGCTTTCGGCCACATCTCGACCGGCGGCGGCGCCTCCCTCGAATACCTCGAGGGCAAGCAGCTCCCCGGCCTCGTCGCACTGGAGGACTGACCTTCCCATGAGCACCACCCGCACCCCGCTGATGGCGGGCAACTGGAAGATGAACCTCAACCACCTCGAGGCCATCGCCCACACCCAGAAGCTCGCCTTCGCCCTGACCGACAAGGACTACGACGCCGTCGAGGTCGCCGTCCTGGTCCCCTTCACGGACCTGCGCTCCGTGCAGACCCTGGTCGAGGGCGACAAGCTGAAGATCAAGTACGGCGCCCAGGACCTCTCGGCGCAGGACTCCGGCGCGTACACCGGTGAGATCTCCGGCGCGATGCTGTCCAAGCTGAAGTGCGCCTTCGTGGCCGTCGGGCACTCGGAGCGCCGCCAGTACCACGCCGAGACCGACGAGGTCTGCAACGCCAAGGTGAAGGCCGCCTACCGGCACGGCCTGACCCCGATCCTGTGCGTCGGCGAGGAGCTGGACGTCCGCGAGGCCGGCGACGCCGTCGCGCACACCCTGGCCCAGGTCGAGGGCGGCCTCAAGGACATCCCGGCCGAGCAGGCCGAGACCGTCGTGATCGCGTACGAGCCGGTGTGGGCCATCGGCACCGGCAAGGTCTGCGGCGCCGAGGACGCCCAGGAGGTCTGCGGGGCGATCCGCGGCAAGCTCGCCGAGCTGTACTCGCAGGAGCTGGCCGACAAGGTCCGCATCCAGTACGGCGGCTCCGTCAAGAGCGGCAACGTGGCCGAGATCATGGCCCAGGCCGACATCGACGGCGCGCTGGTCGGCGGCGCCTCGCTCGACGCGGACGAGTTCGTGAAGATCGTGCGCTTCCGCGACCAGTGATGATGTAGAGCGGCGGAGCTCATCCGTCGTACCCTTGCGGGGGTCGGGCCAGGTACGATGCCCGGCCCCCGTCCGTATAAGTCCGAGGAAGTTGGTCCAGCCGTGGTTATGGGGTTTTCGATCGCCCTGATCGTCTTCAGTGCGCTGCTGATGCTGCTCGTGCTGATGCACAAGGGGAAGGGCGGCGGCCTCTCCGACATGTTCGGTGGCGGCATGCAGTCGTCCGTCGGTGGCTCCTCGGTCGCCGAGCGCAACCTGGACCGCATCACCGTCGTGATCGGTCTGCTGTGGTTCGCGTGCATTGTCGTACTTGGTCTGCTGATGAAGCTGGACGGGTAACTCCAATCACTGGACGCGCGTTGGGCCTTACGTAGACTGGGGCATCTTCGAGCACCATCACGCAGGGAGTTACGACCGTGGCAAGTGGCAACGCGATCCGGGGAAGCCGGGTCGGCGCGGGGCCGATGGGCGAGGCCGAGCGGGGCGAGTCGGCACCGCGTCTCCGGATCTCCTTCTGGTGCTCGAACGGGCACGAGACCCAGCCGAGCTTCGCCAGCGACGCAACTGTGCCGGACACCTGGGACTGCCCGCGCTGTGGCTTCCCGGCCGGCCAGGACCGGGACAACCCGCCGGACCCGCCGCGCACCGAGCCGTACAAGACGCATCTCGCGTACGTACGGGAACGGCGCAGCGACGCGGACGGCGAGGCGATCCTCGCGGAGGCGCTCGCCAAGCTCCGGGGTGAGATCTGACAAGCGGTTGAACGGGCTCTGCGCGCAGGGCCCGTTCGGCCGTTTTCGGTCGTTATCTCCGGTGGGCGTCGGCGATGTGCGCGGTGAGCGCGAGGGCGGCCGTCGCACGCGCGTAGGTCAGCTGCGCCACGCGCGCGTAGAGGCAGTCCAGGATCAGCAGGACGGAGTGCCGGGCGCCGAAGCCGCCGTGCCGGAAGCCGGTCTCGGCGGACGTCGAGGTCAGATGCGTCCCGGCCGCCCGGGCCACCGGGGAGCGCGGATCGCCCGTGACGGCCACGGTCGCCGCCCCGCGCTCCGCGGCGAGCGCCAGCGGCGCCAGGACCTCGCGGGTCGCCCCCGAGTGGGACAGCGCGACCACCGCGTCGGCCGGCGTGAGCAGCGCCGCCGAGGTCTTCGCCGCGTGCACCTCGGTCCAGGCGCGGGCCTCGCAGCCGATGCCGAACAGGCGCGCCCGCAGTTCCACGGCGAGGAAGCCGGAGGCGCCCACCCCGTACACGTCGATCCGGCCTGCCCGCGCCAGGGACTGCGCCGCCCGCTCCAGGGCGTCGGGGTCGAGGCGTTCGGCGGTCGCGCGCAACGCGGCCAGATCGGCCTGGGCGACGGCGGCCACGACCCGCTCAAGGGGGTCGTCGGGACCGATGTCGGGGCCGAGCGGCCGGGGCTCCCGGCCCTGCTCCCGGGCCAGTTCGAGCAGCAGCCGCTGGTACGAGTCGAGGCCGAGGGCCCGGCAGAAGCGGGTCACCGTGGCCTGCGAGGTGCCGGTGCGGCGGCCGAGTTCGGCGGCGGACACCCCGGCGACCCGGGCCGGATCGGCGAGCACCCAGTCGGCGACCTTCCGCAGGGAGCCGGACATCCGGGGGAGTTCGGAGCGGATGAGCGCCGTGATCATGCGGGGCCTTCTTCGAGGGGCGGCGGCGGGAGCCATCGGACACGCCCTGTGCCGGGGGTCTTGTGGTCGCGTGAATCTATCAACCAGCATGCGCCGTCATGAACGGGATCACATGGGCGGTCGTCGGCATCGACGCGGGCGGTACCCGGACCAGGGCGCGGTGCGCCGACGTAGCGACCGGCCGGGTGCTCGGCGAGGGGGAGGGCGGCCCGGGCAACCCGCTGAGCGTGCCGGCCGACGAGCTCGTACGGCATCTGTCCGAGGCCCTGCGCGGGGCGGTGCCGCCGGGGTTCGGGGCGGCGGTCGGTGCCGTGGTGGGGGGCTTCGCGGGCGGCGGGCCCGGCGGCGGCAAGGAGCGGGCCGAGGCCGCGCTGCGGGCGGCGCTCGCGGAGCTGGGCGCGGCCCCGGCGCGGGTCGAGGTGCGCGGGGACGCGGAGGTGGCCTTCGCGTCCGGGCCCGGGACTCCGGCCGACGGTCTGGTCCTGATCGCCGGGACCGGCGCGGTGGGCGCCCGGGTGACGGACCGGCGCATGGTGAGCGCGGCGGACGGCGACGGGTGGCTGCTCGGGGACGCGGGCAGCGGCTTCTGGCTCGGCCGGGAGGCGCTGCGGGCGGTGCTGCGGAGCCTCGACGGGCGCGGCCCGGCGACGTCGTTGGCCGGCCCGGTCGCGGCGCTCTGCGGCGGCCTCACCAAGGAGCGGGTGATCGGCTACGCGTACGCCGCGCATCCGGTACGGCTCGCCGGACTCAGCCCGCTGGTGGTCGACGCGGCGTCGGCCGGGGACACGGTCGCGTCCGGCCTGCTCGACCGGGCGGCGGACGAACTGACGGCAACCGTACGGGCGCTGCTGCCGCGCCCCGGTGAGCCGCTGGTGGTCACGGGTGGGCTGCTCGGGTCTGTCTGGAGTTCCAGCGCGGGAGAAGGAGCGGCGTCTGGTGCCGTCGGATCCAAGGCGGAGGAAGGAGCGATGGCGGAGCCCTCGCGACTGACGACAACGCCGGAGGCGGCGGTGCCGGGCGTCGCGACGCCGCGGGGGAACTCCAGACAGACCCCAGGGCCGGGCGGCCCGCTGCTGGACCGGTTGTCCGTACGGGTGGCCGCGCTGGGGCTCGTACCGGCACCGGTACGGGACGGGCTCGCGGGGGCGGTGGCGCTCGCCCGGCTCGCGGACCCGGGCGGCGGTGCGGCGATGCACTCTTGACGGCCCATCGGCGCACTGGTTGATTGAACCGGCTTGATTGCTTCAGGTCGGTTCACTCAACCAGAGGAGCTTCCGTCATGGACCAACCCGCCCTCGGCGCCGCCGGGTTCGCCGAAGTCGCCCGCGCCGCCGTCGAACGGGTCGTCGCCGCCAACCAGAAGTCCGTGGCCACCGCCGCCCGCCTCTTCGCGGACTGCGTGGCCGCCGACGGGGTGATCCACGCCTTCGGCACCGGACACTCCCAGGCCGCCGCCCTCGAAGTCGCCGGCCGGGCCGGCGGACTCGTGCCCACCAGCCGGATCGCCCTCGCCGACCTCGTCCTGCGCGGCGGCGAGGACCCGGCGATCCTGAAGGACCCGCTGCTCGAACGCTCCCCGGGACTCGCCGACCGGCTCTACGCGCTGGCCACGCCCCGCCCGCAGGACCTGTTCGTGATCATCTCCAACTCCGGGGTCAACAACTCGATCGTCGACCTCGCGCTCAAGGTCACCGGCGCCGGCCACCCGCTGGTCGCGCTCACCTCCCTGGAGCACACCCGCGCCGTGCCCGCCCTGCACGCCAGCGGCAAGCGGCTCGCCGACCTCGCCGACGCCGTCCTCGACAACGGGGCGCCCGCCGGGGACGCCGTCCTGCCGCTGCCCGGCTCCGACGCGGGCGGGCTGTGCGGGATCTCCACGTTCACCTCCTCCCTGCTCGTCCAGATGACCGTCGCCGAGGCCGTCGCCCTGCTGCTCGCCGAGGGCGTGGAGCCGCCCGTCTACGTCTCCGCCAACCTCCCCGGCGGCCACGAGCGCAACGCCGTCCTGGAAGCGCGGTACGAGGGCAGGCTCCACCGCGGCGGTCACTGAACGGGAATCCGGCGCCCGATCAATTAGGTTGGAGACAGCGGGGCACGAAGCAGCAAGACGAAGAAATGGGCGATGTCCGAGATGAGTAACGCAGGCCTGACCAGGCTCAACCAGCTGCCCGAGTGGGCGGCCCTCGGCAAGCACCGCGAGCAGCTGGGCGAGCCCCATCTGCGCGAGCTGTTCGCCGCCGACCCCGAGCGCGGCAGCGCGTACACGCTGCGGGTCGGCGACCTGTATCTGGACTACTCCAAGCACCTGATCACCGACGAGACCCTGACCCTCCTGCGCGAACTGGCCACCGCCACCGGCGTCGCCGAGCTGCGCGACGCGATGTTCCGCGGCGAGAAGATCAACAACACCGAGCACCGTGCCGTCCTGCACACCGCGCTGCGCGCCCCGCGCGGCGCGGTCGTCGAGGTCGACGGCGTGAACGTCGTCTCCGAGGTGCACGCCGTCCTCGACAAGATGGCCGCCTTCGCCGACACGGTGCGCGCCGGCGAGTGGACCGGCCACACCGGCAAGCCGGTCAAGAACATCGTCAACATCGGCATCGGCGGCTCCGACCTCGGCCCCGCCATGGCCTACGAGGTGCTGCGCTCCTTCACGCAGCGCGATCTGACGTTCCGTTTCGTCTCCAACGTCGACGGCGCCGACCTCCACGAGGCCGTCCGCGACCTCGACCCGGCCGAGACCCTCTTCATCGTCGCCTCGAAGACCTTCACCACCATCGAGACGATCACCAACGCCACCTCCGCCCGCGACTGGCTGCTCACCGGGCTGCGGGCCGGTCAGGAGGCGGTCGCCCGGCACTTCGTGGCCCTGTCGACCAACGCCGCGAAGGTCGAGGAGTTCGGCATCGACACGGCCAACATGTTCGAGTTCTGGGACTGGGTCGGCGGCCGCTACTCCTACGACTCGGCCATCGGCCTCTCCCTGATGATCGCCATCGGCCCGGACGCCTTCCGCGAGATGCTCGACGGCTTCCACCTCGTCGACGAGCACTTCCGCACCGCCCCGCCCGAGCAGAACGCCCCGCTCCTGCTCGGTCTCCTCGGCATCTGGTACGGCGCCTTCTTCGACGCCCAGTCGCACGCCGTCCTGCCGTACTCGCACTACCTGTCGAAGTTCACCGCGTACCTCCAGCAGCTCGACATGGAGTCCAACGGCAAGTCCGTGACCCGCGACGGACAGCCGGTCGACTGGCAGACCGGCCCGGTCGTCTGGGGCACCCCCGGCACCAACGGCCAGCACGCCTACTACCAGCTGATCCACCAGGGCACCAAGGTCATCCCGGCCGACTTCATCGGCTTCGCGAAGCCCGTCGCCGACCTGCTGCCCGGCCTGGTCGCCCAGCACGACCTGCTGATGGCCAACTTCTTCGCCCAGACCCAGGCCCTCGCCTTCGGCAAGACGCCCGAGGAGGTACGGGCCGAGGGCGTGGCCGAGGAGCTCGTCCCGCACAAGACCTTCAAGGGCGACCACCCCACCACCACGATCCTGGCCGACGCGCTGACCCCGTCCGTGCTCGGCCAGCTCGTCGCCCTCTACGAGCACAAGGTGTTCGTCCAGGGCGCCGTCTGGAACATCGACTCCTTCGACCAGTGGGGCGTCGAGCTCGGCAAGGTCCTCGCCAAGAAGATCGAGCCGGTGCTGACGGAGGGCGTGACATCAGCCGCTACCGCGGCGGCGGGCGGCGAGGGGCTCGACTCGTCCACCGCCGGACTCGTCGCCGCCTACCGCGCGCTGCGCGACCGGGGCTGATCCGGTGACCGGGGGGAGGAACGGGGCGAGGAGCGAGGCGAGCGGGATACGGCTGCGCCCGCCGAGGAACACGCTCGACCGGCGGGCGCTCGGCTGGTGGCGGACCCGGCTGCTGCTGACCACCGCCGTGCCGGTGCTCGTCCTCGCCGTGCTCGGTGCCCTCATCGGGCCGGCCAGGAGCTGGCTGCTCGGCGCCGCCGGCGCCGTGGCGGTCCTCGGGCTCGGCTGCACCGCGTTCCTCCCCGCCTGGTGGTACCGGGTGCACCGCTGGGAGATCACCGAGGACGCCGTGTACGTGCGCACCGGCGCCCTCTGGCAGGAGTGGCGGATCGCGCCGATGTCGCGGATCCAGACCGTCGACACCGTGCGCGGCCCGCTGGAGCAGGCCTTCCGGCTCGCCACGGTCACCGTCACCACCGCCTCCTCCAAGGGTGCCCTCCGGATCGAGGGCCTGGACCACGAGCTCGCCGCCGAACTCGCCGAACGACTCACCGCGATCACCCGGGCCACCCCCGGGGACGCCACATGAGGCCGAGGAGCGCCGACCCCGGGCGGCCCGGCGAGGACTGGCGGCGGCTCGCGCCCCGTACGGTCCTGGCCGGGGCCGCCGTCCTGTGCGGCGTCGCCGGCGGCGCCGCACTGCCCGCCTTCCTCAGCCTCACCTCCGGCTCCCGCCCGCTCTGGCAGGCCGCCGCCTGGGTGCTCGCCGGAGCCGCCCTGCTCATCGGCGGCGGCACCACCGCCGACTGGATCCGGCTGCGCCGCACCCGCTACCGGATCGGCCCCCGACAGGTCGACCTCCACACCGGGCTGCTCGTCGTCAAGCGGCGCTCGCTCGCCCGCGACCGCATCCGCAGCGTCGATCTCACCGCCAACCCGCTCGAACGCCTCCTCGGCCTGGTCAAGGTCCGCATCGGCACCGGCGAGCACACCGACGGCGAATCCACCCTCGAACTCGACCTGGTCACCCGCACCGAGGGCGAACACCTGCGCCGCACCCTCATGGCCGGCCCCGCAGACGCCGCCGGGGACGCCGCCCACGACGGCGTGCTCGCCACGCTCGACCCCCGCTGGATCCGCTACGCCCCCGTCTCCTTCGTCGCCCCGCTGCTCGGCGGCGCGGCCGCCGGGGCCGTGATGCAGGTCAGCGAGTGGTTCGGCGCCCAGGACGCGGTCATCCACTGGATAAGGGACCGCTTCGAGGACGTCTCGCTGCCCTGGATGATCACCGACCTGGTGCTGCTCGCCACCGCCGCCGGCATGATCGGCGCGCTCGGTCTGTGGATCGAGATGTGGTCCCACTACCGCCTGGAACGCGAGCCCGGCGGCACCCTCCGGGTCCGCCGCGGCCTGTTCACCGCCCGCTCGGTCTCCCTGGAGGAGCGCCGGCTGCGCGGTGTCGAGCTCGTCGAGCCGCTCGGCGTACGCCTGTTCCACGCCGCCCGGGTCGACGCCGTCGCCACCGGCCTCGCCCAGGACGACGACGACAAGCACGCCGACCTCAAGAACCTGCTGCCGCCCGCACCGCGCGCCGTCGCCGACCGGGTCGCCGCGAGCGTGCTGCGCGAGACCGCGCCGCCCACCGGTGCGACGCTCGCCGCCCACCCCAGGGCCGCCCGCACCCGGCGCCTGCGCTGGGCCCTGTGGGCGGGGCTCGGCCCGGCGGCGATCCTCGCCGTCCTGGGCGCCTGGCTCACCCCCGTCCTGCTCTACCTCGCGGGCGGGGTCACCGTCGTCCTCACCCCGCTCACCGTGCTGCTCGCCCTCGACGCCTACCGGAACCTCGGACACGGCGTCAGCGGCGCTTATCTGGTGACCCGTTCCGGCACCGTACGGCGCTCCACGGTCGCCCTCCAACGCGCCGGGGTGATCGGCTGGACCGTCAAACAGTCCTGGTTCCAGCGCCGGGCCGGCGTGCTCACCCTGAGCGCGACGACGGCCGCCGGCGAGGGCGCGTACGACGTGTACGACGCGGGCGAGAGCCAGGGCCTGGCCTTCGCCGCCGAGGCCGTACCCGATCTGCTGACGCCCTTCCTGGAACCCGTACCCGGCCCGGAAACGCCGGAGGCCCCGCCCACCGCGAGGTGAGCGGGGCCCCGATGAGGCTTCCTCAGGCCGAGGCCGGCGGATACAGGCTGCGCGGCAGCTCGGCCGCGGCGGCCGCGTCGAGCAGCCACAGCGTGCGCGAGCGCCCGTACGCACCGGCCGCCGGGGCCTGCACCTCGCCCGCACCGGACAGTGCGATGGCCGCGGCCTTCGCCTTGTCCGCGCCGGCCGCGAGCAGCCAGACCTCCTTCGCGGCCCGGATCGCCGGCAGGGTCAGCGAGATCCGGGTCGGCGGCGGCTTCGGCGCGCCGTGCACGCCCACCACCGTCCGCTCGGTCTCGCGCACCGCCGGGAGCTCCGGGAAGAGCGAGGCCACATGGGTGTCCGGGCCGACGCCCAGCATCAGCACGTCGAAGGTCGGCACCCCGCCGTGGTCCCCCGGGCCGGCGGCGGCCGCGAGCTCGGCCGCGTAGGCCGCGGCCGCTGCGTCCGTGTCGGAGCCGTACGGACCGTCCGAGGCCGGCATCGCGTGCACCCGGGCCGGGTCCAGCGGCACGCTGTCGAGCAGGGCCTCGCGGGCCTGGGTGACATTGCGCTCCGGGTCCCCCTCGGGGAGGTAGCGCTCGTCGCCCCACCACAGGTCGAGCCGCGACCAGTCGATCGCGTCCCGGGCCGGGGCCGAACGCAGCGCGGCGAGCAGTCCGTTGCCGTTGCGGCCGCCGGTGAGCACCACCGAGGCGGAGCCGCGGGCGGCCTGCGCGTCCACGACATGGGTGATGAGGCGGGCCGCGGCGGCCTCGGCCATCAGCTCCTTGTCGCGGTGCACCACGACCTGGGGCGTGCTCACTTGGCCGCCGCCTTCCTGGCCGTGGCCTTCGCCGGGGTCTTGGCCGTGGTCTTCTTCGCGGCCGGCTTGGCCGCTATCTCCTCGACCACCACGACGGTCTCCTCCACCGGCTCGGGAGCGGTCGTCGCCGCCTCCTCGTCGAGCCGCTCCAGGCCGTACCGGAGCGCCGAGGCGTAGGTGTCGTCCGGGTCGAGCCGGCGCAGCTCCTCCGCGATCAGCTCGGCGGTCTCGCGGCGCTTGAGCGCCACGGCCCGGTCCGGCTGGCCCTGGATGGAGAGCGTGGCGAGCGAGCCGTCCGCCCGGTCGAGCACGATGGGACCGCAGTTGGTCTGCATCCTGACCGAGGTCAGGCCCGGGCCCGCCGACCCGGAGCGGCGCACCGGGATCTTCAGCCGGTCCGCCAGCCACATGGCGAGCAGCTCGACGCTCGGGTTGAACTCCTCGCCCGCCACCTCGGCCGAGGTCACCTCGCACTCGACCTGGTCGAGCGCGGCGGCCAGCATCGACCGCCACGGGGTGATCCGGGTCCAGGACAGATCGGTGTCGCCCGGGGTGTACGCGTCCGCGCGCTCGGCCAGCTCCTGGATGGGCTGTTCCGCGGCGTACGTGTCGGTGACCCGGCGCTGGGCGAGGGCGCCCAGCGGGTCGCTCGCCGGGTCGACCGGCGCGTTCACCGGCCACCAGACGACGACCGGCGCGTCCGGCAGGAGCAGCGGGAGCACCACCGACTGGGCGTGGTCGACGACCTCGCCGTACAGCCGGAGCACCACCGTCTCGCCGGTGCTGGCGTCGGCGCCGAGGCGGACCTCGGCGTCGAGCCGCGCCTTGCTGCGGTCCCGCGGTCCCCGCGAGACCCGCTTGATGACGACGAGGGTCCGCGAGGGGTGCTCGCGGGACGCCTCGTTGGCCGCCTTCAGCGCGTCGTAGGCGTTCTCCTCGTCGGTGACGATGACGAGGGTGAGCACCATGCCGACGGCCGGGGTGCCGATGGCCCGCCGCCCGAGCACCAGCGCCTTGTTGATCTTGGAGGACGTGGTGTCCGTCAGGTCGGTCTTCATGGCCGGCGCCAGCTCCTGCCGTCTCGTGCGAGCATCTCGTCCGCCTCGACCGGACCCCAGGTCCCGGACTGGTACTGCGCGGGCCGGCCGTGCTTGTCCCAGAACTGCTCGATCGGGTCGAGGATCTTCCAGGACAGCTCGACCTCCTCGACCCGCGGGAAGAGGTTGGAGTCGCCGAGCAGGACGTCGAGGATGAGCCGCTCGTAGGCCTCGGGGCTGGACTCGGTGAAGGACTCGCCGTAGGCGAAGTCCATCGACACGTCCCGGACCTCCATCTGGGTGCCGGGTACCTTGGAGCCGAAGCGCATGGTCACGCCCTCGTCCGGCTGGACCCGGACGACCAGGGCGTTCTGCCCGAGCTCCTCCGTGGCCGTCTGGTCGAAGGGGGAGTGCGGGGCGCGCTGGAAGACCACCGCGATCTCGGTGACCCGGCGGCCGAGCCGCTTGCCCGTGCGCAGATAGAAGGGGACGCCCGCCCAGCGGCGGTTGTCGATCTCCAGCTTGATGGCCGCGTAGGTGTCGGTCTTCGACTGCGGGTCGATACCGTCCTCCTCCAGGTAGCCGACGGCCTGCGCGCCGCCCTGCCACCCGGCCGCGTACTGGCCGCGGACCGTGGACTTCCCCAGGTCCTTGGGCAGCTTCACCGCGCCGAGCACCTTGGTCTTCTCCGCCGCGAGCGCGTCGGCGTCGAAGGAGGCGGGCTCCTCCATCGCGGTCAGCGCGAGCAGCTGGAGGAGGTGGTTCTGGATGACGTCACGGGCCGCGCCGATGCCGTCGTAGTAGCCCGCCCGGCCGCCGATGCCGATGTCCTCGGCCATGGTGATCTGCACATGGTCGACGTACGACCGGTTCCAGATCGGCTCGAAGAGGGTGTTGGCGAAGCGGAGCGCCAGGATGTTCTGGACGGTCTCCTTGCCGAGGTAGTGGTCGATGCGGAAGACCGCCTCGGGCGGGAAGACCTCGTGGACGACCTCGTTGAGCTCCTTGGCGGAGGCCAGGTCGTGGCCGAACGGCTTCTCGATGACCGCACGGCGCCAGGAGCCGTTCTTCTGGTCGGCCAGACCGTGCTTCTTGAGCTGCTGGACGACCAGGGGGAAGAACTTCGGCGGCACGGAGAGGTAGAAGGCGAAGTTGCCGCCCGTGCCCTGCGCCTTGTCCAGCTCCTCGATGGTGGCCTTCAGCTGCTCGAACGCGTCGTCGCTGTCGAAGTCGCCCTGGACGAAGCGCATCCCCTGGATCAGCTGCTGCCACACCTCCTCGCGGAACGGGGTGCGGGCGTGCTGCTTGACGGCGTCGTGGACCTCCTGGGCGAAGTCCTCGTCCTGCCACTCGCGACGGGCGAAACCGATGAGGGAGAAGCCCGGCGGCAGCAGACCCCGGTTGGCGAGGTCGTAGACGGCAGGCATCAGCTTCTTACGGGACAAATCGCCCGTGACACCGAAGATCACCAGACCCGACGGCCCCGCGATACGCGGGAGCCGTCGGTCTGCGGCGTCACGGAGCGGGTTGGCTCCGGTGACTGCGCTCAAGGTGCTTACGCCTCCGAGGGAGTACGGCGGGAGAGCTCCGCCTCGGTCGACTTCAGCAGGTCGTTCCACGAGGCCTCGAACTTGTCGACGCCCTCGTCCTCCAGGAGCTGGACGACCTCGTCGTACGAGATGCCGAGCTTCGCCACCGCGTCGAGGACCTGACGGGACTCGTCGTAGGTGCCGCGGATGGTGTCGCCGGCGACCTCGCCGTGGTCGGCGGTGGCCTCCAGGGTCGCCTCCGGCATGGTGTTGACGGTGCCCGGGGCGACCAGGTCCACCACGTACAGGGTGTCCTTGTACGCCGGGTCCTTCACACCGGTCGAGGCCCACAGCGGACGCTGCTTGTTGGCCTGCGCCTTGTCCAGGGCCGCCCAGCGCTCCGAGCCGAAGACCTCCTCGTACGCCTCGTACGCGAGCCGCGCGTTGGCCACGGCCGCCTTGCCCTTGAGGCCCTTGGCCTCGTCGGTGCCGAGGACGTCCAGGCGCTTGTCGATCTCGGTGTCCACCCGGGACACGAAGAAGGACGCCACCGAGTGGATCTTCGACAGGTCCAGGCCGCGCTCGCGGGCCTTCTCCAGACCGGCCAGGTAGGCGTCCATGACCGCGCGGTAGCGCTCGAGCGAGAAGATCAGCGTCACGTTCACGCTGATGCCGAGGCCGATGACCTCGGTGATCGCCGGCAGACCCGCCTTGGTGGCCGGGATCTTGATGAGGGTGTTGGGCCGGTCCACCAGCCAGGCCAGCTGCTTGGCCTCGGCGATGGTGGCCGCCGTCTCGTGGGCCAGGCGCGGGTCGACCTCGATGGAGACCCGGCCGTCCTGGCCCTGGGTCGCGTCGAAGACCGGGCGCAGGATGTCGGCGGCGTCCCTCACGTCGGCCGTCGTGATCATGCGGATGGCCTCGTCCACCGTCACCTTGCGGGCGGCGAGGTCCGCGAGCTGCTGCTCGTAGCCGTCGCCCGAGGAGATCGCCTTCTGGAAGATGGACGGGTTGGTGGTCACACCGACCACATGGCTCTGGTCGATGAGCTCCGCGAGGTTGCCGGACGTGATCCGCTTCCGCGAGAGGTCGTCGAGCCAGATCGCGACGCCTTCGTCGGAGAGGCGCTTGAGAGCGTCTGTCATGAGAATTGCATCTCCAATAAGTCGTACGTATGCGCGTCAGCGCGCGACGGCGTCCAGAGATTCCCGCGCGGCGGCGACGACCGCCTCCGGCGTGAACCCGAACTCGCGGAACAGGACCTTGGCGTCCGCCGAGGCACCGAAGTGCTCAAGGGAGACGATCCGGCCGGCGTCACCGACGTACCGGTGCCAGGTCAGACCGATACCGGCCTCGACCGCGACACGCGCCTTCACCGACGGCGGCAGGACGGCGTCCTTGTAGTCCTGGTCCTGCTCCTCGAACCACTCGACCGACGGCATCGAGACCACCCGGGTCGGGACGCCCGCGGCCTGCAGCTGCTCCCGGGCCTCGACGGCCAGGTGCACCTCGGAGCCGGTACCGATCAGGACCACCTGGGCGTCGCCGCCTTCGGCCTCGAACAGCACGTAGCCGCCCTTGGCCGCGTCCTCGTTCGGCGCGTAGGTCGGCACACCCTGACGGGTGAGCGCCAGACCGTGCGGGGCGCCCTTGCCGAACACCTTGGTGTGGCGGCGCATGATCTCGCGCCAGGCGATCGCGGTCTCGTTGGCGTCGGCCGGGCGGACCACGTTCAGGCCCGGGATGGCGCGCAGCGAGGCCAGGTGCTCCACCGGCTGGTGGGTCGGGCCGTCCTCGCCGAGGCCGATCGAGTCGTGCGTCCACACGTACGTCACCGGCAGGTGCATCAGCGCGGACAGGCGCACCGCGTTGCGCATGTAGTCGGAGAACACCAGGAAGGTGCCGCCGTAGATGCGGGTGTTGCCGTGCAGCGCGATGCCGTTCATCTCCGCGGCCATGGCGTGCTCGCGGATGCCGAAGTGGATCGTCCGGCCGTACGGGTCCGCCTCGGGCAGCGGGTTGCCCTCGGGGAGGAAGGAGGAGGTCTTGTCGATCGTGGTGTTGTTGGAGCCGGCCAGGTCGGCCGAGCCGCCCCACAGCTCCGGGACCACCGCGCCGAGCGCCTGCAGCACCTTGCCGGAGGCCGCACGCGTCGCGACACCCTTGCCGGTCTCGAAGACCGGGATCGACTTCTCCCAGCCGGCCGGCAGCTCGTTGGCCTGGATGCGGTCGAACTCGGCGGCCCGCTCCGGGTTGGCGGTGCGCCACTCGGCCAGCTGCTTCTCCCACTCGGCGCGGGCCTCGCGGCCGCGGTCGCCGAGCGCGCGGGTGTGCGCGATGACCTCGTCGGAGACCTCGAAGCTCTGCTCCGGGTCGAAGCCCAGGACGCGCTTGGTGGCCGCGACCTCCTCGTCGCCCAGCGCCGAGCCGTGCGAGGCCTCGGTGTTCTGCGCGTTCGGGGCCGGCCAGGCGATGATCGAGCGCATCGCGATGAAGGACGGACGCTCGGTCTCGGCCTCGGCGGCCTTGATCGCCGCGTAGAGGGCGGCCGGGTCCAGGTCGCCGTCGGCCTTGGGCTCGACGCGCTGCACGTGCCAGCCGTACGCCTCGTACCGCTTCATCGTGTCCTCGGACACGGCGGTCTCGGTGTCGCCCTCGATCGAGATGTGGTTGTCGTCCCACAGCAGGATCAGGTTGCCGAGCTTCTGGTGGCCCGCGAGCGAGGACGCCTCGGCGGAGATGCCCTCCTGGAGGCAGCCGTCGCCGGCGATCACGTACACCCGGTGGTCGAAGGGGGAGGTGCCCCGCGGGGCCTCGGGGTCGAACAGACCGCGCTCGTAGCGGGCGGCCATCGCCATGCCCACCGCGTTCGCGACACCCTGGCCCAGCGGACCGGTGGTGGTCTCCACACCGGCGGTGTGGCCGTACTCGGGGTGACCCGGGGTCTTCGAGCCCCAGGTGCGGAAGGTCTTCAGGTCGTCCAGTTCGAGACCGAAGCCACCCAGGTACAGCTGGGTGTACAGGGTCAGGGACGAGTGGCCCGCGGAGAGCACGAATCGGTCACGGCCCACCCACTCCGGGGCGGCGGGGTCGTGGCGCATCACCTTCTGGAAGAGGGTGTACGCGGCGGGCGCCAGGCTCATGGCCGTACCGGGGTGGCCGTTGCCCACCTTCTGTACGGCGTCGGCGGCGAGGATGCGGGCGGTGTCCACGGCCCGCTGGTCCTGTGCGGTCCATTCGAGGTCTGTGGTGCTCGGCTTGGTGCTCACCCTGAGTCAGGGCTCCTCTCCACATGTCTGTAGCCGGTGACTGAGGGTGTCCCCGGCGTGGTCGAGCCTACCCCCGAAAAACGGCCCTCTTTTCGGCTCCACGCCCCTCAAATGAGCGCATACGGCAAGACTGCCGCCGCCCGTGACACTTCGCCTCCCGAGCCGCTCCGCCGCACCTGTCCACCCACTGGGACACACCCCGTGACGCGCCCCGGCGCACACCCTCGAGCGGACCCCGCCAACACGACCCCACCCCCACGAAGTCCGGCACCTGGGCAACGTCTAGAGTGGCGTGGTACGCGCAAGCCTTCACCCCGTCGTCATCCGGGGGGCTTGCTGGGAATTTCTCTGTCAGGGGTGTGCGTGACGGCCGTCGAGTCCCGACCCGCAGGGGTCGTCCTGACCGCCGGCCCGGCGGGCCATCGGCCGTTCGGGGCCCGAGTGAAGGCGTTCGTGGCGCTGACCAAGCCGCGGATCATCGAACTGCTGCTCATCACCACCGTTCCGGTGATGTTCCTTGCCCAACAGGGCGTGCCCGACCTGTGGCTGGTGCTCGCCACCTGCTTCGGCGGCTACCTCTCCGCGGGCGGCGCCAACGCGCTCAACATGTACATCGACCGCGACATCGACGCGGTGATGGACCGCACCTCGCAGCGCCCGCTGGTGACCGGCATGGTCTCCCCGCGCGAGTGCCTCGCCTTCGGCATCACCCTCGGAGTGGTCTCCACCCTCTGGTTCGGACTGCTCGTCAACTGGCTGTCCGCCTGGCTCTCGCTCGGCGCGCTCCTCTTCTACGTCGTCGTCTACACGATGATCCTCAAGCGGCGCACCGCGCAGAACATCGTCTGGGGCGGCATCGCCGGCTGCATGCCCGTCCTCATCGGCTGGTCCGCCGTCACGAACTCGATGTCCTGGGCCGCCGTCATCCTCTTCCTCGTCATCTTCTTCTGGACGCCGCCGCACTACTGGCCGCTGTCGATGAAGGTGAAGGAGGACTACGCGCGGGCCGGCGTGCCGATGCTCCCGGTGCTCGCCTCCAACAAGGCCGTCGCCAAGCAGATCGTGATCTACAGCTGGGTCATGGTCGCGGTCTCGCTGCTGCTCACCCCGCTCGGCTACACCGGCTGGTTCTACACGGCCGTGGCGCTCGCCACCGGCGGCTGGTGGCTGTGGGAGGCACACGCGCTCCTGGGCCGCGCGAAGTCGGAGCTGACCGGCGCGAAGCTCAAGGAGATGCGCCTGTTCCACTGGTCCATCACCTACGTTTCGCTGCTCTTCGTGGCGGTCGCGGTGGACCCCTTCCTGCGCTGACCCCTCCCTGACTTCCTCAGGTCCGGCGGACGGCCGGGGCGCGTGGCCCACGCCACGTTCCCCGGCCGTCGCCACATGATCTACCGCCGAGTAGCATCGTTTTCATGGCAGACACGAAGCAGGCGGGCACCAAGGGCGCGGAGCGCAAGGCGGCCAAGCTGGCCAAGGAGATCAAGGCGTTCGCCGGGAAGCACGGCGGCGCCGAGGGCAAGCTCGCCCACATCGGACAGGCGGGCACCCGCATCGTCCTGGTCGGCGAGGACGGCGGCTGGGGCGACCTGGTGGCCCCCACCTACGCGATCGCCGAGAAGGCCGCCGAGCAGGCCGGCCTGACCCTCCACGAGGAGTTCGACGGCGAGTTCGCCGCCAAGGTCGTCACCGGCCCGTACGAGTGGACCCGCATGGCCGGCATCCAGCTCGGCGGCCCGTCCAACGGCTGAGGCGACAACCTCGCGCGGGGCTCACCCGTTAGGACGGACGGAAGCCGTCCACACGTGGGAGCCCCCTCGCATGACCGACACACCGCGCCTGGTCGACCAGTACTGCCACGGGGTGCTCCGTACGGAGCTCGGCCTCGGCACCTTCGAGCGCCACCTCGCGCCGGCCGGCGCACCGCCCGCCGCGGGCACCACCTTCTTCGACACCCAGACCGGTTTCGCCGTACGCCGCTGGTGCCCGCCGCTGCTCGGCCTCGAACCGCACTGCCCGCCCGCGCACTACCTCGCCCGACGCCGCGAACTCGGCGTCCTGGAGACCGGCCGCCGACTGCTTCGCGCCTCCGGCATCGCCACGTACCTCGTCGACACGGGGCCGCCCGGCGACCTCACCGGGCCCGGCGACCTCACGGGGCCCGGTGAACTGGCCGCCGCCGGCGAGGCCGCCGCGCACGAGATCGTCCGGCTCGAACCGCTCGCCCAGCAGGTCGCCGACACCTCCGGCACCGTCGACGCCTTCCTCGCCAACCTCGCCGACGCCGTCCACGGGGCCGCCGCGTCCGCCGTCGCCTTCTCCTCCGCCGCGGGGCTACGGGGCGGGCTCGCCGCCGTACCCGAGCCGCCCGGACCCGGCGAGGTGCGCGGCGCCGCCGGGCGCTGGCTGGCCCGCCGCCCGGCCGGCGGGCCGGTGGACGACCCGGTGCTGCTTCGCCATCTGCTGTGGGTCGCGGCCGGAGCGGGCCGGCCGCTGCAACTGCACGTGGGGGACCGGGACCCGGGCCCGCTGGCCGGGTTCGCCGCCGCCACCGGCGGCCTCGGCACCGACCTGGTGCTGCTGCACGCCTATCCGCACCACCGCCAGGCGGCCCGGCTCGCCGCCCACTTCCCGCACGTCCACGCCGACCTGGGCCCCGTCGTCGCCCGCACCGGGGCACGGGCCGCCGCGGTGCTCGCCGAGTTCCTGGAGCTGGCCCCGTTCGGCAAGCTGCTCTTCTCCAGCGGCGCCCGCGCCCTGCCGGAGCTGCACGTGGTGGCCGCGAGCGTCTTCCGCGGGGCGCTCGCCCGGGTGCTCGGCGAGTGGGTCGGCGACGGCGCCTGGTCCCGTACGGACGCGCGACGGGTCGCGGGGATGATCGCGGCGGGGAACGCGCGGCGGGTGTACCGGCTGGAGTGACCTTCGTACGGCGGGGAACGCCGCGGCCCCCGGACCGTCGGCGGGACGGTTCCGGGGGCCGGGCGTACGAGCCGTGGCGTACGGGCCGTGGCGTACGGGCCGGGCGGGCGGTCAGGCCTTCGCGAGCTCCGGGTCGGCCTGGGCCGGGATCTCGGCGGGCGCCTCGGGCCGCTCACGCATGCTCAGGGCGAGCCGCAGCACGGCGATCCACATCAGGCACGAGGCGAGCATGTGCGCGGCGACCAGGAGCTCCGGCACGCCGGAGAAGTACTGGATGTAGCCGAGCGCCCCCTGCGCCAGCAGCACGACCAGCAGGTCGCGGGCGCGCGCCCTGGTGTCGTCCGGGGCGTCGACCATGCGCAGCACCAGCCACATCGCCAGGGCGAGCCCGCAGGTCGCCCAGGCGGCGGCGGCGTGCACATGGGCCGCGTTCGTCCAGTCCCACGGCATGCGCGGCACGTCGCTGCTGTCACCGGCGTGCTTGCCGGCGCCGGTCACCGTCGTACCGAGCGTGATGACCACCGCGGAGGCCGCGACGATCGCCCAGGACAGCTTGCGCACCGGGCCCGGCACGCGCGGCTTCGGCGCGGTGTCGCCCTCGCCGGTGCGGTGCCAGGTGATCACGGCGACCGTGAGGAGCGAGTTCGCGGCCAGGAAGTGGCCGGCCACCGTCCACGGGTTGAGGCCCATCCACACCGTGATGCCGCCGATGACGGCGTTGCTCATCACGATCCAGAACTGCGCCCAGGCGAGCCGGGTCAGCGAGCGGCGGCGGGGCTTCACGGAGCGCGCGGCGACGATCGCCCAGCCGACGGCCGCCGACAGGACGTAGGTCAGCATGCGGTTGCCGAACTCGACGAAGCCGTGGAAGCCCTGCTCGGCCGTGACGATCAGGCTGTCGTCCGTGCACTTGGGCCAGGTGTCGCAGCCGAGGCCGGAGGCGGTCAGCCGGACCGCGCCGCCGGTGACGACGATGACCACGCTCATCACGACGGCGGAGAGCGCGGCGCGCCGGAGCGTCCGGGGGGACGGGGTCCAGCGCTGGGCGATGAAGGACAGGGGGGTCTGCACGGAGCCCATCGTAGGACCGGGCTTGTGCGTGTTTTCACGAGGGGGTGGTTACGGGGCGAGTCGCCCCGAAACGTCACTGATCCGCTACTCCCAGCGGAAGAACCGCGCCGCCGCGCCGAGCCCCAGCACCGCCCACACGGCCAGGATCAGGGCGTCGCCCCACGGCATCCCGGCGCCGTGCTGAAGCACGTCCCGCAGCCCGTCGGAGAGCGCCGAGATCGGCAGGAACGCGAGTACGTCGCCCGCCGCGCCGAACTTCTCCAGCGGCACCATCACCCCGCCGCCGACGAGCAGCAGCAGGAAGACCAGGTTGGCGGCGGCCAGCGTCGCCTCGGCCTTCAGGGTGCCCGCCATCAGCAGGCCGAGCCCGGAGAAGGCGGCGGTGCCGAGGACGAGCAGCACGAGCACGGACAGGGGGTTGCCGTGCGGCGACCAGCCGAGCGCGAACGCGATGCCCGTCAGGAGCACCACCTGGAGCAGCTCGGTCACCAGGACGGAGAGGGTCTTGGCGGTCATCAGGGCCCAGCGGGGCAGCGGCGAGGCGCCGAGGCGCTTGAGCACCCCGTAACGGCGCTCGAAGCCGGTGGCGATGGCCAGGCCGGTGAAGGCGGTGGACATCACGGCGAGGGCGAGGACGCCCGGGGCGAGGAAGTCGACGGCCTTGTCGGCGCCGGTCTCGACGATGTCCACCGTCGAGAACAGCACCAGGAGGAGGGAGGGGATGATCACCGTGAGCAGCAGCTGCTCGCCGTTGCGCAGCAGCATCCGGGTCTCCAGCGCGGTCTGCGCGGCGATCATCCGCCCGACCGGCGCGGCTCCGGGCCTCGGCGCGTACGCACCCGTGCTCATGACCTCAGCTCCTTGCCGGTCAGCTCAAGAAAGACGTCTTCGAGGGTGTGACGCTCGACCGAGATCCGGTCCGGCATCACGCCGTGCTGCGCGCACCAGCTGGTGACCGTGGCGAGCAGCTGGGGGTCGACCGTGCCGGTGATCCGGTACGTGCCGGGCAGCGACTCGTCCGCGGAGCAGCCGTCGGGCAGCGCCTTGAGGAGCGAGCCGAGGTCGAGGCCGGGGCGGCCGCTGAAGCGGAGGGTGTTCTCGGCGCCGCCGCGGCACAGCTCCTCGGGGCTGCCCTGGGCGACGACACGGCCGGCGTCGACGATGGCGACGTCGTCGGCGAGTTCCTCGGCCTCGTTCATGAAGTGGGTGGTGAGCACGACGCTCACGCCGTCGGCGCGCAGCTCGCGGACCAGGTCCCAGGTGGCCCGGCGGGCCTGCGGGTCGAGGCCGGCGGTGGGCTCGTCGAGGAAGACGAGCTCGGGGCGCCCGACGACGGCCATGGCCAGGGAGAGCCGCTGCTGCTGGCCGCCGGAGAGGCGCCGGTAGGCGGTGCGCCCGCAGGAGCCGAGGCCGAGGCGTTCGATGAGCGCGTCCACGTCGAGCGGGTGCGCGTGCAGCCTGGCCATGTGGCGGAGCATCTCGTCGGCGCGGGCGCCGGAGTAGACGCCGCCGGACTGGAGCATCACGCCGATGCGGGGGCGCAGGGCGGCGGCGTCGGCGACCGGGTCGAGGCCGAGGACGCGCACGGTGCCGGCGTCCGGTCGGCGGTAGCCCTCGCAGGTCTCGATCGTGGTGGTCTTGCCGGCGCCGTTGGGGCCGAGGACGGCGGTGACGGTGCCGGACCGGACGTCCAGGTCGAGGCCGTCGACGGCGGTCTTCGTCCCGTACCGCTTGACCAGGCCCCGGACCCGGACCGCGGACTCGACGGTCTCGTTTCGCATGCCGGGAAGTCTAAGGACTCGGCGGCGGGTCCGGTTCCGGCGGGGTGGAGGACGTGGCGGGGTGGAGGACGTATCGGGGTAGGGGACGGGTGTGACGGTTTTCGTCGGTACCTCCGGGTGGCAGTACCGGGACTGGCGGGGCGTGCTCTATCCCGAGGGCGTGCCGCAGCGGCTCTGGCTGGAGGAGTACGCGCGGAACTTCGCGGCCGTCGAGAACAACGCCGCCTTCTACCGGCTGCCCGAGCGCGCGACCTTCGCCGAGTGGCGGGAGCGGACGCCTGCGGGTTTCGTGATGGCGGTCAAGGCCAGCCGTTACCTGACTCACATCAAGCGTCTGAAGGATCCGGGGGAGCCGGTGGCCCGCCTGATGGGCCGCGCGGAGGCGCTGGGCGACCGGCTCGGTCCCGTACTGCTCCAGCTGCCGCCGACCCTGCGGGCGGACGCCGGGCTGCTCGACGCGGCGCTCGCCCGTTTCCCGGCGGGGACGCGGGTGGCGGTGGAGCCGCGGCACGACTCGTGGTGGACGGACCGGATCGCGGAGGTCCTTTCCGGCCACGGTGCCGCGCTGTGCTGGGCGGACCGGGGCGGGCGGCCGGTGACGCCGCTGTGGCGGACCGCGGACTGGGGCTATCTGCGGCTGCACGAGGGCCGGGCGCGGCCCTTCCCCTCGTACGGCCGGCAGGCGCTGGTGACCTGGGCGGACCGGATCGGGGAGACCTGGCGCGCCGGGGCCGATGTCTTCGTCTTCTTCAACAACGACGTGGGCGGCGCGGCCGTCCGCAATGCGGAATCCTTCCTCCGTCTGGTGGCATCGGCGGGGCTGGAAACCGCTGGTCAGGGCGGCCGTGATGCGGCCTACGAATGATCGTTCCCGCAGGTCAGGTAAGCCTTACCTGCGTGACGCACCGCACCGCCGCCCGCCCGGACCTCGCTTGTCAGTCCCCGATTAATTACGCAACAATGGCGTTGTGAAAAACGTCGGTGAGGCTCCTGCGGCTGCGGAGGAACTCGCGACCGGTGAGCGGTCCACGCGCAACCGGGTCGCGCGCTCCATCCTGGATCACGGCCCCTCGACCGTCGCCGATCTGGCCGAGCGGCTCCGTCTCACCCAGGCCGCCGTCCGCCGCCACCTCGACTCGCTGGTGGGGGACAACGTCGTGGAGGCGCGCGAGAAGCGGGTCTACGGGACCCGTACCCGCGGCCGCCCCGCCAAGGTCTTCGCGCTCACCGACTGCGGCCGCGACGCCTTCGACCAGTCGTACGACGCGCTCGCCGTCGAGGCCCTGCGCTGGATCGAGCGGAACGCCGGCGGGGAGGCGGCCGTCGCCGCCTTCGCCCGCGACCGGATCGAGGCCCAGGCCGAGTCGTACCGCGCCGCCATAGAGTCCGCCGGCCCGGAGCAGCGCGCCGAGGCCCTGGCCAGAGCGCTGTCGGCCGACGGGTACGCTGCCACCGCGCGGAACGCGCCGGTCGGCGAGCAGCTCTGCCAGCACCACTGCCCGGTCGCCCATGTCGCCGAGCAGTACCCCCAGCTGTGCGAGGCGGAGACGGAGATCTTCTCCCGCCTCCTCGGGACCCACGTCCAGCGCCTGGCCACCATCGCCCACGGCGACGGCGTCTGCACGACGTTCATCCCGCACCTCGCGCACGGCACCCCACAGACCACCGAATCAACAGCATCCGCAAGCACGGCCGGGAGGAACCCCGCATGACCACCGAGATCAGCCACCCCGAGCTCGAGGGCCTGGGTCGGTACGAGTACGGCTGGGCCGACTCGGACGCGGCGGGCGCCTCCGCCAAGCGCGGTCTCTCCGAGGACGTCGTCCGCGACATCTCGGGGAAGAAGAACGAGCCCGAGTGGATGCTGAAGCTGCGCCTCAAGGGTCTGCGGCTGTTCGACAAGAAGCCCATGCCGACCTGGGGCTCCGACCTGTCGGGCATCGACTTCGACAACATCAAGTACTTCGTGCGGTCCACCGAGAAGCAGGCCGAGTCCTGGGAGGACCTGCCGGAGGACATCAAGAACACGTACGACAAGCTCGGCATCCCGGAGGCGGAGAAGCAGCGCCTGGTCGCCGGTGTCGCCGCCCAGTACGAGTCCGAGGTCGTCTACCACCAGATCCGCGAGGACCTGGAGGAGCAGGGCGTCATCTTCGTCGACACCGACACGGCCCTGAAGGAGCACGAGGAGCTCTTCAGGGAGTACTTCGGCACCGTCATCCCGGTCGGCGACAACAAGTTCGCCTCCCTGAACACCGCCGTGTGGTCCGGCGGATCGTTCATCTACGTGCCGAAGGGCGTGCACGTCGAGATCCCGCTCCAGGCCTACTTCCGTATCAACACGGAGAACATGGGCCAGTTCGAGCGGACGCTGATCATCGTCGACGAGGACGCCTACGTCCACTACGTCGAGGGCTGCACCGCCCCGATCTACTCCTCGGACTCGCTGCACAGCGCCGTGGTCGAGATCATCGTCAAGAAGGGCGGCCGCTGCCGCTACACGACCATCCAGAACTGGTCGAACAACGTCTACAACCTGGTGACCAAGCGCGCCGTCGCCTACGAGGGCGCCACCATGGAGTGGGTCGACGGCAACATCGGCTCCAAGGTCACCATGAAGTACCCGGCCGTCTACCTGATGGGCGAGCACGCCAAGGGCGAGACCCTGTCCATCGCCTTCGCCGGCGAGGGCCAGCACCAGGACGCCGGCGCCAAGATGGTCCACATGGCGCCGAACACCTCGTCGAGCATCGTCTCGAAGTCGGTGGCCCGCGGCGGCGGCCGCACCTCCTACCGCGGTCTGATCGAGATCGGCGAGGGCGCCCCCGGCGCCAAGTCCAACGTGCTGTGCGACGCGCTGCTCGTCGACACGATCTCCCGCTCGGACACGTACCCCTACGTGGACGTCCGCGAGGACGACGTCACCATGGGCCACGAGGCGACCGTCTCCAAGGTCTCCGAGGACCAGCTCTTCTACCTGATGCAGCGCGGCCTGACCGAGCAGGAGGCCATGGCGATGATCGTGCGCGGCTTCGTCGAGCCGATCGCCAAGGAGCTGCCGATGGAGTACGCGCTGGAGCTCAACCGGCTGATCGAGCTGCAGATGGAAGGCGCGGTCGGCTGACGCCGCAAGGCCCCCGTCCCACCCCGCCCCGTACGCAGCGACCGATTTCTTTGTGATGCAGGAAGAGAGCAAGACGACAGCCATGGCTGAGGCTCAGAACATCCCGGCGGGCTCCACCACCGCCGGCTCGATCGCGGTGGCCGCCGAGTCCACCGTCGCCACGCGCATGAGCGCCCCGCCGTCCTTCGACGTCGCGGACTTCCCGATCCCGCACGGCCGCGAGGAGGAGTGGCGCTTCACGCCGCTGGAGCGGCTGCGCGGCCTGCACGACGGCACCGCCGTCGCGAGCGGCGAGGGCGTCCGCGTCGAGATCGAGGCCCCCGAGGGCGTCACCGTGGAGACCGTCGGCCGGGACGACGCCCGCCTCGGCAAGGCCAAGCCGGTCGACCGGGTCGCCGCCCAGGCGTACACCTCCTTCGAGAAGGCCGGTGTCGTCACCGTCGCCAAGGAGGCCGTGCTCACCGAGCCGATCCGGATCTCCGTGCACGGCGAGGGCGGTGCCGCCTTCGGCCACCAGGTGATCGAGCTCGGCGCCTTCGCCGAGGCCCTGGTCGTCATCGACCACACCGGCGACGCGGTGCTCGCCGCCAACGTCGACTACGTGCTCGGCGACGGCGCCAAGCTCACCGTGGTCTCCGTCCAGGACTGGGACGAGAAGGCCGTCCACGTCGCCCAGCACAACGCGCTGGTCGGCCGCGACGCCACCTTCAAGTCGGTCGTGGTGACCTTCGGCGGCGACCTGGTGCGCATCCACCCGCGCGTGGAGTACGCCGGCCCCGGCGGCCAGGCCGAGCTGCTCGGCCTCTACTTCACCGACGCCGGCCAGCACCACGAGCACCGCCTGCTGGTCGACCACAACACCCCGCACTGCACCTCCAACGTGGCCTACAAGGGCGCGCTGCAGGGCCAGGACGCGCACGCGGTGTGGATCGGCGACGTGCTGATCCAGGCCGCCGCCGAGGGCACCGACACCTACGAGCTCAACCGGAACCTCGTCCTCACCGACGGCGCCCGGGTCGACTCCGTGCCGAACCTGGAGATCGAGACCGGCGAGATCGCCGGCGCCGGCCACGCCTCCGCCACCGGCCGCTTCGACGACGAGCAGCTCTTCTACCTGATGGCCCGCGGCATCCCGGAGACCGAGGCCCGCCGCCTGGTCGTCCGCGGCTTCTTCGCCGAGCTGGTCCAGCAGATCGGTCTGCCGGACGTCGAGGAGCGCCTGATCGCCAAGATCGAGGCCGAGCTGGAGGCTTCCGTCTGATGGCCTTCGTCCGCGTCTGCGCGCTGAGCGAGCTGGAGACCGACACCCCGCGGCGGGTCGAGGTCGACGGCACGCCGGTGTCCGTCGTCCGTACCGAGGGCGAGGTGTTCGCGATCCACGACATCTGCTCGCACGCGAACGTCTCCCTCTCCGAGGGCGAGGTCGAGGACTGCCAGATCGAGTGCTGGCTGCACGGCTCCAGCTTCGACCTGCGCACCGGCAAGCCGTCCGGCCTCCCCGCGACGCGCCCCGTCCCCGTATACCCCGTAAAGATCGAAGGGGACGATGTGCTCGTCTCCGTCACCCAGGAGTCCTGAGTCACCCATGGCAACGCTTGAAATCCACGACCTGCACGTCTCCGTCGAGGCCGAGAACGGTCCGCGTGAGATCCTCAAGGGTGTCGACCTGACCATCAAGCAGGGCGAGACCCACGCCGTCATGGGCCCCAACGGCTCCGGCAAGTCGACCCTGGCGTACTCGCTGGCCGGCCACCCGAAGTACACGGTCACCGGCGGCACCGTCACCCTCGACGGCGAGGACGTCCTGGCGATGACGGTCGACGAGCGTGCCCGCGCCGGCGTCTTCCTCGCCATGCAGTACCCGGTCGAGGTCCCCGGTGTCTCGGTCTCCAACTTCCTGCGCACCTCCGCCACCGCCGTCCGCGGCGAGGCGCCGAAGCTGCGGCTGTGGGTGAAGGAGGTCAAGGAGGCCATGGCGAAGCTGCAGATGGACCCGGCCTTCGCCGAGCGCAACGTCAACGAGGGCTTCTCCGGCGGTGAGAAGAAGCGCCACGAGATCCTCCAGCTGGAGCTCCTCAAGCCGCGGATCGCCATCCTCGACGAGACCGACTCCGGCCTCGACGTCGACGCCCTGCGCATCGTCTCCGAGGGCGTCAACCGCGTCCGCGAGGGCGGTGAGGTCGGCACGCTGCTGATCACGCACTACACGCGGATCCTCCGCTACATCAAGCCTGATTTCGTTCACGTCTTCGCGAACGGCCGCGTCGTCGAGTCCGGCGGTGCCGAGCTCGCCGACCAGCTCGAGAACGAGGGCTACGACAAGTACGTGAAGGGTGGCGCATCCGCGTGACTTCCGCCCATCCGGGGCTGACCGGCCTCCTCGACACCGAGGCGATCCGCAAGGACTTCCCGCTCCTGGACCGTCTGGTCCACGACGGCAAGAAGATCGTCTACCTGGACTCCGCGGCGACCTCGCAGAAGCCGCGGCAGGTGCTTGAGGCGCTCAACACCTACTACGAGCGGCACAACGCGAACGTGCACCGCGGCGTCTACACGGTCGCCGAGGAGGCCACCGCGCTGTACGAGGGCGCCCGCGACAAGGTCGCCGCCTTCATCAACGCGCCGAGCCGCGACGAGGTGATCTTCACCAAGAACGCCTCCGAGTCGCTCAACCTCGTGGCCAACATGCTGGGCTGGGCCGACGAGCCCTACCGGGTGGACCACGAGACCGAGATCGTCATCACGGAGATGGAGCACCACTCCAACATCGTGCCGTGGCAGCTGCTCGCGCAGCGCACCGGCGCGAAGCTGAAGTGGTTCGGCCTCACCGACGAGGGCCGTCTCGACCTGTCGAACATCGACGAGATCATCACCGAGAAGACGAAGATCGTCTCCTTCACCCTGGTCTCCAACCTGCTCGGCACCTACAACCCGGTCGAGACCATCGTCCGGCGCGCCCAGGAGGTCGGTGCGCTGGTCTGCATCGACGCCTCCCAGGCGGCCCCGCACATGGTGCTCGACGTGCAGGCGCTGCAGGCCGACTTCGTGGCCTTCACCGGCCACAAGATGTGCGGCCCGACCGGCATCGGCGTGCTGTGGGGACGGCAGGAGCTCCTGGAGGACCTGCCGCCCTTCCTCGGCGGCGGCGAGATGATCGAGACCGTCTCGATGCACTCCTCCACCTACGCGCCGGCCCCGCACAAGTTCGAGGCGGGTACGCCCCCGATCGCCCAGGCCGTCGGCCTCGGCGCGGCCGTGGACTACCTGTCGGCGATCGGCATGGAGAACATCCAGCGCCACGAGCACGCGATCACCGAGTACGCCGTCCGCCGCCTCCAGGAGGTGCCGGACCTGCGGATCATCGGTCCCACCACGGCCGAGGACCGTGGCGCGGCGATCTCCTTCGTGCTCGGCGACATCCACCCGCACGACGTCGGCCAGGTCCTCGACGAGCAGGGCATCGCGGTCCGGGTCGGCCACCACTGCGCGCGGCCGGTCTGCCTGCGGTACGGAATTCCTGCGACCACGCGGGCGTCGTTCTATCTGTACTCCACCCCGGCCGAGGTCGACGCTCTGGTCGAGGGGCTGGAGCACGTACGGAACTTCTTCGGATAGGGCTGGACCTGTGAAGCTGGATTCGATGTACCAGGACGTCATCCTGGACCACTACAAGCACCCGCACGGGCGGGGCTTGCGGCCCGGCGACGCCGAGGTGCACCACGTCAATCCGACGTGCGGCGACGAGATCACGCTGCGTGTGAAGTACGACGGGGAGCGCATCGAGGACGTGTCGTACGAGGGCCAGGGCTGCTCCATCAGCCAGGCCTCGGCCTCCGTGCTCAACGAGCTCCTGGTCGGCAAGGACCTCGCCGAGGCGCAGAAGATCCAGGGCACGTTCCTGGAGCTGATGCAGTCCAAGGGCAGGATCGAGCCGGACGACGCGATGGAGGAGATCCTGGAGGACGCGGTCGCGTTCGCCGGAGTCTCCAAGTACCCGGCCCGGGTGAAGTGCGCGCTGCTCAGCTGGATGGCGTGGAAGGACGCGACCGCCCAGGCGCTGGGTGACGCGGAGAGGAAGTCGGCATGACCGAGAACGTGACCGAGACCGAGACCGCCGGGGCCACGATCAAGCCGGCCTCCGAGGAGGAGATCCGCGAGGCGCTGTACGACGTCGTCGACCCCGAGCTGGGCATCGACGTGGTCAACCTGGGCCTCATCTACGGCATCCACATCGACGACTCCAACGTCGCGACGCTGGACATGACCCTGACGTCGGCGGCCTGTCCGCTGACCGACGTGATCGAGGACCAGGCGAAGGCCGCCACCGACGGCATCGTCAACGAGCTGAAGATCAACTGGGTCTGGATGCCGCCGTGGGGCCCCGACAAGATCACCGACGACGGCCGCGAGCAGCTGCGGGCGCTCGGCTTCAACGTCTGACCTTCAACGTCTGACCGATGCCGTAGGCATACGCGAAGGGCCGCACTCCTGTGGGGGTGCGGCCCTTCGCGCTGTACGGGGGCCCGCTGTACGGAGGGCCCGCCGCTCAGCCGGTGTGCTCGGCGGTCTGCTGGGCGGCCTGCTGAGCCAGGGCCGGGGCCAGGTTCTCCCCACGGATGCGCCGGTCGACGTAGACCAGGCCCATGACCAGCGGCTGGAAGGGGGCGATGAAGGCCTGGGTGACGACGCTCGCGATCGCGAGGACCGCCATCACGCCGCCGAGGGCGGAGAACACCTCGCCCGGGGTGACCTCGTCGCCCGGCTGGAAGGTCAGCATCGGGAGACCGGCCGCGGCCTGGACCACCTGCTGGATCGCGAAGTTGACCATGCCGGCGATCGCGCCGGCGGCGATCAGGCAGCCGAAGGTCCGCCACCAGGAGCCCTTGACGAGGGCGGAGGAGCGGCGCAGGGAGCCCATGGCGCTCTGCTGCTCGATGACGGCGACCGTCGGGGCCAGGCTGAACTTGATCTGCAGCCAGAGCGCCAGCGGCACCATCGCCATGGTGACGAGGAAGAACAGCGCGCCGGTGACGGCCAGGCCCTGCCCGTCGTCCATGCCGGCGTGGTCCGAGGCGGCGACGGCCGAGACGATCCCCGCCATCAGGAAGGCGAAGCCGGCCAGGGCGAGCAGCATCGGCAGCATGGTGGCGAGGGCGGTCAGGACGAGCGAGCCGAGCACCGCGCCGAGCCGCGACCAGGCGCGCTGCCAGGTCTCGGCGAAGCCGATCGGGCGGCCGAGGACCGCCTCCTGGAGCACGGCCGGGGCGGCCGCGGAGACCAGCGCGTTGGCGAGGACGAGCGCGACCATCGCCGCCAGCCAGACGCAGACGAACGCGACGATCATCGGCGTCACGTCCGAGACGTCCGGCGTTTCGCCCGCGGGTGTGTCGAAGAGCCGGGTCACCTGGTCGCCGACGGCGGCCCAGGCGGCGAGCAGCGCGCCGCCCACCACCAGGCCGAGGCCCGTGTAGGCGGCCAGGGCCACGCCGACGAGCGGCTTCCAGTAACGGCCGTAGGTGCTGAAGGCGCCGGTCAGGATCTCGCTGAAGCCGAGCGGCGCCAGGGGTATGACGCCGGGTTTCGGCGGGGGAGGCGGGGGCGGGTAGCCGTATCCGTACGGCCCCTGGGCGTATGTCATGCGCACACCGTAGCGGCAGGCACTGCGTACGGGCGTACACAGCGATGCGTACACTCGTACACATGGGATACGGACTGCTCGCGGGGGCCATAGCGGCCGAGATCATCGCCACCACCTCCATGAAGTACAGCGACGGTTTCTCCAGGTTCTGGCCCTCGCTGATCACCGGAGTCGGCTATCTCGTCACCTTCGCGCTCCTCGCCCGGGCGCTCAAGACCCTCCAGGTCGGCACCGCCTACGCGATCTGGTCCGGCGTTGGCACCGCCGCCGTCGCCGTCATCGGCTTCCTCTTCCTCGGCGAGAACCTGAACGCCGCCAAGATCACCGGCATCGTGCTGATCATCGTTGGCGTCGCCGTCCTCAATCTCGGCGGAGCCCACTGATGGGCGCCGCCCGCGCCGCCGCCCGCCCCCGGCGGTACGACCCCGAACGGCGGGAGCGGATCGTCGACGCCGCGCTGCGGGTCGTCGGGCGCGCCGGGATCGCCGGCCTGAGCCATCGCACGGTGGCCGCCGAGGCCGACGTGCCGCTCGGCTCCACCACGTACCACTTCGCCTCCCTCGACGAACTCCTCGTCGCCGCCCTGCGCCGGGTCAACGCCACCTTCGCCGAAGAGCTCCGCGGCAGTCCCGCGCTCGCCGGACCGGACCTCGCCGGCGGCCTCGCCCGGATCATGGGGGAGTGGCTGGGCGCGGAGCGGACCGGGGTGGAGCTGGAGTACGAGCTGTATCTCGCCGCCCTGCGCCGCCCCGCGCTGCGGCCCGTCGCCGCGGAGTGGGCCGAGGCCGTCGTCGCCGTCCTCGCCCCGCGCACCGGACCGGTCACCGCCAGGGCGCTGGTCGCCCTCATGGACGGCATCGCGCTGCAGGTGCTGCTGACGGGCGTCGGGTACGACGAGGCGTACGCGCGCGAGATGCTGGCCAGGATCCTGAACGGGGGATCCTGAACGAGGGAGCCTGAACGGAGGATCCTGAGCCCGGGAACCTGAGGCCGGGATCCTGAACGAAGGCCCCAACGGCCCGGCCCCGGGCTCGTCGGAAACCACGGACGGGCGGACCGCCGGCTGAGACCGGTTGGCCCGCGCGGGGGCCCGACCGTTAGGTTTTCCGTCATGACCTCTGCTCCTCGCTCCACCGGCGCCGTCGCCGCCGGCCTCGCCACCATCGCCGGCGACGGCACCGTTCTCGACACCTGGTTCCCCGCCCCCGAGCTGATCGAGGCGCCCGGCCCGGCCGGCACCGAGCGCCTGAGCGCCGACGCCGCCGTCAACGCCCTCGGCGAGGGTGCCGCCAAGGCCCTCGGCGTGGACGCCCGCCGCGGGGTCGAGGTGGTCGCCGTGCGCACCGTCATCGCCTCCCTCGACGACAAGCCGCTCGACGCCCACGACGCCTACCTGCGCCTGCACCTGCTGAGCACCCGCCTGGTGAAGCCGCACGGCCAGAACCTGGACGGCGTCTTCGGGCTGCTCGCCAACGTCGCCTGGACCTCGCTGGGCCCGGTCGCCGTCGACGACATCGAGAAGGTGCGGCTCAACGCCCGCGCCGAGGGCCTGCACCTGTCGGTCACCTCGATCGACAAGTTCCCCCGCATGACCGACTACGTCGTGCCCGCCGGCGTGCGCATCGCCGACGCCGACCGGGTGCGCCTCGGCGCCCACCTGGCGGCCGGCACCACCGTCATGCACGAGGGCTTCGTCAACTTCAACGCCGGCACCCTGGGCACCTCCATGGTCGAGGGCCGCATCTCCGCCGGTGTCGTCGTCGGCGACGGCTCCGACATCGGCGGCGGCGCCTCCACCATGGGCACCCTGTCCGGCGGCGGCAACGTGATCATCTCCATCGGCGAGCGCTGCCTGATCGGCGCCGAGGCGGGCGTCGGCATCGCGCTCGGCGACGAGTGCGTCGTCGAGGCCGGTCTGTACGTCACGGCCGGCACCCGGGTCACCATGCCCGACGGCCAGGTGGTCAAGGCCCGTGAGCTGTCCGGCGCCTCGAACATCCTCTTCCGCCGCAACTCGGTCACCGGCACCGTCGAGGCCCGCCCGAACAACGCGGTCTGGGGCGGCCTCAACGAGATCCTGCACAGCCACAACTGAGCCACTGCGTGGCGAACGAACGGCCCGTCGCCCCTCACCGGGGGCGGCGGGCCGTCACAGTGCGAGCTTGAAGCCGTCGTGGCTGCGGGCGAAGCCCAGCGAGTCGTAGAAGCGGTGGGCGTCGGTCCGGGACTTGTTGCTGGTCAGCTGGACGAGCGCGCAGCCACGGGCCTCGGCCCGGGCGATCACCCGGCGCATCAGCTCGCGGCCGAGCCCGCCGCCGCGTCGGTCGGCCCGGATGCGCACGGCCTCGATCAGGGCCCGCTCGGCGCCGCCCTTGCCGAGGCCGGGGATGTAGGTGACCTGGAGGCAGCCCACGACGAGATCCCGGTCGTCCACGAGCACAAGGATCTCGTTGCGCGCGTCGGCCTCGATGTCCGCGAAGGCCCGCTCGTGGGCGGGGGTCACGGTCACCGAGGCCGGGTCCACCACCCGCTCCTCGTCGGCGAGGAGCGCGAGGACGGCGGGCAGCTCGGCACGGGTGGCGGGACGCAGGACGATCACGGCCGCAGTCTCGCACACCCGTGCGCACGGTCGGTCAGGGGCGGAAGCGCAGCACCTGCGGGTCGTGGTCGCTGTTCTGGTCCGCGAACTCCGCGTTGATGTGCACGCTGTCGTACTCGAAGTGGTGCACCCCGGGGCTGGTCAGGATCTGGTCGAGGACCTGGCTGTTGCCCTGGTAGACGTACGAGTAGCGCTCGCTCTCCGGCAGCGACAGCATGGCCGGGAACAGCGCGCCGTCGGCGGTCATCGCCTGCGTGGTGCCGGAGAACTCGAAGTCGTTCATGTCGCCGACGACGAGCACGTCCGCCTGCTTGTCGAGCGCCTCGATGTCCTTGACGAAGGTGTTGACGGCCTGCGCCTGGAGCCGCCGCTTGACCTCGGAGGAACGGGTCGGCGGCTGGTGGTGGGAGACGATCGACTCGTCGCCGCCCTTCGAGCTGAGGTGGTTCGCGATCACGATCACCGTGCGGCCGCGGAAGCGGAACTCGCCCGCGAGCGGCTTGCGGCTGTCCACCCACGCGGCGTTCGACGGGTCGATCCGGCCGGGGGAGACGGTCAGGTGCGCGTCGCCCTCGGTGCCGGTGACCGCGGTCGCGGTGGTGGCGTCGCCGCCCGGGCGGTCCACGAAGGAGACCCGCTCGGGGTTGAAGAGGAAGACCTGACGGATGTTGCCGCCGGGCTCGCCGCCGTCCTTGAGGTTCTCGGGGTCGACCGAGCGCCACTCGTACGCCGGGCCGCCGGCCGCGACGATCGCCGCGGTGAACTTCTTCAGCGTCTCGCCGGCCGTCACCGTGCCGTCGTTCTTGGCGCCGTTGTCGTCCTGGATCTCCTCCAGGGCGACGATGTCCGGGGAGGCCAGGTTCTCGACGACCGCCTTGGCGAGCGCGTCGAACTTCGTCTGCGGGTCGGACGGGTCGAGGTTCTCGACGTTGTACGTGGCGACGGCCAGCTCGTTCTTGTGCTGGCGGTCCGTCACCTCGCGCTCCAGGCCCAGGTCCACACTCTGCCCGAGCTCGTTGGCGACCAGGGTGTAGCCGCCGTACTGGTTGAAGTCCAGCGGGCCCTCGGTGGTGCCGGCCAGCCAGTCGCCGACGTTCAGCTTCGGGAAGGGCTGCTGTGCGACCGGGGCCAGCGTCTGGATCTGGAGCCGGCCGGTGTTCTGGGAGTCGTACGAGCCGTAGACCGTGCCGCCGCGGAGGTTGTCGTTCTCGAACGGCTTCACCGTCACCCAGAGCTCGTTGTACGGGTCGGTGGCGCCGACCACGCGCGAGGAGCCGATCCGGACGTTGGTGCCCTCCAGGGACTCGTAGTAGTCCAGGGCGTACTTCCTCGGCTCCAGGGGCAGCCCGTTGACCGAGCCGCCGGCCGCCGGGTCGCCCTCGGGGGCGTACGCGCCGGGCACGGAGAACGCCGAGACGGTGACCGGGGCCGGGACCGGGTTGCCGGAGGAGAGCACGGTGACGGTCGGCTTGGACAGCTCCGTCAGCGACTGGTTCCCTGAGGTCAGACCGCCCGGGACGTACTCGGTGACCGTCGCGTCGACGCTGACGGCGTCGCCGACGGCGACCTTCGGGACCGAGCTGGTGAAGACGAAGACGCCCTCGCTGGTGGCGGGGTTCGCGTCGGCCTGCGGGTCCTGCATCCAGAAGCCGCGCGTGCCGTAGGTGCGCACGCCGGTGACGACGCCGGTCACGCCGGTGACCTGCTTGCCGGCCAGCGGCGAGACGCGGGTGGTGCCCTGGATGTCGTGGATCCGGACGCGGGCCGTGTCGTCGGCCGCTGTGGCGTCGTCGGCCGCGGCGGCCGTGCCGCCGAGCAGGCCGGCGGCGAGGGCGGCGGAGACGAGGGCGGCCACGGCGGCCGATCTCGGTATGGAGGAAGACATCAAGGTGCTCCGTGAGGGGTTGGACGAACAATCGAACGATCTACGCGCGTCAATCTCGTTGTATGACAGTCGACTTGTCAAGGCTCGACGGGTGTACGAAGGCTGACGCCCGGGTGAACCGCCGGACGGCCCCGCGAATGCGTCTACGCTGAAGGCCGCTCGAAGCACATCGCGTGCCGGCGACAGCGCCGGCACCCCCCTGCCGACACCCGCCGAGGAGAACACCCCTGATGGCATCGGACCGCCCGACCCTTCCCCCCGTTCGGCTGCGCGCGGACGCGGAACTCGCGCGGGACGCCCTGGCCGCCCCCCTCCTCACCCGCGCCGTCCGCCTGGCCCGCTGGGCCGGCCCGGACACGCGCGTGGGCGCGGGCGGCGAGCTCGTCGACGAGCAACTGCCCGCCGCCGCCGAGGTGCTCGGCCTGAGCGGGGACGAGGACGGCGAGGCGTACGCGAGCGAGGCGTGGCGGGTCGCGGTCGACACCGGTCTGGTGGAGGTCGAGGACCCGGCGGACGCCGAGGAGGCCGAGGAGGCCGAGGACGGGGCGGGCGGGGCGGACGGGGAGGCCGAGGAGGAGACCGGGAGCGCCCGGCCCGGCGAGAACCTCGCGCTGCTCACCGGCGGCTCGCCCCAGGACGTCCTGGCGATCTGGCTCGACGGCCTGGAGACCGTCTTCGCCGACGCCACCGCGCCGTACGTGGACGACCTGGAGGCGCTGGTCGGCGAGGACGGCAGCATCGACTTCGAGGCGCTCGACTGGGACCCGGAGGGCGAGGCCGACTTCCTGGAGGGCGTCCTCGGCAACCTCTACCTGCTGACCGTCAGCGAGGGCGGCGCGGGCGAGGGCCCGGTGCCGCTGCCCGCGCTCGCCGCGTCGATGGTCGTCCCCGACGACATGGGGGAGCCCACCGACGACGTCCTGGAGCAGGTCTCCGACGCGATGATGCGGCTCGACGAGCAGTTCCGGATCCTGGAGCCGATCGGGCTCGTGGAGTACGAGCCGGTGGACGAGGCCCTGATGGTGGAGGAAGGGGCCGAACGCCCGGACTCGGACGCGCCGTTCGACGAGGAGGACGTGAGCCGTTACGGCCTGGTGCGGCTCACGCCGCTCGGGCTCTACGGGGTGCGTGCGCGGATGCTGGAGGCGGGGCTCGTCGCGCCGGCCGTCGGCGACCTCGCCGGCAAGGGCGCCGAGGCCCTTCTCGACGGCATCGCGCACTACCCGCAGGAGGCCGCCCGCGCCGAGACCACCGGCTGGCTCGCCGGCCGCGAGGCCGTGGCCGCCGCGCGCGAACTCCTCGACGCCGCGCGCGGCACCGACCCGGGCGCCCCGCTCCGCCGCCTCCACGCCCAGCAGGCCCTCTCCCTCGCCGGCCCCGAGGCCGAGCCGGCCGTCCGCGAGGTCCTCGACGACCGCGAACTCGGCGGCCTCGCCCGCGTCTGGCTCGCCGAGCGCGGCGCGGCCGACATCCCGGTCCCGCCGGAGACCCTGATCTACTGGCTCGTCATCGACACCATCGCCGCCCACCTCGACGCCGAGGGCGACCCGGAGGAACTCCAGGACCTCATCGAGGGCCTCACCGCCGGCCACAGCGGCTTCTTCGAGGCGGCCTGGCGCGTCGACCACCCCTCGACGGCCGACGTCCTGGAGGCGATGGGCCGCCTCCACCGCGACAAGCCCACGGCGAAGGAGGCCCGAAAGGCCGCCTTCAGGGCGCGGTCGCGCGGCTGACACGGGCGGGCGGGCCCACCCTCCCGCCCGGCCGGGGCGGCCCCGCCCTCACGTCCGGCCGGGGCGGCCCCGCCCTCCGTTGCGGGCGCCTGCCCGCGGGACGGTGCCCACCCGTTGTGGGACGCCGCCCCCCCCACCACTTACGGGCCTGCGCCCCGCCCGCCGTCGGCGGCGAAGGCGCCCGCCACCGCGCGGCCCGGACCGCGCGAGGCGCCGGTGACGAGTACATTCCGACCGTGGGCGGGCAGGTTCATGGGACATCGCCCTTCCGTTCAACCCACGTTTGTTCGCGGGCGCGACCGTGTCGCCGACACCGGGTGACGACAGGAAGAAGACCGTCATGTCCCTCAACCTCAACCGCAGAGACTTCACGAAGCGGTCGGCCGCCGCCGGCGCGGGCCTCGCGCTCACCGGCGCCGTCGGCGCGCTCGCCACCGCCCCGCAGGCGCTCGCCGCCGACGAGCCGGCCGTGAGCAACGCCCAGGGCCAGGACCAGGACCAGCGGGGCGACGGGCACGGCCACCGCGTCGGCTACGGCCCCCTCGTCGCCGACCCCGAGGGCATCCTCGCCCTCCCCGAGGGCTTCACCTACCGCGTCCTCACCCACAGCGGCGTCACCCGTCTGGAGTCCGGCGAGTCCACCCCCTCCAACCACGACGGCACCGCCGCCTTCGCCGGCCCGCGCGGCACCACGTACCTGGTGAACAACCACGAGCTCAAGGGCCCCCGCGCCAACTGGGCCCACCCGGTCCCGCTCACCGAGGGCCTGGTCTACGACCCGGCGGCCTCCGGCGGCTGCACCGTCGTCGAGGTGCACCGGGACGGCACCGTCGCCGAGTGGGTCGGCATCGCCGGCACCTCCACCAACTGCGCGGGCGGCAGCACCCCCTGGGGCACCTGGCTCACCTGCGAGGAGACCGAGGACCTGGCCGGCAAGAACGGCATGACCAAGGACCACGGCTACGTCTTCGAGGTCGACCCGCACGACCGCCGCGCCAACCGCGCCCCGAAGCCGGTCAAGGCCTTCGGCCGCTACGCCCACGAGGCCGTCGTCATCGACCCCAAGCGCGGCCACGCCTACCTCACCGAGGACGCCTCCGGCCCCAACGGCCTGCTCTTCCGCTGGGTCCCGCCGCAGGGCTTCGAGCACGGCCGCGGCCGCCTCGCCGCTCTCGCCGACGACGCGGGCCGCCTCCAGGCCCCCAAGTGCTACGACGCCGCCGGCTCGTTCGTCGACGACCTCTCGCGCGCCACGAAGATCGGCACCGTGTACGGCGTCGACTGGGTCGACGTCCCGGACCGCGACGCCCGCACCCTGCCGGTCCGCAAGCAGTTCGGCACCGCCGAGGTCACCCGCGCCCGCAAGCTGGAGGGCATGTGGTGGGGCGACGGCGGCGCGTACATCGTCTCCTCGTACGCCCGTGAGGAGAGCCCGGGCACCGCGCACGACGGCCAGGTCTGGTTCTACGACCCCAAGCGCCGCACCCTCACCCTCAAGGTGCTGCTCGGTGTCAACGCCGACCCGGACGTGGACGGCGCCTTCGACGGCCCGGACAACATCACCGTCTCCCCGTACGGCGGTCTGGTCATCGCCGAGGACGGCGAGGGCGTGCAGCACCTCTTCGGCGCCACCGAGAGCGGCCGCACCTACCCGATCGCCCGCAACGACCTCAACGACAGCGAGTTCACGGGCGTGACCTTCTCGCCCGACGGCGACACGCTGTTCGCCAACATCCAGACCCCGGGCATCATGGTCGCGATCACCGGCCCCTGGCGCCGCCAGCCGCGCCGCTGACCCCCGTCACCGCCTCCCCGCCCGTGGCGCGCGCCATTCCCGGCGCGCTCCACGGGCGGGGGCGTTCTCAGAGCGCCTGGGCGGCGGGCTTCACCATGCCGCGCACGGTGCGGGACTTCGCGAACTCGCCCATCGCCGTCATCTCCCACTCGCCGGAGAACTGGCGGATCAGCTTGGCCATCATCACGCCGGTCTGCGGCTCGGCGGTGGTGAGGTCGAAGCGCACCAGCTCCTCGCCGGAGGCCGCGTCGATCAGCCGGCAGTAGGCCTTGGCGACCTCGGTGAACTTCTGGCCGGAGAAGGAGTTGACGGTGAACACCAGTCCGCTGACGTCCGCCGGGAGCCGGCCCAGGTCGACCGTGATCACCTCGTCGTCGCCCGCGCCCTCACCGGTGAGGTTGTCGCCGGAGTGCCGGACCGCGCCGTTCAGGATCGACAGCTTGCCGAAGTAGCAGCTGTCGACGTGGTTGCGCTGCGGGCCGTAGGCGATGACGGAGGCGTCGAGGTCGATGTCCTTGCCGCGGTACGCGGGCTCCCAGCCCAGGCCCATCTTCACCTGGGAGAGCAGCGGGCGGCCGCCCTTGACCAGGGACACGGTCTGGTTCTTCTGCAGGCTGACCCGGCCCTTGTCCAGGTTGATCTTCCCGGTGCCGGCGGGCGGGGCCGGGGGAGCGGCCGGCGGCGCGGCCGGCGGCGCGGCCGGCGGCGCGGCGGGCGGGGCCGCGGGCATCGGGGGAGCGGCGACGGGCGGGGCGACCGGCGCGGCGGCGGGTGCGGGCGCCGGGGTGGCGGCGGGCGTGGGCTCCTCGTCGACGCTCACACCGAAGTCGGTGGCGATCCCGGCGAGCCCGTTCGCGTACCCCTGGCCGACCGCGCGGGCCTTCCACGCGCCGTTGCGCAGATAGATCTCCATGACCACGAGTGCCGTTTCGCCGCCGAGCCGCGGCGGGGTGAACGTGGCGAGCACGCTGCCGTCGTCGGCGTCGCGCAGCGTCGCGGTGGGCTCGATGCCCTGGAAGGTCTGGCCCGCGGCGTCCGGGCTCGCGGTCACCACGATCTTCTCGATGCCGGCCGGCACGGCGGCGGTGTCCACCAGGATCGCGTCCGGCGCGCTGCCGCCGCCGGACCGGTAGGTGACACCGGGGCCCGCGGGCTGGTTGTAGAAGATGAAGTCGTCGTCGGAGCGCACCTTGCCGTTGGCGCCGAGCAGCAGGCCCGAGACGTCGAGCCGCACCGGGGCGGCGACGTCCACCGCCACGCGCGCGGCGGTGAGAGGGATGTTCGAGCCGGGGGTCATAGCGGTCATGACCGGGGTAACGAACGGGGCACCTTTGCCGTTCCCTTACCTTCGCCCGGTTCGGCCACCTTGGTGACGCGGGTGGTTCCGGGCGACCCGCTCGTTGCCGAACTTGTACGAGCCCGTCCAGCGGGCCATCACCAGCTGCGGGTCCCCGGCCCCGGCCTCGGCCAGGAACTTCTGCGCGCGGGCGCCGCGCAGGGTGGCGGCGGCCCGGCCGTGGTGCGTGACGACGACCGTGCCGTCCGCGCGCTGCTCGAAGGAGAATCCCCGTGGCTGTGACATGACGGGCATCCTGCCGTTCCCGGCCGCGTCCGTCATGCGAATATTCTTTCGGACCGTGGGTGGGAGCTCTTTTCGTACGGGGGACGTGGACGAGGCGCGCCAGGAGATCGGCGCGCGGTACTACGCCAATACCCTGGATGTGATCGACACACGGGGCCGGCCTTTCGCAGCCCGTCTGGACACCGTCCGGCTCGGGCCGCTGATGATCGGCGACGTCGGCTGCGGGACCGATGTGCGGATGCGCTTCGGCGAGCTCGGGGCCTTCCACCTCAACGCGCCGCAGGGCGGCACCATGGAGGTGCGCCAGGGCCGGAGCGGTCGCCGGCTGCTCGCGACCCCCGAGGAGGCGATGCTGCTCGACCCCGCGGGGGAGACCTTTCTCGACCGGTGGAGCTGGGACTGCCGCTCGCTTTCGGTCAAGATCGACGCGGCCGCCCTCCGTGACCGTCTCGAAGCGCTCCTGGGCCGCCCCCCTGGTGGCAGGCTCACCCTGGGCACCCGGCTCGACATCACCCGCGGCCCCGGCCTGAGCTGGGTGACCTTCGCCCGGCAGGTCGCGGCCGGGGCGCTCGCCGGGGACGGTCTCGCCGGCCACGAGCTGGTGGCCCGTCCGCTCCAGGAGGCGCTGCTCAACGGGCTGCTGCTCGCCGCCGAGCACCCGTGGCGCGACGAGCTCGCGCACCCCGGCGGCCCGGCCAGGCCCGCGCCCGTGAAGCGGGCGACGGACGCCGTCCGGGCCTGCCCCGAGCACCCCTTCACCACCACCGAACTCGCGGCCCTCGCCCGGGTGAGCGTGCGCCGCCTCCAGGAGTCGTTCCGGCAGTACGTGGGGATGTCGCCGATGGCGTACGTGCGCGAGGTGCGCCTGGAGCGGGTCCACGAGGAGCTCCGGGCGGGCGACCCGGACGGGCTGAGCGTCGGCGACGTGGCCTGGCGCTGGGGCTTCACCCACCCGGGCCGCTTCGCGGCGCAGTACCGGGCCCGGTTCGGCGAGACCCCCTCGCGCACCCTGCGCGGCTGAGCCCCGGCGCCGGTCCGGGCCGTCGGCAGCCGAACGCGTCGCGCTTTGCGGACAGTTGCCGCGCTCCGCGGATCGCGGCGATCTTGACCGAAACGTATCGTCGGAGATGTCCGCGGGCGTCATGCGTCGCCCACGTCGACCCGGGCCCCGGCCGGCTCCCCCGCATTGTCCGGCCGGGCCTGCGTACTTCTCCCGGTCTTCGGGTCTCCCGCTCTCCCGGGCGTGTTCAGTGCGGCCAGCGCGGCGCGTCCTCGCAGAAGTGGCCGCCCATGAAGCGGTCGACGGCGCTGCCGGGCGCCGGGAGGCCGTGTTCCGCGATGATCTTCTCGGCGTACATCTCGGAGTCGTCCTTCGGCTCGTAGCCGAGCGCCCGGGCCGACGAGAGGTCCCACCACTCACGGGTGTTGGCGGAGGAGCCGTACACCACGGTGTGGCCGACCTCCGGCGCGGAGAGCGCCGCGTGGAAGAGGCGCGCGCAGTCGCCCGGGCTCAGCCACAGCGACAGACTCCGCACCGTTGCGGGCTCGGGGAAGCAGGAGCCGATCCGCACCGAGACGGTCTCGACGCCGTGCCGGTCCCAGTAGAACTGCGCCAGGTCCTCGCCGAAGGCCTTGGACAGGCCGTAGTGGGTGTCGGGCCGGTGCCGGATGTCGACGGCCAGCGGCGGCTCGCCCGGCCGCGGCCGCGGGGTGAAGCCGACGGCGTGGTTGCTGGAGGCGAAGAGCACCCGGGGGACGCCCTCCTCCCGTACGGCCTCGTAGAGGTGCTGGAGCCCGACGATGTTCGCCGCGAGGATCTTCTCGAAGTCGGCCTCCAGGGAGATCCCGGCGAGGTGGATCACCGCGTCGACACCGCGCACGGCCTCCCGCAGCGCCTCGCGGTCGGCGAGGTCGGCCTGGATCGCGTCGGGTGCGCCGGGGACCGGGACCATGTCGAGCAGGCGCAGCCGGTAGCCGTACGGGGGCAGCAGCTCGCGCATCAGGGTGCCGATGGCGCCGGCGGCCCCGGTGAGCAGGACGGTTCGGGGTGCGGGATTCAAGGGAGAGATCTCCGTCCGTAGACCGTATTCACGCATGTGGAAGGCACGCCACGCTAGGTACTGCCGGGCACAGCGTCAAGAACACGTGCTGTAGAGGGATTTCGCTTCTTGACCGCTCCGTTGGAGCTGCCTTAGCGTGCTGTCGTTCAAGAATGTGGACAGTAGTCAGAATCTTGTACGACAGGGAGTGCCCGTGACCACACCCCCGCTCGCCGACCGGCTCGACGGACTGCTCTTCTTCCCCGTCACCGCCTTCGGCCCGGACGGCGCCGTCGACCTCGACGTCTTCCGCGCCCATGTGCGCGCCGGGATCGACGCCGGCGCGGGCGCGGTCTTCGCCTGCTGCGGCACCGGCGAGTTCCACGCGCTGACCCCCGAGGAGTTCCGCGACTGCGTCGCCGCCGCCGTCGACGAGGCCGCCAGCCGGGTCCCCGTGCTCGCCGGCGCGGGCTACGGCACCGCGCTCGCGATCCGCTACGCCCGGCTCGCCGAGGAGGCGGGCGCCGACGGGCTGCTCGCCATGCCCCCGTACCTCGTCGTCGCCGACCAGGCCGGACTGCTCCGCCACTACACCGAACTCGCCGCCGCCACCCCGCTCGACGTCATCGTCTACCAGCGCGACAACGCGATCCTCACCCCCGAGACCGCCGTCGCCCTCGCCCGCACCCCCGGCGTCATCGGCCTCAAGGACGGCCACGGCGACCTCGACCTGATGCAGCGGATCGTCAGCGCCGTCCGCTCGGCGGGCCTGGACCTGCGCTACTTCAACGGACTGCCCACCGCCGAACTCACCGGCCTCGCCTACCGGGGCATCGGCGTCCGCCTCTACTCCTCCGCCGTCTTCTGCTTCGCCCCCGACATCGCGCTCGCCTTCCACCGCGCCCTCACCACCGGCGACGACACCACCGCCGAGCGCCTCATCGACGCGTTCTACCGCCCGCTCGTCGAACTGCGCTCGCGCGGGCGCGGGTACGCGGTCTCCCTCGTCAAGGCGGCGGTCCGGCTGTACGGCCTGCCGGTCGGCGAGGTCCGCCCGCCGCTGAGCGAGCCGCACCCCGAGCATGTGAAGGAGCTCGCCGGGATCGTGGAGCGCGGCCGGGCGGTGCTGGGCGAGGAGACCCGGTGAGGGCGGGCGCCTTCCTCTACCCCTGGGACGTCGACGGCGACCCGGCCGCGCCCGCCCGGCTCGCCGCCCTCGGTCTCGACCGGATCACCCTCGCCGCCGCCTACCACTCCACCCGCGCCCTGACCCCGCGCCACCCCCGGCACCGGATCGTCACCGCCGCCCACGCCGCCGTCCTCTACCCGCCGGACCCGGGCCGCTGGCGGGGCCGCGCCCTCGCGCCGTATCCCGCGGGGGACTGGGCGCCCGGCGACGCCTTCGGCGCGGCGGCGGACGCGCTCGCCGGCGCGGGTCTGGAGGTGCGCAGCTGGGTGGTCCTCGCGCACAACTCCCGGCTCGGCGCCGAGCATCCGGACACCTCCGTCGTCAACGCGTACGGCGACCGCTACCCCTGGGCGCCCTGCATCGGCCAGGAGGCCGTCCGCGCCTTCCTGGTCGGCCTCGCGGCCGAGGCGGCGGTACGCCCCGGGACGACCGGCACCGAACTCGAGTCCTGCGGCTGGTACGGCCTCGCCCACCTGCACGCCCACGACAAGACCGCCGGCATCCCGCTCGACCCCGGCGCCCAGTACCTGATGTCGCTCTGCTTCTGCCCCTCCTGCCAGGAGGGTTACGGGAAGCAGGGCGCCGACCCGGACGAGCTCGCCGCGGCGGTGCGGGGCGCCCTGGAACCGGTCTGGCGCGGCGACTCCGCCGCCCCGGCCTGGACCGGCCCCCTCGCGGACGCGGCCCTCGCCTGGCGCCTGACCGCCGCCCGCACCCTCCAGGAGGCCGCCGTCACCGCCGTCCGCGCCGCCGCCCCGCCCGGCTTCCGCGTCCTCCTCCATGCCGACCCCGTCCCGACCCGCTGCGGCGCCAACGCCGGCACGGATCCGGCCCACGTCCTGGCCGTCGCCGACGGCGTGGTGACCCCGGCCCCCCAGGTGGCCGCCTTCGCGCCCCACGCGCGCGTGGAGACGGTCGTCGCCGCCAACCTCACGGTGGTGCGCGGCATGGGCGGCTCGCCGCACACCCTGGCGGCGGACGCCCGCCGGGCGGCGGACGAGGGAGCCACGGAACTGAGCCTGTATCACGCGGGCCTGGCGTCGGAGGCGGACCTGGCGGCGGTGGGGGAGGCGCTGGCCTCGCTGCGCTGACGCCGGGGCGGGGCCAGGTAACGGCAGTGCGCCGCTGGCGCCGCCGACCCGTGGCTCAGCCGATGCCGCAGCCGGGGGCCGCGTCAGGCCGGGCCGGCTCCGCCGGACGCCCCGAGAACGGTCGGCGCGGGGCTCCGCGCGCGCCCTGCCGTCGCGCGGGTGCCGTCTGCGGCCTGGCTGATGCCGTGGGCGGCCCGGGGCCGGGTCGGGCGGGCCCGCGGTTCCGTCGGTACCCCGGGCGGGCCGGGTGTGTGCCTGTCGGCGTTCGCCGACGGCCCGCCATCGCGGGTGCCGTCCGCGGCCCCGCCGGCCGCCGTGGACGGCCGGGGGCCGGGTCAGACTCGTCGAGGGGTGCTCGGCGTGGCCGTCCGCTCGCGCTCGTCCTCGCCCGCCACCCGGCGGCGGCCCACCGCCAGTACCACCGCCCCCAGCAGGCCCGCCACGCCGAGCGCCGGCAGCAGGAGCCGGACGTCCACCAGGGCGGTGAGGCCGGCGCCCGCGGCGAGTGCCACCGCGTTCGGGGCGAAGAGCAGGGTGTGGGCGGTGCCCGCGGCGCGGCCCACCGCGTCCGCGGGGACCAGGCGCTGGACCGCCGTCATCGCCGCGACCAGGACCCACGGAAGGCCCACCCCGATCAGCGCGCTCGCAGCGAGCGCGACCGGGTCGGACAGCAGGGCGCGGGCCGCCGCGCCCAGGGCGAACACGGCAAGGCCGGTGGCCGCGAGCGCCCGCTCCGGGACGCGGCGGAGCAGCGGTCCGGCCAGGAGCCCGGCCGCGACCGAGCCCGCGCCCTGGACCGCGTACAGCACGCCCGCGTACGCCGGGGCGTGCCCGAGGCCCCGGTCCACCACCGCGTAGATCGCGGCGCCGTTGAGTCCCGCGAGCAGCATCGTGAAGCCGCCCGCGAGGACCAGCGGCCGCAGCACGGAGGACTCCCACAGGAGGCGGGCGCCCTCGGCCACCCGGGGACGGTCCCGGCGCACCGGCCGGGCCTCGGGCACCCGTAGGAGCGCGAAGAGGCCCGCCGCCACCGCGAAGGTGCCCGCGTCGAGCAGGGCCACCGGGCCGCCGCCGTATCGCGCGAAGAGGCCCGCCGCGACCAGCGGGGCGACCAGCTTCATGGCCTCGTTCACGGTCATCCGCAGCCCGTTGAAGTCCCCGAGCCGCTCCCGATCGAGCGCGCCCGCCGCGAGCGCCGCCTCCGCCGCCTCGTGGACGGCGCCCTGCGTCCCGTACACCAGGAGCACCACGAAGAGCAGCCACACCCGGTCCGCCCGGTCCACCCACAGCAGCAGGGGCAGCAGCAGGGCCATCGCCGTGTTCAGGGCGACGAGCAGCGGTCGCCGCCGCACCCGGTCGACCAGGGCTCCGAGCAGCGGCCCGAGCAGGGCGGGCGCCCACAGGGCGAAGGCGGTCAGCGCCGCCAGACCGTCGGAGCCGGTCAGGGACTTCACCCAGATCCCGGACACCAGCCACATCGCCGTCGTGCCGAACCCCGACACGAGCACGGCCGTCAGACAGAGGGATACACGCATGGGCGCAGGCTGCCGCCTGAGGTGCCCCGCGCGGATCGGGCGTCTTCCCTATTCCCCCGGATTCCCCCTAGACAGGGCCCCTCAGGGGCGAGGCGGACGCCACCCGGTTGCGCTCGCCGGCCGGGCGGGCCGCGAAGGCCGCGCGGCGGTGCGCCCGGCGCAGGACCCGGCGGGCCAGCAGCGGGTGGACGCGGCGGACGGCCGCGAAGTAGAGGCGGCCGCGGGTGTTGTGCAGGCGGACGGCGGTGGCCAGGGTGAGGGAGTCCTCGCCGATCACCACCGAGGCACGGAAGTCCAGGTGGGAGGCGTCCTCGCCGAGCATCAGCTCGGAGTCCGAGGCGCCCCGCACCGGGAACGGCAGCACGTCCCGCCAGGCCCGGGGGTCGCGGGGCATGCCGGGCGGGAGCGGCATCCGGTAGGCGTCGGCGTAGTCGGGGTCCGGGACGGCGGCGTGCAGCAGCGCGGCCCCGGCCGGGACGGGGACGGCGGCCGGGCGGGCCCACAGGAGCCGGTTGACGAGCAGGGCGCGGGCCGGGCGGCGGGCCGGCGGGTGGGGGAGGGTGCCGAGCACGGCGCGCTCGGCGTTGTCGAAGACCTCCTCGACCATGGTGTCGTGGACCGGCTCGATCGCCAGCTTGAAGAGGACGAACGCCCGGGTGCCCATGGTCAGTTCGAGGACGTGGGTGACCCGGCAGCGGTCGGGCCCGAGCGGCTCGACGTCGAAGCGGTGGTGGCCGGTGCCGAGGCCCTCGCCGGTGGTGTCGAAGCGGATGGAGCGGCCGGGCTCGTAGGCGCCGACCCGGTAGCGGACCCGGCCGTGGCCGCCGTCGGCGCCGACGCCGAGGGGGCGGTCGAGGACCATCGCGGGCCAGACGGGGGTGGGGAACAGCGGGTCGTCCGGCGCGGAGAGCCGGTCGAGAAGGGCGCCGACGGTCTCGGCGGGGGCCTGGACGACCCTCTGGTGGACGTTGCGTACCGTGCGCGTTCCGGGCATGACCGGACCTCCATACGGGAGCGTATGTTCCAACCGTACGGTACCGTACGGAAACATGCACGAGACTCCGGCACCCCCAGTACGACGCGGTGGCGGCGGCACCGCCCGTAAGCGGCTCACCGCCGACGACTGGGCGGACGCGGCCCTCGCCGCGCTCGCCGAACGCGGGCTCGCCGGAGTCGCGGTCGAACCGCTCGCCGCCCGCCTCGGCACCACCAAGGGCAGCTTCTACTGGCACTTCGCCAACCGGGACGCGCTCGTGGCGGCGGCCCTCGCGCGCTGGGAGGAGATGTCCACCGAGCGGATCATCCGCGCGATGGAGGCCGCCGAACCGGACCCCGCCGCCCGCCTGGGCGCGCTGCTGCACGGTGCGACCGCGATGGCCTCCGAGAACCCCCTGGAGGTACGGCTGCTGGCCGCCGGCGACCACCCCGAGGTCGCGGCGGCCCTCGCCCGCGTCACCGAGCGCCGCGTCGGGTACCTCGCCCACCTCTTCGAACTGCTCGGCTTCCCGCCCGCCGACGCCCGCCACCGCGGCCTGCTCGCCTACACCAGCTATCTGGGCCACGCCCAGCTCGCCCACGCGACCCCGTCGGCCGTCCCGACGGACCCCGCCTACCTGGACGCGGTCATGGAGACGCTGCTCAGGCCGTGACCCGCGCCGCCCGCCGGGTCTCGCACCACAGGGCCGCACCCGTCACCAGCGCGCCCAGGCCCTCCCACAGGCCCACGCCCAGGAAGCCGGCCGGGGCGCGGCCGGTGAGGACGGCGAGCGTGAAGACCGAGAAGGTGAGGAGACGGAACGGGACCGTCCAGCGGAAGAAGGCCTTCCAGTCGGCCAGGGCCGCCAGGACGTAGTAGACGCCCATGTTGAGGGCCGCCATGGAGGAGGCCGTCAGAAAGAGCAGGGTGTGGTCGTCCGCCGCCCGGTCGGAGCCGGGTACGGGGGTCAGACCCATGAGGCGGATCGTGGAGTCGGGGGAGACCAGGCCCGCCACGCCGAGCGCCGCGGCCAGGACGCCGAAGACGGCCATGGTCCAGCCGGACAGGGAACGGGGCAGACGCACGTTCGAGAACATGCCCCCTGCATATCGTGCGGCGGGGGCCGGACACCAACCGGCCCCCGCCGTACGTCACTTCGGAGAGCTGTCGCAGAGCTACTTCAGGGCGGCCTTCATCATCTTCTGCGCCACCGGCGCCGCCAGACCGTTGCCGCTGACCTCCGACCGCGCCGCGCCCGAGTCCTCGATCATCACCGCGACCGCGACCTCCTTGCCCGTCGCCGGATCCTTCGCGTACGAGGTGAACCAGGCGTACGGCGTCTTGCTGTTGTTCTCGCCGTGCTGCGCCGTGCCCGTCTTGCCGCCGACCTCCACACCGCCGCCGATCGCCGCGTTGGTGCCGGTGCCCTCCTCGACCACCGTGCGCATCGCACTGCGCAGCTGCCGCGCGGTGTCCGCGGACACCACCCGCTCGGTCGCCCCGTCCTCGTACGTCTGCAACGCGTCGCCGTCGGAGTCGACCACCTGCGCGACCATGTGCGGGCTCGCCATGAGACCGTCGTTCGAGAGGGCCGCCGACACCATCGCCATCTGCAGCGGCGTCGCCGTCACATCGAACTGGCCGATCCCGCTCAGCGCCGTCTGCGCCTTGTCCATCCCGGACGGGTACACACTCGGGTACGCCCGGACCGGCACGTCCAGCTCCTTGTCGTCGAAGCCGAACTTCTCCGCCATCGCCCGCACCTTGTCCTGCCCGAGGTCCACCGCCATCTTCGCGAAGACGTTGTTGCAGGAATAGCGAAGGGCGGTGCGGATCGTCGCGTTCTCGCACGGCGCCGACGCGTTCTCGTTCTTCAGCACCGTCCGGGTGCCGGGCAGCGTGTACGGGTTCGGGCTCGCCGTCGCCGTGTCCACGGAGCCGTAGAGACCGTCCTCGAGCGCCGCCGCCGCGACCACCAGCTTGAACGTCGAGCCCGGCGGCAGCGGCTGCCGCAGCGCCCGGTTCACCAGCGGCTTGTCCTCGTCCGCCATCAGCCGCTGCCACTCCGCGCCGTCCGTCAGACCGGCGATCCTCGACGGGTCGTACGACGGGGTCGACACCATGCCGAGGATCCGGCCGGTCTTCGGGTCGATGGCGACGGCCGCGCCCTTCTTGTTCCCGAGCGCCTGGTAGCCGGCCTTCTGCACCGCCGGGTCGATCGTCGTCACGACGGTGCCGGGCTGCGCCCGCTTGCCGGTGAGCACGTCGAGCGGGTTCTTCAGGCGGGTGTCGGTGCCGTCCAGGACGCCGGAGTAGATGCCCTCCAGCTGGGTCGCCCCGTACGCCTGCGAGCTGTAGCCGGTGACCGCCGCGTACAGCTCGCCGTCCGTGTAGTCCCGCTTGTACGCGAGGTCGCCGCCCTTGGTCTCCTTCGATCCGGTGACCGGCGAGCCGGCCACCACGATGTTCCCGAGCGGCTCGCCGTACTGCGCGATGATCTTCCGCCGGTTGGTCTTCTCGTTCGCGAGGGCCTTGCCTTCGTACGCCTGCACCCAGGTGGCCCGCCCGAGCAGGGCGAGCACCAGGAGCAGCACGAAGACCGAGGCGCGCCTGATCGTCTTGTTCATCCCACTGGCGGGACGACCGGGACGGTACGAGTTGTTCCGGATGCGCCCGGTTTCTCAGGGAACCTTCATGTGATCCCCGGTCAGCCGTTCGGCCGGATGAAGCCCGACTCGTACGCCGCGATCACCGCCTGTGTACGGTCCCGGGCGCCCGTCTTCGCGAGCACCGCCGCCACGTGCGACTTCACCGTCGCCGCGCCCACCCCCATCCCGGCCGCGATCTCCGCGTTCGTCAGGCCCTTCGCCATCCGCCGCAGCACCTCCGCCTCCCGGTCGGTGAGCCGGGCCGCCCAGGGCGCCGCCGCCGGGTGCCGGCGGGCGTGGTCGGCGGCCAGGGCCCGCACGGCAGCCGGGTAGAGCAGCGAGTCGCTGCGCGCGACCAGGCGCACCGCGCTGACCAGCTCCTCCGGCGCCGCCCGCTTCAGCAGGAAGCCGGCCGCGCCCACCCGCAGCGCGTCGTAGACATAGGCGTCGTTCTCGAAGGTGGTGACGACCACGATCCTGGGCCCCTCGGGGCCGGACAGGATCTGCCGGGTCGCCTGGATGCCGTCGACCTCCGGCATCCGTACGTCCATCAGGACCACGTCCGGCCGCAGCTCCCGCACCACCGACACCGCCTCGGCGCCGGTCGCCGCCTCCCCGACGACCTCAAGGCCGTCCTCCGCCTCCAGGATCACCCGCAGCGCGGTCCGCACCATCCGCTCGTCGTCCGCCAGGACGATCCGGACCGGCCCCTTCGGGAGGGTCGGGCCACTGTTCGCGCCGCTCATCGCGCACCCCCGACCGGCAGCCGGGCGGCAAGGCGCCAGCACCCGTCCACCGGGCCCGCCTCGGCCGCGCCGCCGAGCAGCCGGGCCCGTTCGGCCACGCCGCGCAGACCGCGCCCGCCGTCCGGGCGGGCCACCGGAGCCGGGCCGGTGCCGGGCAGCGGATTCTCCATGGTGATCTCCAGTACCTTCTCGTCCCCCGACAGCGCGATCCGCGCCGTCACCGTCTCGTCCCGCGCGTACCGCACCGCGTTCGTCAGCCCCTCCTGCACGATCCGGTACGCCTCCCGCGACACCGCCTCCGGCAGTCCCGCCAGATCCCCGCGCACCGTCAGCGCCACCCGTGGCCCGGCGCCCCTGACCAGCGCGTCGAGCGCGTCGAGACCGGGCGCCGCGAGCTCGCCGTCGTCCTCGCCGCTGCGCAACAGGCCGAGCACGGCGTCCAGTTCGCCGACCGTGCGCCGCGTCGTCTCCTCGATCGCGGTCAGCGCCTCCCGTACGAAGCCGAGATCGCCCGCCCCCGCGTCCAGGACCCGGCGGGCGGCGCCCGCCTGCAGGCTGACGGCGCTCAGCGCGTGCCCGACCGAGTCGTGCAGCTCGCGGGCGAGGCGATGGCGCACCGCGAGCTCGGCGGCCCGCCGTTCCGCGGCGGCGAGCCGGTCGGCCGGGCTCGGCCCGAGCAGCCGGGGCGCCGCCGCCGCGAGCAGCGCACCCGCCGCCGCGGCCGCCGCGGCGAGGGCGAGCAGCATCAGCAGTCCGAGCGGCAGCCCCGCCCAGGCGAGCCACGGTTGGTCCAGATGCCAGAACGCGCCCAGTTCGGACTCCCGCAGCGCGGCCGAGAACGGCAGCGCCGCCACCGTGAGCGCGAACGGCGGCAGCGCCAGACTGGCCCCGCTGACCAGGGCCCCGGTGCCCAGATGGAGCACGAACCAGCCGGCCGTCCGCGCCCTGGCCTCCCGCCCGTGTGCCGGCCCCTCCGCGAACCGGCCCGGCGCCACCCCGCACAGCGCCCGCGCCGCCGCCACCGACATCGGCCGGGTCAGCGGGAACAGCGCGGTGAGCGCGGCGATCGGCAACCCCACCCCGTACGCGCCGAACTGCGCGGGCAGACTGCCGCCGAACGGCCCCGCGCCGCCCGTCAACAGGCCGAGGACCACGGTGCCGACCAGCCAGTACGGCATGAACACCGCGCCGCCCAGGATCAGATGGAGCCAGCGCCGCCGGGCCCGCCGCCCGAACAGCACGCTCCCCGTCGAGCTCCCCGTCGACCTCATCTGCTTCATCCGGTCGCGGACCGGCGGCGCAGCACCACGGCCAGGCAGCCGGCCAGCAGGAATCCGATGATCATTTCGCCAGCGTAGGTGCTGACCATCAGGGCCGTCGGCGCTTTCCCCGGATCGCCCGGCATCAGGGCGACCAGCGACATGTAGGCGCCCCAGCACCCGACCGCGCCCGAGGAGACCCAGGCCAGGGCCATCGCCGTCCGCACCCGCGGTCCGGCCGGGCGGCGCAGCACGAGGGCGAGCGTCGCGGCCGCCGCGACGAGGAGGAAGACGGCGCGCGCGGCGTCCACGACCGCCTTGTCGGCGTCGTATGCGGCGGCGAGGTCGTGGGAGAGGCCGCCGGCCATGCCGCAGGCCCACAGGACGTGCAGTGCGGCCGGGGCGAGGGCGAGGACGGACCCGGCGACGGCGCAGCTCCGCACGACGGGGCCGCCGACGGCGGCCGGCAGCTCGCCGAGGCGCCCGCGCCAGACGTGGCCCCAGCGGTCCCGGGCGTACAGGACGAAGAGGATGCCGAGGTTCAGGCCCTGGACGATGAAGCCGCCGTAGACGACGGGGAAGACCCAGGCGTCGAGGAAGGGTTCGTCGGCCGGCCCGGAGGAGCCGCCGTCCTGCCCGGTGACGAGGGCGACGACCAGCTGGGCCGGGTAGGCCACCATGATCGGGGCGAGCAGCCCGATCGCCGCCCACACCGGGAAGGCGAGCAGCCAGGCCCGCACCCGCAGTCCCCACGGCCGGGTGAGGAGCAGCGCGAGCAGGACGACCATCGCGTCGGCGAGCACGGAGAGGCCGTTGGCGACGAGCATCGCCGTCGGGTGGTCGAGCAGCACGCTGCCCTCGGGGATGCCGATCCTGCTGCCGGCCACCCAGGCGATCTTGAGGGAGATGTACGGCAGGGTGCCGAGCATGGCGAGGACGCGCAGCGTCCGGCGGAAGCCGCTCGCCGGTGCGGGTGGTCCGGGCACGGGTGCCGCGGCGGCGGTGGGGTTCGGGGTCGGGAGGGTCGGTGTCGTCATGCCCTCACGCTCCCGCGCGGCCCCGCCCCGGCGCGTCCTGCCGTACGACGAACCGCCTCCGCCGCGCGGGGGAGAGGGCGGTCACCGGACGTAGCATCGGCGCCCATGGGGATTTTCATCGACGGGGTGATCGAGGCCCGAACGCCCGGCGGGGACTGGGACATGGCGGTCGATCTGCTGGACTTCGACCTCGGCAAGCAGAGCTACGCGCGCGAGGTCCTGTTCGGGTGTCCGGGGGGCCTCGGGACCCTCCGGGCGCTGTTCGACCAGCGTGGACTGCCGGCGGACGCCACCGCCGAGTACATCCTGGACGACGAGGTCAACCACAGCCACTCGTACGCCACCTGGGCCGAGATCCTGGCCGCCGACTGGGACGCGCCGCTCTGCGACGGCCCGGTCGGCCCCTGGGTCGGCGAGTGGCGGCCGGGTCCGGACGGCGAGCTGGTCTTTCACGACATCGTCCGGATCCCGGACGAGGTGGACCGCGCGGCCGACGAGGTCTTCGGCGAGGAGCTGTGCCCGTGGGAGTGGCCGGAGGGCGGTGAGGTGCCACTGAACGGCTCCGTGTACCGCCCGGTCGTCATCACGGCCCGGATGTTCGTTCCGCCGGACGGCGACTGGGCCCCGGTGTGGGACGCCATGCGCACGCTGGCCGCCGCGCACGGGGAGGACCATGTGCGCCTGGTGGTCTGGTTCGGCTGAGGCCCGGGCCTAGCGGCCGGCGTCGGCTGTCAGGTGTCAGAGCCGCCGGGTCGCCAGCGCCAGCCGGTCGCGTGCGTCGAACAGCGCGTCCTTGATGAGCTGTTCGTGCCCCGGGGTCAGCCGGGCCACCGGCACCGAGCAGCTGATCGCGTCGCGGGCCGGGGTGCGGTACGGGATCGCGATGCCGAAGCAGCGCAGGCCCAGGGTGTTCTCCTCGCGGTCCACGGCGTACCCCTGCTCGCGGATCACGTGCAGCTCCTCGATCAGCCGCTCGCGGTCGGTGATGGTGTGCTCGGTGAGCGCGGGCAGAGTCTCCGGCAGCAGCTTGCGGACCTGCTCGTCGCTGTGGGTCGCGAGCAGCGCCTTGCCGAGGGAGGTCGAGTGGGCCGGCAGCCGGCGCCCGACCCGGGTGAACGGGCGCAGATAGTGCTGGGACTGACGGGTCGCCAGATAGACCACGTTCGTGCCGTCGAGCCGGGCCAGGTGGATGGTCTCGGTGGTGTCGTCGGACAGCCGGTCGAGGGTGGGCCGAGCCGCGGCGACCACCTCGTCGCCGTCGATGTACGACGTGCCGACGAGCAGCGCCCGCACCCCTATGCCGTACCGGGTGCCGGTCGCGTCGGTCTCCACCCAGCCCAGCTCGACCAGGGTGCGCAGCAGCATGTAGAGGCTCGACTTCGGGTAGCCGACGGCCTCCTGGACGGCGGCGAGCGAGTGCATGCCGGGCCGTCCGGCGAAGTACTCCAGCAACTCCACGGTGCGCACCGCGGACTTGACCTGTGCCCCACCGGCGTCGTTCGTCGCCATCGCCCTCGCCCCTCGTCGTCCCGCGCCCTCGGGCCCGCTCGGCCTCTTGTTCCCGCCCGGCCCGAGGGAAGCCCCTTGTGGAGACGGCTCGGCCGTCTCTAGAGTCCCGGTGTCGGATTCACCTACAGGGACCGCGTTCAGAATAGCGAACAACGTGGGCGAGGGGCGTGTCGTGGCAGCATCAGTGTGGAGCGTGGACCCCCGTACGGGGAAGGAGCGGGAGCAGGTCGCCGTCGAGGCCGACGCCGCGGAGGTCGACCGGGCCGTACGGGCCGCGCACGCGGTCCGCGCCGCACTCGCCGACCGTGCCGCCCGGGCCCGGCTGCTGCGGACCGCCGCCGAGCTCCTCGACGCCGCCCGCGACCGGGTCGTGGAGGCCGCGGACGCCGAGACCGCCCTCGGACCGGTCCGGCTGACCGGCGAACTCGCCCGTACCACCGCCCAGTTGCGCTACTTCGCCGACATCGCCGACGAGGGCGCCTTCCTGGACGTACGGATCTCCCGCCCCGACCCGACGACCACCCCGCCCACCCCCGACCTGCGGCGCATGAAGATCCCGCTCGGTGTCGTCGCCGTCTACGCCGCCAGCAACTTCCCGCTCGCCTTCTCCGTCCCCGGCGGCGACACCGCGAGCGCGCTGGCCGCCGGCTGCCCCGTGGTGATCAAGGCGCACCCCTATCACCCGGCCACCTCCGAACTCTGCGCCGCCCTGTTGCGCAAGGCCGCCGCCGAGACCGGACTGCCCGAGGACGTCGTGCGGCTCGTGCACGGCTTCGACGCGGGCACGGAGCTCATCCGGCACCCGCTGGTCGCCGCCGCCGGCTTCACCGGCTCGGTCGAGGGCGGCCGGGCACTCTTCGACGCGGCCGCCGCCCGCCCCGTACCCATCCCCTTCCACGGCGAACTCGGCTCGCTCAACCCGGTGGTGATCACCGAGACCGCCGCCGGGCAGCGGCCCGAGGAGCTCGCCGCCGGGCTCGCCGCGTCGATGACCCAGGGCATGGGCCAGTTCTGCACCAAGCCCGGCTTCGTGCTCGCCCCGGCGGGCGAGGCGGGCGACCGCTTCGTCGACGCCCTGACCGAGGCCGTCGAGAAGGTCGAACCGGGCGTGATGCTCGCGCCCCGGATCCGCGGCCGCTTCCTCACCGCGACCTACGAGGACAGCCAGGCCGAGGGCGTCACGGCCCCCGTCCACCCGGGGCCCGCCGGCCCCCACACCGCCAAGGCCGGCTTCCTGAGCCTCGACGCCGGCACGCTCCTCGAAGGCGGCCGGCACGTACTCCTGCGCGAGACCTTCGGCCCGGTCACGCTCGTCGCCCGCTACGCCTCGCGCGAGGAGATCAGCGCCGTCCTCGCCCTCGTCCCCGGCAACCTCACCGCCACCCTCCAGGCCGCCGACGAGGACCCCGACGCCGCCTCCCTGATCGCCGAACTCACCCCGCTCGCCGGCCGGATCCTCGTCAACGGCTGGCCGACGGGCGTCGCGGTCGCCGACGCCCAGCACCACGGGGGCCCGTATCCCGCCACCACCTCCCCGTTCACCTCGGTCGGCGCGACCGCGATCGAGCGCTGGCTGCGCCCGGTGACGTACCAGTCGACGCCGCAGCACCTGCTGCCGCCGGAGCTGCGGGACGCGGGGGAGTAGCGGGCGGCAGGGCCGGTCGCACCCGGTCTTCCCCGGTCCCCCCCGGTCTTCCCCGGTCCCCCCGGTCCTCCCCGGTCCCCCCGGTCGCACCCGGTCTCCCCGGTCGCACCCGGTCCCCCGGTCACACCCGGACGACGATCTTCCCCAGGTGGGTGTTCGACTCCATGAGCCGATGCGCGGCGGGCATGGCGTCGAGCCCGTCGAAGGTCTCGGCGATCACCGGCGCGAGCGAGCCGTCGCGCAGCCCCGAGCCGATGAACCCGGAGGCCAGGCGGCGGCCCTCCGCCGTCCTGGCGAGGGCCCCGTTGTCGTAGGCGTGCACGGTCAGCGGCCAGTTCATCGACAGCTCGACCGGCCGGGGGTCCAGCCAGCCGTACAGGACGGCCGTGCCGCCGGGCCGCAGCGCGTCGCCCAGCCGTGCGAAGCCGGGTCCGCCGATCGCGTCGAAGGCGAGATCGGCGCCCGCGCCGCCGGTGATCCGCCGCACCTCGTCGACCAGGTCCTCGGTGTCCGTGGTGATCACGTGCGCCGCCCCCGCCTTCAGGAGCGCCTCGCGCTTGGCCGCGCCCCGGGTGGTCGCGATCGGCACGGCGCCGGTTCGCAGCGCCGTCTGGATCGCGGCCGTGCCCACACCGCTCGACGCCCCCGTGATCACCACGTGGTCGCCGGGCCTGAGCCCGCCGGTGAGCACCATCCCGCCGTACGCGGTGAAGTACGTGAGCCACACCGCGGCCCCGGTCACCGCGTCCACGCCCTCGGGCCGCCGCACCAGGTACGCGCGCGGCAGCACCACGCGCTCCGCGTACACCCCGTACACCCCGAAGTCGAAGTTGGCGGCCGCGAGCACCGGGTCGCCGGGCGCCAGGTCGACGACCTCGGCGCCGACCGCCTCGACGACGCCCGCCGCCTCGTAGCCGAGCCGTGAGCCGGGCAGCGTGGCCGGATAGTAGTAGGTGCCCGAACGGAACAGTGTCTCGGCCCGGTTGAGGCCGACGGCCTCGACACGGACGCGGACGTCGTTCGGGCCGGGGGCGGGCAGGGCGATCTCCTCGACGGACAGCACCTCCGGGCCGCCGAGTTCGTGGAACAGAACCGCCTTCGTCGTCATGCCGGTTGTCGTCATGCGGGTTGTCGTCATGCCCTCGACGGTAGGAGCGGGCGGTGAGACGATCCATGTCCTTCGCGCTCCCGGCCATGTCCGGTCGTCTCGCACGCTACGGTTCGGGGCATGGACGTACTGAGCGACGCCATCGCCGTGATGCGCACGGGCCGGCCGCACTCCTCCCGTACCGTCAACTTCACCCCCTGGGGCATCCGTTTCCCACCCAGCAAGGGCGCCGGCTTCCACGTCGTCCTGCAGGGCTCGGCCTGGCTCCTGCCGCCGGACGACAGCGCGCCCGTGCGGCTCGGCCCGGGCGACGTGGTCCTGCTCGCCCACGGCACGGGCCACGGCCTCGCCGACCACCCCGACACCCCGCTCGTCGACGCCGTACTGTCGCCCGACGGCTCCTGGCCCACGCCGCCGGTACGGGGACCGGTCGGCCCGGACGAGACGCTGCTGCTGTGCGGGGCGTACCGGCTGAGCCGGGCCCGCGCCCATCCGCTGCTGACCGAGCTCCCGCCGTACGTCCACATCCCGGCGCGGGTGGGCGCGCATCCGCGGCTGCGGGCGGCCGTGGACCTGCTCGGCGCGGAGCTCGCCGAGCCGCAGCCGGGGTCCGACGCGATCGTGCCCGCGCTGCTCGACACCCTGCTGCTCTACCTGCTGCGCACCTGGTGGCTGGCCGAACGCGCCGACCGCTCCACCGGCTGGTCCGCCGCCCTCGCCGACCCGGCCGTCGCCACGGCCCTGCGCGCCCTCCACGGCGATCCGGCCCGCGCCTGGACGGTCGAGGACCTCGGCGCCCTCACCGGCCTCTCGCGCGCCGCCTTCGCCCGCCGCTTCACGGCCCTGGTCGGCCGCCCTCCCCTCGCCTACCTCACCTGGTGGCGCCTCACCACGGCCGGCCGCCTCCTCCGCACCGATCTCACCCTCCCCCTCCGTACGGTCGCCCAGCGCGCGGGCTACTCCTCGGAGTTCGCCTTCGCCAAAGCCTTCAAACGCGCCTACGGCACGGCCCCGGGCCACTACCGCCGGGCTGCCGGAGCCTCTGCCGGGGTGGGGCGGCTCACACCCGCGGGCGCGGTGGAATGAAAACGGCGGGCCGGGGTGTTCCCGTCATGGAAGGCCCCGGCCACCGAGCCCCCCGAACCCCCCCCGTAGGAGAAGTCACCCATGCGCGTCGAGATCTGGAGCGACATTGCCTGTCCCTGGTGCTACATCGGCAAGGCCCGCTTCGAGAAGGGGCTCGCGGCCTTCGCCCACCGGGACGAGGTCGAGGTCGTGCACCGCTCCTTCGAGCTCGACCCGAACCGGGCCAAGGGCGACACCGGGCCGGTCCTGGAGATGCTCGCGCGGAAGTACGGGCGCAGCCTCGACGAGGCCCGGGCCATGGAGGCGCACGTCGCCGGCAACGCGGAGGCGGAGGGGCTCGGCTACCGCACGGAGGGGCGCGATCACGGCAACACCTTCGACATCCACCGTCTGCTGCACCTCGCGAAGGACCGCGGCCGGCAGAACGAGCTGCTCGATCTCGCCTACCGGGCCAACTTCGCCGAGGAGCGTTCCGTCTTCGACGACGAGACGCTGGTGACCCTCGCGGTCGAGGCCGGCCTCGACGAGTCCGAGGCGCGCGCGGTGCTCGCCGACCCCACCGCGTACGCCGACGCCGTACGGGCCGACGAGCGCGAGGCGGCCGAGCTCGGCGCGAACGGCGTGCCGTTCTTCGTCCTCGACCGGCGGTACGGGGTGTCCGGCGGCCAGCCCGCCGAGGTCTTCACCCAGGCCCTGGAACAGGCCTGGCAGGGCCGCGCCCTCCAGCCGGTCGGCGGCGGCGAGGCGGCGGCGTGCGACGTCGACGGCGGCACCTGCTGACCACGGCGAAGGACGCGGCCCACCGCGCGATATAAGCCAGGCTTGGAGATTCCCCGCAATTTTGCCCAATTGACGTGAGATCGTGGGGAATCCAGGCTGGGACCATGGAATCCGTGGAGCAGTCAAAGGACCAGTCAAAGGACCAGCCGAAGCCGCTGGTGCCGCTGGAGCCGCTGGGCGGCGCCGAGTTCGCCCCGAAGCAGACCTACCTCAACACCTCCGCCTGCGGGCTGCTGCCCCGCCGCACCGTCGACGCGGTCGTCCGGCTCGCCGAGGAGATCGCCGCCGGCCGTCCCGGCGGCGCCGGCGACTTCGAGGTGGTCGACGAGGCCCGGGCCGCCTTCGCCCGGCTCGCGCACATCGCCCCCGACCGGGTCGCGGTCGGCAGCTCCGTCTCCGTCCACGTCGGCATGGTCGCGCAGTCCATGCCGGCCGGGGCCGAGATCCTCTTCGCCGAGGGCGACTTCTCCTCCGTCATCAACCCCTTCACGGTCCGCGGCGACCTCAAGCTCCGGTTCGTGCCCCTCGACCGGCTCGCCGAGTCCGTACGGCCGGAGACCGCGCTCGTCGCCTTCTCCGCCGTGCAGTCGGCGGACGGCCGCACGGCCGACCTCGCGGCGATCCGCGCCGCCGCGGCGGCGCACGGCGCCCGTACCCTGCTCGACGCGACGCAGTCCGCGGGCTGGCTGCCGCTGTACGCGGGGGAGTGGGACTTCACCGTCTCCGGTGCCTACAAGTACCTGCTCTGCCCGCGCGGCGCGTCCTTCCTCACCGTCACCGCCGAGGCGCAGGACGCGCTGCTCCCCATCCACGCGGGCTGGGTCAGCGGCGAGGACCTGTGGGCCAACAACTACGGCCCGGTGCGCGAACTCGCCCGCTCCGCCCGCCGGTTCGACGAGCCGATGGCCTTCCTCTCGTACCACGGCGCTGCCCGCTCCCTCGCGCTCCTGGAGGAGATCGGCATCGAGCGGATCGAGGCCCACAACAAGGCCCTCGCGGCCCGCCTCCGGGCCGGGCTCGACGCGCTCGGGCACCCGGCGGTCGCGGACGACTCCACGGTCGTCGGCGTGCCGGGCCTCGGCGACCGCGCCGACGCGCTGCGCGAGGCGGGCATCCTGCTCTCGGACCGCGCCGGGAACCTGCGCGCCTCCTTCCACCTCTACAACTCCTCGGCGGACGTCGACCGGGTGCTGGAAGTCCTCGCCGCCGGCTGACCGGCACCCCCGAGGGTCAGTCCTCCGCCCCGCACTCGCCCGCCGCCCGGCACAGGTTCTCCTCCAGGCGGGCGAGCAGCCGGGTGAGCTCCGTGCGCTCGGCGGGTGTCAGGCCGGTCAGGGAGTGCTCCTCCAGGGAGCACCAGACCTCCTCGACGCGGGCGCGCAGCGCCTCGCCCTCCTCCGTCGCCTCGACGAGCACCGCCCGCCGGTCGTCCGGGTCGGGGCGGCGGCGGACATGGCCGGACTGCTCCAGGCGCTGGAGCATCTTGGTGACCGTGGACGGGTCCAGGTCGAGTTCCCTGATCAGTACGGACTGGCGCACCGGACCGCAGTCCCACAGGGCCATCATCAGGAACTCCTGGCCCGGGTAGAGCCCCATCTCCTTCAGGCGCCGCCCGGCCGCGAACCGGTGCAGCCGCGCCACCCGGGACAGGGTGTGACTGACCGGGCCCCCACGGGCCGCGGACGGCAGCGCGCCCGCCGCACCGCCCGCCGCGGCGGCGATACAGACGGGGTCCGGTCCTGATCCGGTCATGGCGGGCTCCCTGCTCCTCGTCCTCGTGCCTCGGTGCTTCGTCACCTCGGTGCCTGGCGCGTGCTCCGGGCCGATGGTCCGAGCCTACGTCGCGCCCATTTTCCTCCCCTTCGCTCCCCGTCCCTCCCAGATTACCTTGGCTGGCCAAGTAAATGGGTTACAGTGAACTCCGGCCCGAATGGTTGGCCGACCACATATTTCCTGAGGGGACCGCCATGACCACCGCCTTCGACCCCATCGACCTCGCCGGCACGCGCCTCGCCAACCGCATCGCCATGGCGCCCATGACCCGCAGCCGGGCCGAGGCCGAGGGCCGCGTCCCGACCCCGCTCACCGCCGAGTACTACGCCCAGCGCGCCACCGCCGGCCTGATCATCAGCGAGGGCGTGCAGCCCACCGCCGTCGGCCAGGGCTACCCCAACACCCCCGGCCTGCACAGCGCCGAGCAGATCGCCGCCTGGCGCGTGGTCACCGACGCCGTCCACGAGCGCGGCGGACGCATCTTCGCCCAGCTCATGCACGCCGGCCGGATCAGCCACCCCGACGTCCTCGGCGACGGCCTCCACCCGGTCGGCCCGTCCGCCGTCGCCCCCGCCGGCCAGCTCTTCGCCGGGCCCGGGATGGTGGACTTCACCGCCCCGCGCGAGCTGACCGCCGACGAGGTGCGCGAGACGATCGAGGGGTTCGCGGCGGCCGCCCGCAACGCCGTCGAGGCCGGCTTCGACGGCGTCGAGATCCACGGCGCCAACGGCTACCTGGTGCACCAGTTCCTGTCCACCAACAGCAACCACCGCACCGACGAGTGGGGCGGCTCCGTCGAGAACCGCATCCGCTTCGCCGTCGAGGTCGTCCGCGCCGTCGCCGACGCCATCGGCCCCGAGCGCACCGGCCTGCGGCTCTCCCCGGCCAACACCTACAACGACATCGCCGAGACCGACACCGCCGAGGTCTACCCGGCCCTGGTCTCCGCGATCGACCCGATCGGGATCGCGTACCTGCACGTCACCGAGCCGGTGGCCGAGGTCCGCGAGCTCACCCAGCTCCTGCGCAAGAGCTTCTCCGGCACCTTCGTGCTCAACCCGGCCACCGAGGGCCCGACCGGCCCCGGGGCGCTGGGCCTGATCGAGGACGGCACCGCCGACATCCTCGCGTACGGTGCCCTGTTCCTCGCCAACCCCGACCTGCCGGCCCGCCTCGCGGCCGACGGCCCGTACAACACCCCGGACCCCGCCACCTTCTTCGGCGGCGACCACCGCGGCTACACCGACTACCCGGCGCTGTAACGGCGAGAGGGGTACGAGGGCACGAGGAGTACGTCAGGCGGTCCACGCCTCCGTGACCGCCCGGCGCGCGCCCTCCAGGTCCACGGCGCGGCCCGTCTCCGCGAGGGCCGCGCCGAGCGCCGCCAGCGAGGACCGCACCGCGCCGGGCGTCGCGTCCACCCCGTAGTGGTTCACCCGGATCATCTCCTTCGCCAGCGACCCGCCACCCGCGATCAGCGGCAGCGACGGGTCGGCGGCCAGCGCCTTCGCGACCAGCTCCGAGGCGTCCACCCCGGCCGGGGAACGCAGCGTCGTCGCGACCGGCGCCGCGTCCTTCGCCTCGTACACATACGGCTCCAGGCCGCCGCCCAGCGCCAGCGCACCCGCCCGGGTCGCCGCCGCGGCCGCCGCGTGCCGGGCCGTCAGGGCGTCGAGACCCTCGGTCTCGATCCGGTCCAGGCACGCCTCCAGGGCCAGCATCTCCAGCTGCGCCGGGGCGTGCAGCAGCGCCTTGCGGCCGCCGTCGATCCAGCGCTCCTTCCAGTCCAGGAGGGAGAGGTACGAGCGGCGCGGCGCCGCCGGGTTGGCCGCGAAACGCTCCCAGGCCCGCTCGCTCACCGACACCGCCGACACACCGGCCGGGCCGCCCATCGCCTTCTGCGCGCCGATGATGCACATGTCGACGCCCCAGACGTCCGGCAGCACCGGCTCGGCGCCCACCGAGGCCACCGCGTCCAGGTAGAACAGCGCGTTGTGCGCCCGTACCACCTCGCCGATCTCGGCCACCGGGTTGGTGTTGCCGGTCGCCGCCTCCGCGTGCACCAGCGACACGAAGTCGATCTCCGGGTGCTCCTCGAAGGCCCGCGCCACCTGCTCGGCGGTCACCGCCGTGTGGAACGGCACCTCCAGGTCGACCACGGTCGCACCGCAGTCGCGCAGCCAGTTGCCGAAGGTCTGCCCGTACGGACCGGTGACCACGTTCAGCGCCGTCGAGCCCGCCCGGGCCCCGCTGCGGATGCAGCCCTCCAGCGGCAGCAGCGCCTCGCCCTGGGTGATCACCACGTCCTGCTCGGTGGAGAGCAGCGCGGCGACCCGCCGCTCGATCGACGCGAAGCGGGCGGCGGTCAGCGGGGCCAGGTCGAGGAGCGGGTGCGTCACGGTCACGGTGGTGCCTTCTTCGGTGTCGGAGCCTGTCGCGGGCCAGCGTACCGAGGGGGCCCGGCCGGGCCCCGAGCCGCCGTCGGCCCCCGCGCCGGGCGCCGCGTGTGACAGCGCTGTACGGAACGTGTCACAGGGCACACATCGTGGGGCCCGGCCGCTTCCCGCCGGCCTGCGGCGGTGGGATGTTACGGGCCGCAGCGGCCGCACTCGGGCGCGCCGCCGGGAGGGAAGACGGGGTGGACACCATGACGGACAGTGCCGGCAGAGAGACCGGAGAGACCGGAAACGCCGGAGAGACCGGAACAGCCGGAGAAGCCGGGTACGGCAGGGCGCGCGGCCGGCGGGCCGCGCTGGCGGCCGTCGTGGCCGCCGCAGTGCTGGCCCTGGCGGCGCCGCTGGCCCTCGGCGGGGAGGCGACAGCGGGCGCGACGGGACGCACGGGACCGGCCGAACCGACCGCGACGACGGGACCGGCCGGACTGACGACCCTTGGCTTCACGGAATGGACCCCGATTCCGCGGCCGTCGAACCCCGCGCTCGAGCGCTTGGTGATCAGCCGCCCCATCGTCTTCGCCCGCTACACGGCGACGGACTCGATCGAGGACCTCTACACGATCTCCCCGATCGGCGGCGCGGCCGTCAAGCTCACCAACACCCCGACCGTCAGCGACGTGATGCCCAGCTGGTCCCCGGACGGCAAGCGGGTGGCGTTCCTCCGATACGGCTCCGGCGGCGCGATCGACGGCATCTGGACGATGAAGAGCACCGGCGGCGACCTGAAGCCCGTGCCCGGCACCGAGGGCGCCTCCGACCCGGCGTGGTCGCCGGACGGAAAGAAGATCGCCTACTCCAGGCCGGTCGGCACCGAGCGCGAGATCTACGCGGCCGACGTCGACGGCACGTCCGCCACGCGCCTGACCTTCACCACCGAGGACGAGTACCACCCGACGTGGTCCCCGGACGGCGCGTACCTGGCGTTCAGCCGCGCGGACGCGTCCGGGCACAGCCGGCTGATGCGGATCCAGCTGTCCACCCTGGCCCAGAATCCGATCACCGCGGCCGGCTCCCAGGACTGGACGCCCGACTGGTCGCGCGGCGACCGGATCGTCTTCAGCCGGGTGGACTCCACCGGCTTCGCCCACCTCTACGTCATCCGCCCCGACGGCACGGGCGAGAACCGCATCACCTCGGCCCGCGCCAACGACAAGTACCCCTCCTGGTCGCCGGACGGCAGGCGCCTGGTCTTCACCCGGGGCGGCACCGACGACGCGGACCCCGAGCACCTCTTCCTGGTACGGGGCGACGGCACCGCGCTCACCCAGCTCACCAAGACCGACTCGCACGACCTGGAGGCCGACTGGCGCCCGTGACCTGCCCGCTCGACACGGCTCGTAGAGTGCGGGTATGAGCGATCACGTGGTGCTGCATAAGACCCTACGACCGGCTGCGTACGGTGCTCGTTCGTGCGGCGCGACCGCAGACCGGCGGACGGCCGGGCACCTCAGGGGGCGCGAGAGGACGTGCACGCGGTACATGCGACGTCCCGAGGCGACGTAGCTCCGGATCTCGTCCAGCCAGTCCGCGTTGTAGTTCGGGATCTCGACGAGGGTCTCGTGCGCGGGGATCTCCAGCCCGTGGTCCGTCGGTGTTTCACCCTGGACCAGGATCGTGCCCCGGTCCGGTCTGGTAGATCGTCGGGCAGTCCCGCTTGTCGCACGTCGTCGCCGGCATGGTCACCTTCACGAGCGTTCCCCTTCCCGTATGACGGTCTCGTCTGATCGTTCCGGCGTGGGGTGTGCCCCGGCAAGGGGCTCAAGTTTCCGGAACGGGAAAGCCGCGCGGGGCACGACCTCCGTCGGGGGTGGCCTGGGTCACGCAGACCGCCAAGCGCGGGGCGGATCTCCTCCTGGGAGGATGCTGGGGGCAGGCAAACTGGGGAGCAGGGAAAAGGTGCGAGGAAACTTGAGCGTGCTGCATGTGAAGGGGCGGGTGCTCGTCGGCCCGGAGGACGTACGGGACGAGCTGTGGTGCGTCGACGGGCGGATCACCTTCGAGCGCCCCCCGGCCGCCGCCGGGGAGGTCACGACCGTCGAGGGCTGGGTGCTGCCCGGCCTGGTCGACGCGCACTGTCACGTCGGCCTCGACAGGCACGGCCCGGTGGACGAGGCCACCGCCGAGAAGCAGGCGCTCACCGACCGGGACGCCGGCACCCTCCTCATCCGCGACGCCGGCTCGCCCTCCGACACCCGCTGGATCGACGACCGTGAGGACCTGCCGAAGATCATCAGGGCCGGCCGGCACATCGCCCGCACCCGCCGCTACATCCGCAACTACGCCCACGAGATCGAGCCCGAGCAGCTCGTCGCGTACGTCGGGCAGGAGGCCCGGCGCGGCGACGGCTGGGTCAAGCTGGTCGGCGACTGGATCGACCGCGACCTCGGCGACCTCTCCCCGTCCTGGCCGCGCGCCGAGGTCGAGGCCGCCATCGCCGAGGCGCACCGGCTGGGCGCCCGGGTCACCGCGCACTGCTTCGCCGAGGACTCGCTGCGCGACCTGGTCGAGGCGGGCATCGACTGCGTCGAGCACGCCACCGGGCTGACCGAGGACACCATCCCGCTGTTCGCCGAGCGCGGCGTCGCCATCGTCCCCACCCTGGTCAACATCGCGACCTTCCCGCATCTCGCGGACGGCGGCCAGGAGAAGTTCCCGCGCTGGTCGGCGCACATGCGCCGGCTGCACGAGCGGCGTTACGACACGGTGCGCGCCGCCTGGGACGCGGGCATCCCGGTCTTCGTCGGCACCGACGCGGGCGGCTCGCTCGCGCACGGCCTGGTCGCCGCCGAGGTCGAGGAGCTCACCCGGGCCGGCATCCCCGCCCTCGACGCGCTGTCCGCGACCGCCTGGCGGGCCCGTACCTGGCTCGGCCGCCCGGGCCTGACCGAGGGCGCCCCCGCCGACCTCGTCGTCTACGGCGAGGACCCGCGCGCGGACGTCCGCGTCCTCGCGGCGCCGCGGCGGGTCGTGGTCAACGGCCGGGTGATCGGCTGAGCCCCGGTCAGCCCCTGGTGTAGAAGGCCAGCCGCGCCCGCTTCTCCGGGACGAACACCTCCGGCAGGTCCACCTCCGGCAGCAGGACCTCCGGGCCGAGCTCGAACCCGGCCCGTACGAGCCGGGCGACCGCCTTCTCGTTGGCGGCGTCCGGCTCGGCCACGATCCGGCTGCGGCCGGTCAGCGCGAAGTCGAGCAGGGCGGTGAGCAGCCCACTGGTGAAGCCCTTCTCGGGCGCGGCGGCCGAGGGCGCGACGAAGAGATGCACACCGATGTCGCCCGGCCGGGCCGCGTAGCACTCGGAGACCCGGTCGGCCTCGGGGTCGTACGTCTGGAAGACCGCGACGGGTATGCCGTCGCGGCGCACCAGGTAGCCGTGGTGGGTGCCGAGCGAGTCGAGGTGGGCGTAGATCTCCCGCACCTGCTCGACGGTGGTGCCGTGCATGCCCCAGAAACGGGCCCGCTCCTCGTTGACCCAGGCGTGGAGCAGCGGGGCGTCGGCGCCGGGGTCGATCCGGTCGACGCGGACGGTGCCGAAGCCCTCGACGGTCCGTGTGTACTCAGTCCTGCTCATCGTCTCCGTCTTCCTTCACGAGGCGGGTCCAGTCGGTGGTGACGGGGGCGAGTTCGCCCCGCAGCCACAGGGGGAGCTGGTCGCGGTGGTGCGGGTCGCCGGGCACCCCGGAGGCGCCGAACGGGACGATCCACCGGCTGCGTTCGCGGTCCGCGAGGTCCCACACATAGCGGGCGGCGGAGGCGCGGGCGCTGCGGTCGGTGAACCCGGGCACGCTGGAGGTGGAGAGCACGCAGTCGTGGTCGCCGCCGAGCCCCGGCCAGGACTCGTGGTCCTCGTCCGGGTCCGCGTCCGGCAGCGCCTGCCAGGGCGCCAGCCGGTGGGTCACGCCCCACGCGGGCGGCGCGTCCCCGGCGGCGACCTCCTCCAGGGCCTCGCGCACGATCCGCGCCCGGTCGCCGGCCGGCACCGGACCGTCGCCGGTCAGCAGGGTCTCCAGGGCGAGCCCGACGCGCGCGCCGAGCGCGAGCCAGGGCTGGAACAGTTCGGGGTACGGGGCGGGTTCACGCAACTCCGCGAAGGCCCCGTGGCCGGTGATCCGCCGGACCACCGCGCCGCGCACCGCCGCGTACAGCCCGGCGTCGGTGCTCTCGGCCTCCATCCGCCGGTCCCAGGCGAGCAGCCTCGCCCGCACCCGGCGGGCGGCGGGGGAGAGTGACTCCTCGGCCGTGGCGCGGATCCGCTCCAGGAGCGGGCGCGCGGACAGGTTCTCGGTGTCGGTGTGCACGGCGGTGGTCGCCTCCGGCGTCCAGGCGTCGGAGGAGCCGAGCAGCGCCGCGATCCGCTCGGCGCGGTGCGGCGGCGCGAACTCGACCCCCAGCGGCGTGGCGATCCCACGCGCATTGGCCATCACCGCGCAGCCGTCGCGGTCGACCCCGGCCCGGGGCAGTGCCGCGGGCGCCTCCGCCCACTCGTGTCCCGCCTCCCACGCGGGCACCACGCGCAGCGCGTTCTCCCGGCTGCGTACGGGCACATACCCGGCGACCCGATGCAGCAGCCCCCCGTCCCCGTCGGCCGCCTGCACCACGTTCACCGGCTCCACCCAGCCGTCGAGCGCCCGGTCCACGTCCCCGACACTCCGCGCCCGCAACAACGCGGGCAGCACGCCGAACCCCGACTCCCCGGTGACACGGGGCGGGTAGCGCAGGCTGATCGCCTCCCACTCGACGATGCCGACCGCGGCGTCGGTCTCGGTCGCCTTGCCGGGTGCGGCCGGGGTACGGGCCTGCGGCATGGCGCGGAGCGCCGCCGCCCGGTCATCGGGCGGCAGGGCGCCCGCCGTCGGCGGGGCCGTGGCGCCAGGGCCCTCGCCCGCCTCGCCCGCCTCGCCCGCCTCGCCGGCCTCGCCGGCCTCGCCCGCCTCGTCGGCGCCGCCGGTCGGCCCGGCGTCGCGGCGCGCATCGCCGCCCGCGGCACGGGCCGCGCCCTCCCCGTCCCCGGCGCCGAAGGCGCCTCCCGCACCGATGATCACCGGCCCGCGGCCCGTCTCCACCACCTCCACCCGGACCGGATCGGCCGCGCCCCTGACCCGTACCGTCTCCGTGTGCGCGGCCGCCGGTTCCCAGCCGGCCGGGCCGAGGGCCTCGATCCGGCCGTCGGGGTGGCGGCGCAGCCGCTCGCGGTAGAGGTCCTGGTAGTCGGCCATGGCGTTGGTGACGGCCCAGGCGACATGGCCGGCGTGGCCGAAGTGGGCCAGGCCGGGGACGCCCGGGACGGCGAGGCCGAGGACGTCGTAGGCCGGGCAGGAGAGACGGATCTGCTGGTAGACGCCGGGGGCCTCGATGAAGCGGTGCGGGTCGCCCGCGACGAGCGGGGCGCCGCTCGCGGTGCGGGCGCCGGGGACGAGCCAGCCGTTGGAGCCGGCGGTGCCCGGGCCGTCGGCGGCGAAGAGCTCGGTCCACCGCTCGCCGAGCCGCGCCGCGACCCGGTCGCGCCACAGCTTGGTGGGGAAGCCGGCGAACAGGAGGTGGGTGGACAGCCACACCGCCAGCGGCGTCCAGGGCTCCCAGCGGCCCGGCCGCAGCCCGGTCGCCGCGAACTCGGGTGCGCGCCGGGCGCCCGCCGCCAGGCCCTCGTTGACCCCGTCCACGTACGCCCGCACCCACGCCGCGGTCTCCGCGTCGAGCCGCTCGTGGCAGCGGCGCGCCGTGTCGGCCAGGCGCGCCCGGCGGACGAGGACGTCCCAGCCCGTCTCCGCCGCGCCCAGGAACTCCGCCGTCGTGCCCTGCGCCCGGTGCCGCTCGACCTCCAGCTGCCAGGCCCGGTCCCGGGCGGTCACCAGTCCCTGCGCGCGGGCGAGTTCCAGCGGGTCGTCGGCGCGCAGATGCGGGACGCCCCAGGCGTCCCGGAAGACCTCGATGCTCACTGCGCTCCCGCACTCCTCAATCTTGGTTAGGTTAGCCTGCCCTAAATTAACCTATCAGGAGTGCGGCGGCGTGCCGTGCGGCACGTTGACGAACCGTTACTTCGGCCCGGCGCGCCTCGTTGATGTCCTTCCGCTGGAGGCGCCTTCTGCTCGCACACGCTGTGACACGCGGGACGTGCGGCGATGGTTGTGCCGTTTTCATTCGAAAATGAGCACGGAAACCACCCTTTAGGGTGAACTCACGCCAGGTGTCTGCCAGTTCACCCACAGTGCGTAAAGATTCCGGTGTCTCAGTCGCCGGAGCCGCAGCGACCCACAGTCCCCGTGGCGAGCGGCCAGGCGACGCCATGTCTCATGTGGGGGTTCCACCGTCTTGAACAGCACTGCCTTCCGCCTGCCCGCGCGCCGTACCGCCGCCGCGGCGACCGTCGCCGCCCTCGCCGTCGGACCCCTGGTCCTCGCGGCGCCGGCCGCCCACGCCGCCGGGACCGAGGGCGGCGAAGGCCACGCCACCGCAGTCGTCCTGCGCACCGGCCTCGACGTCAACCTGCTCAACAAGGCGGTCAGTGTCCCGCTGCGCGCCTCCCTCAACGAGGTCGAGGCCCCGGCCAGCGCCGAGAAGACCGCGCTCAGCGTCAAGGTGGAGGGCGCCGAGAACGGAAAACCGGTCAGCGTGCTCAAGGCGGACGTCGCCACCTCCGAGGCGACCGTCGAGGGGAACACCGCCAAGGGCTACGTCAATCTCGCCAAGGCCCGCCTGCACGTCCCCGGCCTGCCGCTGCTCTCCCTCGTCGAGGTCGAGAAGGTCACCTCCAAGGCCGTCTGCGAGGCCGGCAAGCGCCCGGTCGCCGAGTCCAACCTGCTCGGCCACGTCACCGTGCTCGGCAAGAAGACCACCCTGTCCACCGGCGGCCAGACCAAGGTCACGGTGCCGGGCGTCGGCGAGGTCGTCCTCGACCTCTCCCGTACCGCGACCACCTCGAACACCGCCGCCGCCACCGCCCTCGAACTGTCGGTGGAGGTCAACCCGCTCAACCTCAACGTCGCCGAGGTCAAGGGCAAGGTCACCCTCGCCGAGGCCACCTGCGCCACTCCGCACGGCAGCGAGCCGACGAAGGAGCCCACGCGGCAGCCGAGCGACCAGCCCTCGCAGCAGCCCACCGAGCAGCCCTCCGCCCAGCCCAGCCACAGCAGCGGCGTGACCACCCAGAACGGCGGCAGCACCCCCACCGAGAATCTCGCCGAGACCGGCGGCAGCTCCATGACCCCGTACCTCGCCGGCGGCGCGATCGTGCTGCTCGGCGTGGGCGGCGGCGCCCTGGTCCTGGCCCGCGGCCGCGCCCGCGCGCGCGGCTGACGAGCCCGAGGGGGAACGACCAGGGGGCCAAGGAAGGGGGTGCCGCACCGGCACCCCCTTCCGGTTCCGGTTCCGGTTCCGGTTCCGGTCCCGGCCCCGGTCCCGGAACCACGAGAGGGGCCGCTCAGCCCAGCAGCAACAGCGCCTGGTCGAGTGCAAGCAGGAAGCGGTTCGTCGTCACCCGGTCCCGCACCGCGAGCCGCAGCCAGTTCCGGTCAAGGCCCGGGAACGTGTCCCCGCGCCGGGCCGCGAAGCCCAGCGCCCGCAGCCGGTCCCGTACCGCGTCCGCGCCCTCGATCCGTACCAGCACGAACGGCCCCTCCGCCGCCTCGACCACCCGCACCTCGTCGAACTCCGCGAGCCCCGCGAGCAGATGCGCCCGCTCCACCCCGATCCGGTGCGCGGCCTCCTCGGCCTCCATCAGCGCCACCGGCGCCATGCACGCCTCCGCCGCCACGAGCGCGGGCGTCGACACCGGCCACAGCGGCTGTACGCGTTCAAGCGCGGCGATCGTCTCCGGCGCGGCCAGCGCATAGCCGATGCGCAGCCCCGCCAGGCCCCAGGTCTTCGTCAGGCTCCGCAGCACCACCAGACCCGGCACATCCGTCCGCGAGGCCAGCGACTCGCGCTCGCCCGGCACCGCGTCCATGAACGCCTCGTCGACCACCAGCCACCGCCCGGGCCGGGCGAGGGACGCGATCGCGGCCGCCGGGTGCAGCACGGACGTCGGGTTGGTCGGATTGCCGATGACCACCAGGTCCGCGTCCTCCGGCACCGCCGCCGGATCGAACCGGAAACCGTCCGCCTCGCGCAGCAGCACCCGCTCCACCTCGTGCCCGGCGTCGCGCAGCGCGGCCTCCGGCTCGGTGAACTGCGGGTGCACCACCACCGCCCGCCGCACCGGCAGCGCCCGCGCGAGCAGCACGAACGCCTCGGCCGCACCCGCCGTGAGCAGCACCCGCCGGGCCGGCAGATCGTGCCGCTCGGCGACCGCCGCCCGGGCCGCCCGGCCGTCCGGGTAGGCCGCGAGACCCGAAAGCGACTCGGCGATCCGCTCCCGCAGCCAGGCCGGCGGAGTGTTCGTCCGCACATTGACCGCGAGATCGATCAGCTTCTCGTCCCGTACCTCGGCATCGCCGTGATGTCTGAGGTCGTGCGCGTCAGCGGAGGTGCCCGCAGAGGTGTCGATGTCCATGGCCGCCGTCGTGTGGGGGGAGGGGATGGGGATGGTGCCGGTGGGACGAGTGTGGGGCTCGCCACCGATGTACCCGTGAGTATCGGGCAACAACCGTGCCTCTGGGGAGACTTCGTTCGGACGAAGCGGTACGGATCGGGCAATGGCGCAGGTCACACGCCTGCTTTTGCGCTTCGGCACCAGCAGCACCGCACCCGGCCCGGCCCCGCGCAGCGCCGCCGCCTCCGCCACCGACGCCGTGCCCGTCGCCGCCAGCGGCCGCTCGGAGGGATGAGGCACGGCCACCACCGCGAGCTCCGCGCTCCCGAACCCGCGCACCGGCACCCCGAGCCGCGCCGCCGCCCCGATGATCCCCGGCTCGCCCGCCCGTACGTCGAGCGTCGCGAGCAGCGTCACCGCCGCGCCCGTCACCGCCGCGTCCGACAGACCCGCCTCCCGGAGGGCGGCCCCCACCAGACCGAGCACCTCGTCCTCGGTGACTCCGGGCCGGGCCCCGACCCCCACGACCACGTCGAGGTGCGCGGAGGAGGCCGCATCGGATAGCAAAGGCCCATGGCTGTAGTCGTCGCGCTCGGCGCGTTCCTCATGACGCTGTTCGGCGGCTGGACCGCCCAGCGCGTCACCGACCGCCGCCACCTCGTCCTCGGTCTCGCCGGCGGCCTGATGCTCGGTGTCGTCGGACTCGACCTCCTGCCCGAGGCCATGGTGGCCGCCGGGAAGGACGTCTTCGGCGTCCCGCAGGCCCTGCTGCTCTTCGTCGGCGGATTCCTCTTCGCCCACGTGGTGGAACGCCTCCTCGCCACCCGCCGTGCCTCCTCCCACGGCGCCGAGAACGGGCACGGGGAGCACGGCCGGGCGGGAGGGGAGCTGAGCGGGAAGACCCCGCAGGTCGGACTCGTGGCGGCCGCCGCCATGGTGCTGCACAGCCTCATGGACGGCATCGCGCTCGGCGCCGCCTTCCAGGTCAGCGGCGGCATGGGTGCCACCGTCGCGCTCGCCGTCATCACCCACGACTTCGCCGACGGCTTCAACACGTACACCCTCACCAGCCTGTACGGGAACGCGCGCCGCAAGGCCCTCGCCATGCTCGTCGCCGACGCGGTCGCCCCCATCGCCGGCGCCGGCCTCGCCACCCTCCTCACCCTTCCGGAGGAACTGCTCGGCAGCTATCTCGGCTTCTTCGGCGGCGCCCTGCTCTACCTCGCCGCCGCCGAGATCCTGCCCGAGGCCCACCACGAACACCCCGCCCGTACCACCCTGCTCTGCACGGTCGCGGGCGTGGCGTTCATCTGGCTCGTGGTGGGGCTCTCCGGCGGCTGAACTCACGCCACCGGCCCGCCGCCCGCACACCGCGCCACGAAACGCGCGGCCACCCCCGGCGCCCCCGCCCAGTGCGTGTGCACATAACTCGCGTGCACCCCACCCTGGACGAAGCCCTCCACCCGGCGCTCCGGCTGCCGCAGCCCCCAGGCCGCCTGAGCCCCGGCGCCCGGCTCGATCACCGTGCGATGGAACTCGTGCCCCCGCATCCGCGTCCCGGCCGCCGCGAGGACGCTGTCGCTCACGGCCACCGCGTCCCGGTACCCGAGCGTCAGCCGCGACGACATCCGCGCCTCGGCATCCAGCACCCCGCACATCGGCCGCCCGTCGAGCGACCGCGCGAGATAGAGCAGCCCGGCGCACTCGGCGGCGATGGGCGCCCCGGACGCGGCGAGCCCCGCCACGGCCGCCCGCAGCGACACGTTGGCGGACAACTCCTCCCCGTACACCTCGGGAAACCCGCCGCCTATGACGAGCCCGGCCGTGCCCTCGGGGAGCTTCTCGTCCCGCAGCGGGTCGAAGGTGACGACGTCGGCGCCGGCGGCGGTGAGGAGTTCGGCGTGCTCGGCGTACGAGAACGTGAACGCGGCCCCACCGGCGACGGCGACGATCGGCCTGCGGCCGGGCTTGTTCGCCGTCTGCGGCCCGGTGGTCGCGTTGTGCCCACCCGTTCCTCCCCCAGAGCTTCGCCTGGGCGGGGCCCCCAGCGGAACGCCTGCCCACAACGCGGCGGCGTCCCACGGCTCGTCGCGCAACGCCGGCGCGGACCGCGCCAGTGCAAGGAGCGCCTCCAGGTCGCAGCCCTGAAGAACCTGCTCCGCCTGCGCAGCCACCGCGGCCACCGCCTGCGCCTGCCGCTCCGCGACCGGCACCAACCCCAGATGCCGCGACGGCGTCTCCACCGCGGCCGCCCGCCGCAGCACCCCCATCACCGGCACCCCGGACTCCTCCAGGGCCTCCCGCAGCAGCGCCTCGTGCCGGTCGCTCGCGACCTTGTTGAGGATCACGCCGCCGAGCCGTACCTCCGGGTCCCAGGACGCGAAGCCGTGCACGAGCGCGGCCACCGACCGGGACTGCGACGAGGCGTCCACGACCAGGACCACCGGCGCGCGGAGCAGCTTCGCGACCTGCGCGGTCGAGGCCAGTTCGCCCTGTCCCGCGGCCCCGTCGTACAGGCCCATCACGCCCTCGACGACCGCCAGGTCGCAGCCGCGCGCCCCGTGCAGGAAGAGCGGCGCGATCCGGTCCGTACCGCACATGTACGCGTCGAGGTTGCGGCCCGGGCGGCCGGTGGCGAGCGCGTGGTAGCCCGGGTCGATGTAGTCCGGGCCGACCTTGTGCGGCGAGACCGCCAGACCACGGCCGGCGAACGCGGCCATCAGGCCGGTCGCGACCGTGGTCTTGCCCGCGCCCGAGGACGGGGCGGCGATGACGAGACGTGCTACCACTCGATGCCCCGCTGGCCCTTCTGACCCGCGTCCATCGGGTGCTTCACCTTCGACATGTCGGTGACCAGGTCCGCGAAGTCCACCAGCTCCTGCGGCGCGTTGCGGCCGGTGATGACGACATGCTGCTGCCCCGGACGGTTCGCCAGCACCTCGACGACCTCCTTGGTGTCGATCCAGCCCCAGTGCAGCAGGTACGCGAACTCGTCGAGGACGTAGAACTTGTACTTCTCCTCGGCCAGGTCCCGCTTGACCTGCTCCCAGCCCTCGCGCGCCTTGTCCTCGTGCGACTGCTCGCCCTCGGCGACCTCGCGCTGGATCCAGGACCAGCCCTCGCCCATCTTGTTCCAGACGACGGTGCCGCCCTTGCCGGTCTCGCCCAGCGCCTTCAGCGCGTTCTCCTCGCCGACCCGCCACTTCGCGGACTTGACGAACTGGAACACCCCGATCGGCCAGCCCTGGTTCCAGGCGCGCAGCGCCATGCCGAACGCGGCGGTCGACTTCCCCTTGCCGACGCCCGTGTGCACCATCACCAGTGCGCGGTTGCGGCGCTGGCGGGTGGTGAGACCGTCGTCCGGAACGACGGTCGGCTGTCCCTTGGGCATTACGCGGCCCTCCTGGCGTCAGAGTGGTTGCCTTGTACGGTACGGACGAGCCCGGCGATCGAGTCGGCGCGCAGCTCGTCCAGAGTGACGGCGGTGCCGCCGAGTTCACGGGCGAGGTTCCCGGCGAGGCCGAGCCGCACCGGGCCCGACTCGCAGTCCACGACCACCGCGGCCGTGCCCTCGGCGGCGTGCAGCCGGGCGGCGCGCGCGGCGAGCGCCACCGGGTCGGCGCCGGCGCCGGTCGCCCGTCCGCCGGTCGCCCGTCCGTCGGTCACGACGACGAGCAGCGGGCGGCGCGAGGGGTCCCGGAGCCGCTCGACACGCAGCACGTCGTGCGCCTTGAGCAGCCCTGCCGAGAGCGGCGTCCGGCCGCCCGTCGGCAGCTGTTCGAGCCGGGCCGCGGCGGCGTCCACGGACGAGGTCGGGGGCAGGGCGATCTCGGCGTCCTTGCCCCGGAAGGTCACCAGACCGACCTTGTCGCGCCGCTGGTACGCGTCGAGGAGCAGCGACAGGACCGCGCCCTTCACGGCGCTCATCCGCTGCCGGGCCGCCATCGAGCCCGACGCGTCCACGACGAACAGGACCAGATTGCCCTCGCGGCCCTCGCGGGTCGCCTGCCGCAGATCGTCCCGGCGCACCACGAGCCCCCGGCCGGTCCGGCCGCGCGCCTTCTGGTGCGGCGCGGCCGCCTGCACGGTCGCCGCCAGATGCAGCTTGGTCAGCGCACCCCTGGGGCGGGTCGCGCCGGTGGTACGGCCGTGCTCGGTGCGGGCCCGGGAACGGCGCCCGGCCGCGCCGTCGCCGAGACCGGGCACGCTGAGCATCTTCGTACGGAAGGGGTCGGTGGCCTTGACGGCGGCGCGCTCGCCGGACCCGGCGCCGGGGCCGCCCTGCGGCGCGGGGGTGCTCTCCGGCGCGGGCGCCGGGGTCTCTTCGGCCGCGGGGGCGTCTCCCTGCGGAGGGATGCCACCGCCATCCGGACCGCCCCCGCCGGGACCGCCGTCACCGGGACCGTCGGGCTCCGGATCCTCGTCCTCGCCCTTGAACTGCTCCAGGGTCTCGTCGAGCTTGTCCTCGTCCAGGCCGGGGGCGTCGAAGGGCGCGCGCCGCCTTCGGTGCGGCAGCGCGAGCAGGGCGGCCTGCCGTACGTCCTCGGAGGTGACCACGGTCCGCCCCGCCCACGCGGCGAGCGCCGTCGCCGTCCGCGCCATCACGATGTCGGCCCGCATCCCGTCCACCTCGAACGCGGCGCACGTGGCGGCGATCTGCAGCAGCACCGCGTCCCCGAGCACCACCTGCGGCAGCAACTCCCGTGCGGCGACGATCCGTTCGCGCAGCGCGCGCTCCTCGTCCGCCCAACGCGCGGCGAACGCCGCCTGATCGTCCTCGAACGCCAGCCGCCGCCGTACGACCTCGACGCGCTGCTCGGGCTCCCGGGAAGCGGCCACCTCCACCGTCAGCCCGAACCGGTCGAGGAGCTGCGGCCGCAGCTCGCCCTCCTCAGGGTTCATGGTGCCGACAAGGAGGAACCGGGCGGCATGCCGTACGGAGACGCCCTCGCGCTCGACGTACGAGGAGCCCATCGCGGCCGCGTCGAGGAGCAGGTCCACCAGGTGGTCATGCAGGAGGTTGACCTCGTCGACGTACAGGATGCCGCGGTGTGCCTGCGCGAGCAGCCCCGGCTCGAAGGCCTTGACGCCCTCGGCGAGTGCCCGCTCGATGTCCAACGCGCCGACGAGTCGGTCTTCGGACGCGCCGACCGGCAGCTCGACCAAGCGTGTCGGTCGCGAGACGCCCGCCGTGGGCCCGTGCGGCCCGTCAGGGCACTCCGAGTCGGGCGCTTCCGGGGCGCAGGAGAAGCGACAGTCGGCGACGACGCCCATGGCGGGCAGCAGGGCGGAGAGGGCGCGTACGAGCGTCGACTTGGCCGTGCCTTTCTCACCGCGGACCAACACACCGCCGATGCCTGGTGAGACGGCGTTGAGCAGCAGGCTCAGCCGCATGTCATCCATGCCGACGACGGCGGTGAACGGATAGGGAACGGAGGCCATTAACCGATACCCCTTTCGAGGGAACTGCTGCGATCGAAAGCGTCTGTGTGGCCACGTCGGGCAACCATGGCGCGGTGCTCCCCGCGCAAGCGGGGATGATCCCGCCGTGATCCCGGCTGTGGGCGGAGTTCTGGCGCGCTCCCCGCACACGCGGGGATACCACCGTCCGGTGTGCTCACGGCGGCCGTAGCGCTCGACCGCGCCGGCAGACCGCCGTGCGGCTCCTCTTGCCTGTGGGCACCATGCGCGCGGCGGCGCATGTCCGCGCCCGCGGCGGCCGAACGGCTCGCCTTCGCCGGGGCGTCAGCCGACGACTCGTCCTGGCCAACGGGCGCCACGCGCCTGGCACGACGCGCGCCCGCGCCCGCCGGCGGCGGGCAGGCACCCGCTCGGGTCACCCCCATGGGCGTGGCGGAGCCTTCGCCGAGGCGGCCCGCATCCGTGCCTGCCCGTCCCGGGCCCGCGCCCGCCGACGGCGGGCAAGCACCCACAGGGGCCACCCGCACCTCTGTCCACGATCCGCACGGGTGGTGCGGGTGGGAAGACCAGCCCGGCCGGAGGCCGGGCGCAGCGGTTGCGCGGCTTCGCCGCGCCCGCAGCCCGCTCACGGCGCACCCGGCGGCACGAACGGCAGGCCCACCGGCGCGCCCTTCTCGATCAGCCGCAGAAGCGCGTCCGTGTCCGCGTGGTCCTCGATCAGGTCGCCCAGGCGGTCGAGCTGTTCCTCCCGCAGGGCGCCGAACGACGTGTCCGGCGCGGGCACGAAGGCCCGTCCGGCCGCCGCCGCGACCTCCCGCAGGAAGGCCCGGCGGAAGCCGTCGCTCTCCAGGGAGCCGTGCCAGTGGGTGCCCCACACCGCACCGACGCGGCACCCGTCCAGGAACGGCTCCCCGCCCCGTACGTCCGCCACGCCGTGGTGGATCTCGTACCCCTCCACCCGCTCGCCGAGCGCCTCGCCCACCGGCCGGGCCAGCGTCTTCTCAGGCGCGAACCGGACCCGTACGGGAAGCAGCCCCAGGCCCGCCACCACGCCCGCCCGGGACTCGACCTCGTCCTCGATGTGCTCGCCGAGCGCCTGGAAGCCGCCGCAGATGCCGAGGATCGGGCGGCCCTCGGCGGCCCGCCGGACGAGCGCGTCGGCGAGGCCGCGCTCGCGCAGCCACGCGAGCGCCTTGACCGTGCCCCGGGTCCCCGGCACGACCACCAGGTCCGCGTCGGCGAGTTCCTCCGGGCGGTCGACGAACCGCACGACCACGCCCGGCTCCGCCGCCAGCGCGTCGACGTCCGTGAAGTTGGACATGAGCGGTACGGCGCAGACGGCGACCCGCAGCACGTCCGCGCCGACCGGCGGCGCCACGACCGACTCGCGGACCGCGCCCCGCAGGGAGACCCGCAGGCCGTCCTCCTCGTCGATGCCGAGGCCGTGGGCGTACGGCAGGACGCCGAGGGTCGGGCGCCCGGTGAGGCCGAGCAGCATGTCGAGGCCCGGCTCCAGGAGGCTCACGTCCCCGCGGAACTTGTTGACGAGGTAGCCCGCGACCAGCTCCTGGTCCTCGGGCGCGAGCAGCGCCGTCGTGCCGAAGAACTGGGCGAAGACCCCGCCGCGGTCGATGTCGCCGACCACGACGACCGGGAGCCGGGCGGCCCGCGCGATCCCCATGTTGACGATGTCGGTGCGCCGCAGATTGATCTCGGCCGGGCTGCCGGCGCCCTCGCAGATCACCGCGTCGTGCGTGGCCCGGAGCTCCTCCAGGCACGCGAGCACCGGCTCGAACAGCTCCTTCTGCCGCCCTCCGTGGTAGCCGCGAGCGCTGAGCTCACCCACGGGCTTGCCCATCAGCACGACCTGGCTGGAGCGGTCGCTGCCGGGCTTGAGCAGCACCGGGTTCATCAGCGCGGTCGGCTCGACGCGCGCGGCCTGCGCCTGCATGGCCTGGGCGCGGCCGATCTCCGCGCCGTCCCTCGTCACGAAGGAGTTGAGGGACATGTTCTGCCCCTTGAACGGTGCCACCTTGACGCCCTGCCGGACCAGCCACCGGCAGATGCCGGCCGTCACGACGCTCTTGCCCGCGTCGGACGTCGTCCCGGCGACGAGCAGCCCCCCACCCCTCACTTCGTCCTCCGCTTCGCCGTGTCCGTCTTCGCCGTGTCGGTCTTCACCGTGTCGATCAGGATCCGGCCGCCCACACAGGCGGCCAGGGTCAGCCACGTCACCCGGCGGGAGAGCGTGACGGCCCGCTCGATGTCGGCGACCTCCACCGGCCGCCCCTCCCCGTTGAGCACGGGCCGGTGCTCGACCCGTCCGCCGTACGAGAGGGTGCCACCGAGTCGTACCCCGAGGGCCCCGGCGAACGCGGCCTCGACCGGACCGGCGTTGGGGCTCGGGTGCTTGCCCGCGTCCTCGCGCCAGGCGCGCAGCGCCGCCCGCGGGGCGCCGCCCGCCACGGTCGCGAGCGCGGCGGTGAGCCGGGCGCCGGGGGCGCCGGCGAGGTCGTCGAGGCGGGCGGAGGCCCAGCCGAAGCGCCGGTAGCGCGGCGACCTGTGGCCGACCATGGCGTCGAGGGTGTTCACGGCGCGGAAGCCGAGCAGCCCGGGCACACCGGCGACCGCGCCCCAGACCAGCGCGCCGACGACGGCGTCGGAGGTGTTCTCGGCGACCGACTCGACGACCGCGCGGGCCATCCCCGGGCCGTCCAGGGCCTGCGGGTCGCGCCCGACGAGGTGCGGCATCCGTTCCCGGGCCACCTCCAGGTCCCCGGCCTCCAGCGCCCCGCCGATCGCGCGGGCCTCCCGGCCCAGGGTCGTACCGCCGACGACGGCCCACACGGAGGCGGCGGTCAGGGCGGCGGACGCGAGGCGGCTGCCGCGTACCGTACGGGCGGCGAGGGCGCCGAGCGCCACGGCGCCGCCCGCGCAGACGGCGGTGTGCAGGGCGCCCCGGCCGCGGGCGTCGCGGTACAGGCGCCGTTCGACGGCGCTCGCGGCCCGGCCGAACGCGGCGACGGGGTGGCCGCGGCGCGGATCACCGAGGAGCAGGTCGACGGCGAGGCCGGCGGCCGCTCCGTACGCGAAGAGGGACGTGCGGGCGGACGGTCTGGAGCCGCGGCCGGGCATGACGCTGTGTCCTCACTCAGGGTCCGCGCCCTGGATCGACGTGACCGGCGGCGAGAGTTCCTGACTCCCGGCCCTGGGGGCCGGTCACAGTGGCGGGACCGCGCCGGAATCGCACCGGACTTCCTCTTCTTGCCGCCGTATTGGCCCCGGCAGTCCACCACGCCCCGCGAACACCCGTCAACTCACCCTTGACCTGCGACGGGTCACTGTGCGAAGCACCACAAACACGGCACCGCGCATACGGCAGTGGGGCGGTCCGCACCCGGAGGTGCGGACCGCCCCACTGCGTGAACGTTCCGTCAGGCGACGATCAGATAGATGCCGTACGCCACGGCCGCCGCGCACAGCGCGAAGCACGCGTAGGCGCCGGTACGGGCCAGAGCGGCGGAGCCTCCCTTGGCCGCGGCCTCCTCCTGCTTGCCGAGGCCGACGACCCCGAGGGTGAAGAGGCCCACGAGGGCCACGGTGGCCACGAGGCTGACTCCGAAGACGGAGCCGAGAGCTGCCCAGTCGATCTTCATGATGGTTCCGGTTCCTTTTCCTCGGTCCGGTCGTCAGACCGCGGCGGCGGGGGCCGGGGGAGCGGCCGGGTCCGCGGGGTTCGGGGCGGGGATGGTGGTCTTCAGGTCCGTGTCGGCGACGGCGGCCACGGAGCCGGCCGGCGGCGGGGTGACGGCGGCGATGGCGGTGGTGACGACGCCCGCGGGCTCCGTCTCGGCGCCGGCCTCGACGTCGTGCACGTCGTTGACGTTGGTGTGGTCGACCACCTGGCGGCGCGAGACCAGCCAGATGCCGATGCAGGAGGCGACCAGGAAGGTCGCGACGACGTAGACGCCCCACTGGCCCTGGCGGGCGACGAACTCGGCACCGGCGCCGACCAGGCCGGCGGCCGGGAGGGTCAGACCCCAGGCGATGAACATGCGGGTGGCGGTCGACCAGCGGACGACACCGCCCTTGCGGCCCAGGCCCGCGCCCATCACGCCGCCGGAGACGACGTGGGTGGTGGAGAGCGAGAAGCCGAGGTGGGAGGAGGCCAGGATGGCGGTGGCCGCGCTGGTCTGGGCGGCGAAGCCCTGCTGCGGCTGGAGGTCCGTGAGGCCCTTGCCCATGGTGCGGATGATGCGCCAGCCGCCGAGGAAGGTGCCGAGCGCGATCGCCGTACCGGCGGAGACGATGACCCAGACCGGCGGGTTGGAGCCGGGGGCGAGGACGCCGCCGGCGACCAGGGCGAGGGTGATGATGCCCATGGTCTTCTGGGCGTCGTTGGTGCCGTGGGCGAGCGAGACCAGACCGGCGGAGGCGATCTGACCGGCGCGGTAGCCCTTCGCCGTCGTCTTGGCGTCCGTCTTCCTGTCGAGGCGGTACGTCAGACGGGCGGCGAGCATCGCGGCCACGCCGGCGACGACGGGCGCGGCGACCGCGGGGATGAGCACCTTGGTCACGACGGCGTCGCCGTGGACGCCGCTGAGGCCGATCGAGGCGACCGTGGCGCCGATGAGGCCGCCCATGAGGGCGTGCGAGGAGCTGGACGGGAGTCCGACCAGCCAGGTCACCAGATTCCAGAGGATCGCGCCGACGAGCGCGGCGAGGATGACTTCGGGCTGGATGCCCTCCTCGTTGACGAGCCCCTTGGAGATCGTCTTGGCGACCTCCACCGACAGGAACGCGCCGACCAGGTTCAGCACGGCGGACATGGCCACCGCCGTCTTGGGCTTGAGGGCACCGGTCGAGATGGTCGTCGCCATCGCGTTGGCGGTGTCGTGGAAACCGTTCGTGAAATCGAACACGAGAGCTGTCACGACCACAATCGCGAGCAGCAGCGTGATGTGTTCCATTTACCCAGGCAATCGTTTGACGTCAGTGGCTGGTTGAACGTACGCAACCTGGGTGAACGGAAGGTGAACTGGGTCGGGCGCAGTGGTGTCCCAATCCGAGGTGCGGAGGTTCCGCTTCCGGTTGTGTTCGTACGAGTGTCCACGATGCGGGCAGGGTGCGACCCCGGGTAAACCGTGCCGTTCCGGGCTCGGCGCAACGCGCGTAGCTTCCTCCACTCTCACCCCGTATCGCCCCATGGACCACTCAAGGCGTACGGAGGACCCGGCGGCTGAGACCCACGTCACACCCGGGCGGGAGCCCTGCCGCGGCGCCCGTGCCGCCCATGCCGCCCGCGTCACCCGAGGAGGGCCCGCCCGGTGGCAGGGCGCGGGCGGGCTGCCGACACTGGGAGCGTGCGCCCGGCTACAGCGACGGCAGCGGCCGTCACCACAGTGATAGGTGTCGGCGCGGCCGCGGTGGCGGCCGGCCGGTACGCCAGCGACGCCGCCCTGGGGGTGCCCTCGGGCCGCCCCCTCCCCGGCGACCCGAAACTCACCGTGCACGCCACCGGCCCCGGCCGGATCACCCTCACCCGCAGCCTGGCGTCCCTGCGCCCCGGCACGTACGGGATCGAGGCGGGCGGCCTGCACGCGGTGGTCGGCCCGGTCCTCGACCGGGTCCCGCACACCGCCGACACGGTGGTCCGGCGGCTCGAACGGGTCGAGCTCGGCACCCTCGGGACCGGCGTCCGGGTCCGGCTCACCCCGCAGCTGCACTGCGGCACCCCCGAGACCGCGCTCGGCGTGCGGTACGAGGACGTCGAGATCCCCGGCGAGCTCGGCAACCTGCCCGCCTGGCTGGTGCCGGGCGCCCGCGGCACCTGGGTGATCGCCCTGCACGGCCTCGGCACCACCCGCGAGCACCCGCTCAACCTGCTGCCCTTCCTGAACCGCCGGCGGATCCCCGTCCTGATCCCCGCCTACCGCGGCGACGCCGGCGCGCCGCCCTCCCCCGACGGTCTGGCCCACCTCGGCGACTCCGAGTGGCGCGACGTCGACGCGGCGATCCGCTACGCGGTCCGGCGCGGGGCCACCGGCGTGGTCCTGCACGGCTTCGGCACCGGCGCCGCGATGGCGCTGCACGCCGCCGCGGGCTCCGGGGTGCGCGAGCGGATCCGCGGCCTCGTCCTCGACTCCCCGGTGCTCGACTGGGAGGCGACCCTGCGCAACCTCGCCGCCGCCCGCCGGGTCCCCGGCGTCCTGCTCCCGCTCGCCGTCCGCGCCGCCCAGGGCCGGACCGGACTGCACGGCGACCGCCTCCAGGAGGCCGCCGACCCCGACGGCCTGCGCGTCCCCGTCCTCCTCTTCCACGGCCCCGACGACACCATCGCCCCCTGGGAGCCCAGCCGGCGCCTCGCCGAGCTCCGCCCCGACCTGGTGACCCTCACCCCGGTCCGCCAGGCCCCGCACGCGGCCATGTGGAACGCCGACCCGGTCCGCTACGAGGAGGCCCTGCGCCGCTTCCTGACCCCGCTCGTGTAGGGGCGGCCCTGACCCAGGGCCCGCCCGGAGCCTCCTGCCGCCGAGGCCGGTGGCTTCTCCGCCCGCCGAGACCGGGGGCCTGCCTGCCGAGTCGGCGGGCCGGGGGCCTGCCCGTCCGTGCCGCCCCGCGGCCCCGGCGCGGGCGTCCGGGGCTCAGCTGAGCATCCGCGTACGGCTGTCGGCGACCAGCCGCCCGAAGGCGTCGAGACCCTGTGTCCAGCGAGGCTCCCTCGGTCCTGGCGGTCAGGGGGACGCCCCGCTCCCTTCGGGCCTGGCGGTCCGAGGGGCGTCCCGCTCCCTTCGGTCCTGGCGGGCCGGGGGAGACCCAGCGCCAGACGCCGCGGACCCCGCCACGACCCGCCCGACAGGCGCTCACCGCGGCGCTGCCCATTCCGATTGGGCTTTCGGGCCGTCAGCGGGAAGACTGCCCTCCGTGACGTCTCGAAAGCCCGATGAACCCTTCGCGCGCAACTCCAGACTCCGACTCGTCCGTCCGGGGGCCCTCGCCACCGCACGAAAGGCCGTGACGGCCCGGCGGACCCGCCCGGCGCCGCGACCGCCAGAGGGGACTCCGCCCCGTGCGGAACTCGCCCTGCAGGCGCGTGCGGTGCTCGCCGACGCGGTACGGATCGCCCGCTGGGCGGCCGGCGGCCGGCGGCCCGAGACGGCACCACCGGACGGGGAACGCGCCGCCGCCGCGCTGGAACTGACCCCCGGGCAGATCCGGGCCGGCTGGGACCGGGCACGGCTCGCCGGGCTCGTCGAGCTGCACGGCGACACCGCGCGCCCCGGCTGGCGGCTGCACGCCTGGGACCGGGACGACTCCGCCGTGCTGCGCGGCTGGGTCGCGCTGTTCGACGCCTGGTCGCTGGCGCACCCGGCCCCCGAGGACGTCGCCCCCGGCGCCGTCGCCGAGGTCGTCGAGGCCGTCCCGCAGGTGCTCTCGCTGCTCCAGCTCTCCGCGGGGCCGGTCGCCGTGAGCGGACTGCTCGACCTCCTGGAGCAGCGCGTGGACGAGCTCCGCGAGGAGCGCTGCGAGGTGCCGGGCCCCGGCGAGGCCGTGGAACAGGCCCCCGCCGAGGGCGGCCTGCCCCCGCTGCTCGACTGGGCCCTTGAGGGCCTCGCCGCGGTCGGCGCGCTGACCCTCGGCACGGCCGGGGACAGCCGCCACGCGACCCTCACCCCGCTCGGCAACTGGGCGGTCTGGGTCAAGCTGGAGCAGATCTGCGTGGCCGCGCAGAGCCCGGCCGGCAACATCGAGCAGTCCGCCGAGGACATGCTCCGCGGCTGCGCCCGGCTCACCCCCGGCCCGGCCCGCGACGAGTACCGCGCCTGGCTCGCCGCCCGCACCCTCTCCAGCGCCGTCGCCGAACTCCTCGCGGTCGCCCGCGGCGAGGACGCCCTGCTGCGCGGTCTCGCCTTCGAGGCCCTCCGCGTCGTCGGCGCCCCGGCCGAGCCCGAGGTCCGTGCCGCCCTCGCGGACGCCTCGCTCCGCCCGTACGCCCTGCTCTGGCTCGCCGAGTACGAGGGCGCCGACCCGGACGAGGCGCCGGAGGTGCTGACCCGCGAGGAGGCCACCTGGCTGTGGGTCGACACCGCGGCGGCCGTCGCCGACCACGGTGAGAGCGCCCTGCTCGTACGGCACCTGGACTCCGCCGTGCAGGGCACGGTCCCGGCCCTGCTCGACGAGGTCCGCGCCATCAACCACCCCCGCACCGTCCAGGTCCTGGTCGCCCTCGCCGCCGCCCACCCGGACCCGGCCCTGGCCAAGGCCGTCCGCCGCGCCGCCTTCCAGGTCCACACCGGCGGGTCCTAGCAGGCCCCAGGGCCTCTCCGGACGGGCCCTAGCCGGCCGCGCCGGGGGCGTACGTCCCGAAGCTCCAGACGTTGCCCCCGGTGTCCCGGGCCAGGTAGTCCCGGGAGCCGTAGTCCTGGTCGGTCGGCGGCATCAGGATCTCGGCGCCGGCCGCGACCGCGCGCGCGTGGTGCGCGTCCACGTCGGCGACGCGCACGTACACGCCGACCGGCCCGGCGCCGCTCATCGACCGGTCGAAGACGCTGCCGGTGCCCTTGCTGCCCAGCATCACCATGCCGTTGCCGTAGGACAGCTCGGCGTGCACCACACGCCCGTCCTCGCCCTCGTGCACGGCGTCGGCGGTGAAGCCGAAGGCCTCGGTGAGCTGCGCGATCGCCGCCTTCGCGTCCTCGTACAGCAGCGTCGGACAGATGTCGGGTGCGTCCGCCACGGTGATCGCCTCCATTTCGGCCCTGCTCATCGGAAGGTGTTGCACTGCGCCATGTCGCCGGTGCGATAGCCCTGGTAGAACCACTGCTGCCGCTGCGCGGCCGAGCCGTGGGTCCAGTTCTCCGGGGTGACGCGGCCCTGGAAGCGCTCCTGGATGCGGTCGTCGCCGACCGCCGCCGCCGCATCCAGGCCGTCGCGGATGTCCTCGTCGGTCAGCCGGGTGAGCAGCGGGCGGCCCGTCTTCTCGTCGGGCGTGGTGGTCGCGTGCCGGGCCCAGACCCCGGCGTAGCAGTCGGCCTGGAGCTCGACCTTCACCGCGTTGGAGTTCGCGCCCGTCCGGCCGTCCTGGGCGCGGGCCAGGGTGCCCATCAGGTTCTGGACGTGGTGCCCGTACTCGTGCGCCACCACATAGGCCTGTGCGAAGGGCCCGCCGGTCGAGCCGAACGTGGTGCGCAGCTCGTCGAAGAAGCCCAGGTCGAGATAGACCTGCCGGTCGCCGGGGCAGTAGAAGGGGCCGACCGCCGAGCCGGCCTGGCCGCAGGCGGTGGGGACTTGCCGGGTGAACATGACGGTCGGGGCGGTGCCGTAGTTCCCGCCGCGGCGGGCGTACTCGGCGCGCCAGTAGTCCTGCACGCTGTTGACGACGGCCACGATCCGGCAGTCCTCGCGGGTGTTCGCGTCCGCGCCGGTGCGGCAGGTCTGCTGCACCTGGGCCGCGGAGGAGACGGTGGCGGCCGGTTCGTCGCCGCCGGAGGACAGACCGAGCTGATCGGGGCCGACCCCGAAGAGCAGGCCGAGGATCAGGGCGATGACGCCCGCGATGCCGCCGCCGACCGTGGCCCGGCCGCCGGGAATGCGGCTGCCGCGGACGTCCTTGACCTCCGATGTGTCCAGATCGGCGTCGTCGTCGAACTGCATGCCCACCGCCCTCCACGTCTCCGTCTCTGCCGAGTATCGGCAGGCCAGGAGAGCCTCACCCCTTTTGTGAGGCATGTGAGGTAGGTCGCATGGCCGAAAAGCAGTTGCAGGCGCCCGTTAGACTGGCCGCATGGCCATTCTCCCCGTGCATTAGCGGCGTCGAAGCTCCGCTCAGCCGTCCTTCCGCCGTTTCCCACCGCCCTGGAGTCTGTCCGTGATCACCGCTTCCGGCATCGAGCTGCGCGCCGGCGCCCGAGTCCTCATCGAGAACGCTTCCTTCCGTGTCGCCAAGGGCGACCGCATCGGTCTCGTCGGCCGCAACGGAGCGGGCAAGACCACGCTCACCAAGTGCCTGGCCGGCGAGGGCCAGCCCGCCGCCGGCACCATCACCTCCTCCGGCGAGGTCGGCTACCTCCCGCAGGACCCGCGCACCGGCGACCTCGACGTGCTCGCCCGCGACCGCGTGCTGTCCGCCCGCGGCCTCGACGTCCTGCTGCGCAAGATGCGCCAGAACGAGGAGCGCATCGCCACCGGCTCCGGCGCCACCCGCGAGAAGGCCCTCAGGCAGTACGAGCGCCAGGAGACCGAGTTCCTCACCAAGGGCGGGTACGCCGCCGAGGCCGAGGCCGCCACCATCGCCGCCGCGCTCGGCCTGCCCGACCGGGTCCTCGGCCAGCCGCTGCACACCCTCTCCGGCGGTCAGCGCCGCCGGATCGAGCTCGCCCGCATCCTCTTCTCCGACGCGGACACCCTGCTCCTCGACGAGCCCACCAACCACCTCGACGCCGACTCGATCGTCTGGCTGCGCGACTACCTCAAGACCTACCGCGGCGGCTTCATCGTCATCTCCCACGACGTCGACCTGGTCGAGACCGTCGTGAACAAGGTCTTCTACCTGGACGCCAACCGCTCGGTCATCGACGTCTACAACATGGGCTGGAAGCTCTACCAGCAGCAGCGCGAGGCCGACGAGAAGCGCCGCCGCCGCGAGCGCCAGAACGCCGAGAAGAAGGCCGCCGCGCTCAACTCGCAGGCCGACAAGATGCGCGCCAAGGCCACCAAGACCGTCGCCGCGCAGAACATGGCCAAGCGCGCCGAGCGCCTGCTGTCCGGCCTTGAGGCGGTCCGGGCCACCGACAAGGTCGCCAAGCTGCGCTTCCCGGAGCCCGCGCCCTGCGGCCGGACCCCGCTCACCGCGGAGGGCCTGTCCAAGTCGTACGGTTCCCTCGAAATCTTCACCGACGTGAACCTCGCCATCGACAAGGGCTCCCGGGTCGTCATCCTCGGCCTCAACGGTGCGGGCAAGACCACCCTCCTCCGCCTCCTCGGCGGCGTCGAGCAGCCCGACACCGGCGAGGTCACCCCGGGCCACGGCCTCAAGCTCGGCTACTACGCCCAGGAGCACGAGACCCTCGACCCCGGGCGCACGGTCCTGGAGAACATGCGCTCCGCCGCCCCCGACCTCGACCTGGTCGAGGTGCGCAAGGTGCTCGGCTCCTTCCTGTTCTCCGGCGACGACGTCGACAAGCCGGCCGGGGTGCTCTCCGGCGGCGAGAAGACCCGTCTGGCGCTCGCGACCCTGGTCGTCTCCTCGGCGAACGTGCTGCTCCTCGACGAGCCCACCAACAACCTCGACCCGGCCAGCCGCGAGGAGATCCTCGGCGCGCTGCGCACCTACAAGGGCGCGGTCGTGCTCGTCACCCACGACGAGGGCGCCGTCGAGGCGCTCGACCCGGAGCGGATCATCCTGCTCCCGGACGGCGTCGAGGACCTGTGGGGCGCGGACTACGCGGACCTGGTCGCCCTGGCGTAGCAGCCCTGGCCCGACCCGGCCTGACCCGCCGTACTGGATCATTCGGCTCATGGGTGATCCATCATCTGAGTGAGAGCGTCTCGTACCTTCGGCGCGGGCCCTGCGGAATCCTTCCGGCAGGGCCCGCGCCGCTCTCTTTTCCGTTTGACCTCCGTATGGCCGCTCTGACCTGGCACTTCGCGGTGGGGGCCGTCCCGGAGCCGGTTCCGGAGTGTGCGGAACGATCAACTCCGTTCGTGACGGTCCGCGCCGCTCGGCGCAAGCTCTTGGCACGGACCTTGTCGAATGGGTGGCCAGGACGTCCGAGAGGGGTGATCATGAGAAGTCCAGAGCGCACTTCCCATGAGGAGGCACGGGTGGCCGAGACTCTGAAGAAGGGCAGCCGGGTGACCGGCGCCGCGCGCGACAAGCTCGCGGCAGACCTGAAGAAGAAGTACGACTCCGGTGCGAGCATCCGGGCGCTGGCCGAGGAAACCGGCCGCTCCTACGGATTCGTCCACCGGATGCTCAGCGAGTCCGGAGTCACGCTGCGTGGACGCGGCGGAGCGACACGGGGCAAGAAGGCGGCCTCGGCCTGACATCGGGGCGGCTCGATCGGTCCACCGGGTCTTTCGGTGGCCACCCGGTCGGCCCTGCGGCCGGCCGGGTGGTTACTGTGCAGTCACTTAGCATCTGACACGACAGTGCCGCAGTGCTGCACCCGGAACCGGAGGCGCCCCATGACTTCGCTCGACGACTCCGAGCTCAACGAGCTCGTTTTCGACAAGGACGGTGTACGGCTCACCGTCGAGGACGCCGTCGCCACGGTGACCCTGACCAACCCGGCGAAGCGCAACGCCCAGTCTCCCGCTCTGTGGCGGGCGTTGACGGAGGCCGGGCGGTCACTCCCGGGCAGCGTCCGGATCGTGGTGCTGCGCGGAGAGGGCCAGTCCTTCTCCGCCGGACTCGACCGGCAGGCGTTCACGCCCGAGGGCTTCGACGGAGAGCCGTCCTTCCTTGACATGGCGCGCGGGTCCGAGGCGGACCTCGACGTGCTCATCGCCGAGTACCAGGAGGCGTTCACCTGGTGGCGCCGCAGCGACCTCGTGTCGATCGCGGCCGTCCAGGGCCACGCCATCGGCGCCGGTTTCCAGCTCGCGCTCGCGTGCGACCTGCGGATCGTCGCCGACGACGTGCAGTTCGCCATGCGCGAGACCAGCCTGGGCCTGGTCCCTGACCTCACCGGCACGCACCCCCTGGTCTCCCTCGTGGGTTACGCCCGCGCGCTGGAGATCTGCGCGACCGGCCGGTTCGTCCACGCCGAGGAGGCCGAGCGCATCGGCCTGGCCAACATCGCCGTGCCCGCCGCCGAGCTCGACGGCGCGGTACGGGACCTCAGCGCCGCGCTGCTCGCCGCACCGCGCTCCGCGGTCATCGAGACCAAGGCGCTGCTCCAGGGCGTCTCCGGCCGCTCGTACGAGGAGCAGCGCGCCGCCGAGCGCGCCGCCCAGGGCCGCCGCCTGCGCGACCTGGCGGGCCTCGGCGACTGAGCCGCCGGACGCGGTCTCACCGCAGCTCCGACACCACCACCGTGACCGTCGTCGCCCCCGGGGCGGCGGCGGTCACGGCCGTGCGCAGGGCACGCGCCGTGTCCAGGGCCCGGTGGCCCGCCGTCACCGCGACCTCGACCCTCAGACCGGCACCCGGAAGGTGCTGCACCGGCGGGCCGAAGACATCGGTCAGGGCCGCCACGCCCGGGGCCGCGAGGGCGGCGAGCGCGGCCGGGTCGTCGGGGGCGGGCGGGGAGGTTCGCCCGGGCGGCGCAGTCGGGGCCGGGGAATTCGGCGCCGCGTCGAGGAGCTCCGTCACCCGGAGATCCACCTCCGCCACCACCAGGCCCAGGGACTCCTCCGCCGTACGGAGCAGCGCGGCCCGCAGCCGGTCCGTGAGCTCCGGCAGCGGGCGCCCCGGCAGCGCCGCGAGGGCCAGCGACACCCGCAGCGGCCCGGGCGGCAGCCCACCCGGCGGTACGGGGAAGGGGACGCCGCCGGCGGCGTCCGCGAGCCGGAACCGCGGCGGCTCCGGCACCACGCCCCGTACCCCTCGGGCAGCGTCCAGGAGCGCGGCCCGTACCGCCCGCTCCGCGATCCATGCGCCGTCCGCCGCCTCGCCGAGCGGCAACAACCGGTCCGTCGTCATGGCCCCAGCCTGCCGCATCCCCGGCGCGATACCGGGCAGGTCGCCTTAATGTGGGCGAATGTGAGTGAACAAGGCAAAGCCTCACGGAAGGGACGGGTCGCGATGGCTGACAACGCGCACTCCGACCAGCAGAACCCGGTGACCAAGCGCGGCGGCGGCGACCCCGCGTCCCGGGGCCGTACCACCATCGCCGACGGCGTCGTCGAGAAGATCGCCGGGCTCGCCGCCCGCGATGTCGTCGGCGTCCACGCCATGGGCAGCGGTTTCTCCCGCACCCTCGGCGCCGTCCGCGAGCGGGTGCCCGGCGGGGGCGGCAAGTCCAGCGGCGCGACCCGCGGCGTCAAGGCCGAGGTCGGCGAGGTGCAGACCGCGCTCGACCTGGAGATCGTCGTCGACTACGGCGTCTCCATCGCCGACGTCGCCGGCGCGGTGCGCGAGAACGTCATCGCCGCCGTCGAGCGCATGACCGGCCTGGAGGTCGTCGAGGTCAACATCGCCGTCAGCGACGTCAAGCTGCCGGACGAAGAGGAAGAGGAGCCGGAGACCCGGCTCCAGTAGCCGCGGCCGGCACGGCGGAAGGGGTCAAGCATGAGCATGGCGGTGGTCGGCCTGGTGGCCGGCATGGCGCTCGGCTTCGCCGGGTACTTCGGCGGCTTCGGCGCGTTCGTCCTGGTCGCCGCCCTCGGCGCGGTCGGGTTCGTGGTGGGCCGGTTCCTCGACGGGGACCTGGAGCCCGGCGACTTCTTCCGGAGCCGCGAGCGCGGCGACCGGCGGCGGTGACCCGGGTGCCGGACCTGCTCGAACAGCGGACGGACCGGGTCGGTGCGGCCGCCCGGGGCGCGACCACGATCGCCGACCGGGTGGTCGCCAAGATCGCGGCCCAGGCGGCCCGGGAGGCGCTGACCTCCGTACCGAAGGAAGGGCACCCGCCGCACGCCTCGGTGGTCGTCCACCGGGACGTCGCCCGGGTGTCGGTCAGCCTCGAACTCGACTACCCCTCCGATCTGGGCCGGCAGTGCGGCGCCGTGCGCGGCCGGGTCCGGCACCGGGTCGAGACCCTCGCCGGCATCGAGGTCCACGAGGTCACCGTGCACGTCGAACGCCTCCACTCGGCGCACACCGCGCACGACCGGAAACGGGGGCGGCTGAAATGAGCACCGGACCGGAGGAGAGACCGGAGCACGGACCGGCGCACGGACCGGCGCACGGGCCTGAGGACGGCGGCCCGGTGCCGGAGAACCGACCGGGGGAACGGTCGGAGGGCCAGCCGGGGGACCGGCAGGGCGAACGGCCCGGGGAACGGCCGGGGCCGGAGGGGCCCGCCGGGCCCGGGAACCTGCCCGGCCTGGAGAAGGACACCCCGGCCCCCGGCGGCGATCACCACGGCCCGCCCGTACGCCGCTTCTGGTCCGTACGGCGCATCCCCGCCGCCGTCCTCGCCGCCGTCCTGCTCGGCGGCGCCGGACTGCTCCTCTACGACGTCGCCGCCGTCCGCGCCGAGCGCTCCGCCATGGCCTGGCGCCGCTCCCTCGCCGACGACCTCGCCACCCGCCCCCTGGACGACACCTGGGTGATCACCGGCGCGGCCGTCGCCGTCGCCCTCGGCGCCTGGCTGCTCGTCCTCGCCCTCACCCCGGGCCTGCGGGCCATCCTCCCCATGCGCCGGGAACACACCGACCTACGCGCCGGACTCGACCGGGAGGCCGCCGCCCTCGCGCTGCGCGACCGCGCCATGGAGGTGTCCGGCGTGCGGTCCGTACGGGTCAGGATGGGCCGCGCCAAGGTCGGCGTCCGGGCCGTCTCCCACTTCCGCGAACTCGACGAGGTCCGCGCCGACCTGGAGACCGTCCTCACCGGCGGCATCGACGAACTGGGGCTCGCCCACCCGCCGGCCCTGACCGTACGGGTGGCCCGGCCGCCCAGGAAGGGGTGACCCGGTGGCCGTGGTGCTCCGGCGCGTCAACCGGACCGTGCTCGCCCTCGTGGGGCTGCTGCTCGTCGTCGGCGGTGCGGCCGTGCTGCCGGCCGCGCTCGACGTGGGCGGCCTGCCGTCCTGGCGGCCCTGGTCGGGCCCCGGCGACGTGCTGCTCAGCCGCTCCGAGCGGCAGCACTGGCGGGCCGAGAGCTGGTGGTGGCCGACGGTCATCGCCCTGCTCGGGCTCGTCGTGCTGCTCGCCCTGTGGTGGCTGATCGCCCAGTTCCGCCGGGCCCGGCTCCGCGAGGTCCTCGTCGACACCGGCGACGGCGAGGAGGCCGTGCTGCGCGGCCGGGCCCTGGAGGCCGTCATGGAGGCGGAGGCGCGAGCCCAGGAGGGTGTCGCCCGGGCCAGGGTCGCGCTCACCGGCCGCCGTGCCGCGCCCCGCACGCGGGTCGCCCTGCTCCTGGAGGCCTACGCCTCCCCGGCCGACGCCCTGACCGCCCTGTCGGCCGAGGCCCTCGGCAACGCCCGTACCTCCACCGGCCTGCCGGCCCTGCCCACCGAGGCCCGGCTGCGCGCGGTCAAGCACCGTGCGCGCCGGGTGTCCTGACGATGCCTCAGAGCGCTAGAAGCCGCTGCGCGCGCCGCCGTCCACCGGCAGCATCACGCCCGTGAGGTACGAGGCGGCCGGCGAGAGCAGGAACGCGGCCGTGCGGCCGAACTCCTCGGGGGTGCCGTAGCGGCGCAGCGGGATCGTCGCCTCGTGCGCCGCGCGGGAGGCGTCCGCGTCCCCGGACATCGCGTCCAGCTGGCGCACCCGGTCGGTGTCGATCCGGCTCGGCAGCAGCCCGACCACCCGGATGCCGCGCGGGCCCAGGTCGTTGGCGAGGGACTTGGCGAAACCGGCGAGCCCGGGCCGCAGACCGTTCGAGATGGTCAGACCGGGGATCGGCTCGTGCACCGAACCCGAGAGCACGAAGCCGATGACCCCGCCCTCCGGCAGCGTGTCCGCCGCCGCCCGGGCCATCCGCACCGCGCCCAGGAACACCGTGCCGAAGGCCGCCGCCCACTCCTCGTCCGTGTTGTCCACGGCGAAGCCCGGCGCCGGGCCGCCCACGCTGATCAGCACGCCGTCGAAGCCGCCGAACCGCGACCGCGCCTCGGCGATCAGCCGGTCCGGGGTGCCCGGGTCGGAGTTGTCGGCGGCCACACCCGCCGCGCCCGGACCCAGCTCCCGCGCCGCCTCCGCGACCGTCCCTTCCTCGCGTCCGGTGACCAGCACCTTCGCGCCCTCCGCGAGCAGCGCCTCGGCCGAGGCCCGGCCGAGCCCGCGGGTCGCGCCGGTCACCACGTACACACGGTCCTTCAGTCCAAGATCCATGGGCCTATCCTGCCGCCTGCTCCTCCTCGGCGGCCAGTTCGAGGGCGGTGCCCACCAGACCGATGTGGCTGAAGGCCTGCGGGAAGTTCCCCAGCTGGCGGCCCGTCACCGGGTCGTACTCCTCCGCGAGCAGCCCCACGTCGCTGCACAGCCCGGCCAGCCGGCCGAACAGCTCCCGGGCCTCCTTCACGCGCCCGGTCATCCGTAGCGCGTCCGCCAGCCAGAACGAGCACACCAGGAAGGTGCCCTCCTGACCCGGCAGTCCGTCGACCGAGGCCGAGGTGCCCTCCGTCGAGTAGCGGCGCACGAAGCCGCCGTGCGTCAGCTCCGCCCGTACCGCGTCGACCGTGCCCACCACCCGCGGGTCGTCCGGCGGCAGGAAGCCCACCCGCGGGATGAGCAGCGTCGCCGCGTCGAGCGCGCGCGAGCCGTACGCCTGCGTGAAGGTGTTCCGCTCCGGGTCGAAGCCCTTCGCGCACACCTCCGCGTGGATCTCGTCGCGCATCGCCCGCCAGCGCGCCGCGTCCCCCGGCAGCGACGGGTCGTCCTCCAGGGCGCGCACCGCCCGGTCGGCCGCCACCCAGCACATCACCTTGGAGTGCACGAAGTGCCGGCGCGGGCCGCGCACCTCCCACAGGCCCTCGTCGGGCTCGCGCCAGGTCGACTCCAGGAAGCCGAGCAGGCTCAGCTGGAGGTTCCAGGCGTGCCGCTGGGCCGGGATGCCGGCCTCCCGGGCCCGGCACAGCGAGTCGAGCACCTCGCCGTACACATCGAGCTGGAGCTGGTCGACGGCCGCGTTCCCGGTGCGTACGGGTGCCGAGTCGGCGTAGCCGCGCAGCCAGGGCAGGGTCGTCTCGGCCAGCCGGCGCTCGCCCGCCGGCCCGTACATGATCTGGAGGTCGGCCGGGTCGCCGGCCACCGCGCGCAGCAGCCAGTCCCGCCAGGCCGCCGCCTCCTCGGCGTAGCCGGCGGACAGCAGCGCGCCGAGGGTGAGCGAGGAGTCGCGCAGCCAGCAGGCCCGGTAGTCCCAGTTGCGCACCCCGCCGAGCTCCTCGGGCAGGGAGGTCGTGGGCGCGGCGACGATGCCGCCGGTGGGGGCGTAGGTGAGTGCCTTCAGGGTGATCAGGGAGCGCACCACGATGTCCCGGTACGGGCCGTCGTACGTGCAGCGGGCGGCCCACGCCCGCCAGTCGGCGAGCGACTGCTCCAGGGCCTCGAAGGGGTCGACGAGCGCGGGGCGCGGTTCGTGGGAGGGGTGCCAGGTGAGCACGAAGGCCACCTTCTCGCCCGCGCCGACGGTGAAGGAGGAGCAGGTCGAGAACTGCTGGCCCCAGGTCTTCACCGGCGGCTCGCTGCGCAGCCACACCGAGTCGGGCCCGGCGATCGCCACCCGGTGCCCGTCGGCGCGGCGCACCCACGGCACGATCGAGCCGTAGTCGAAGCGCAGCCGCAGCACGGAGCTCATCTCGACGCTCCCGCTGACGCCCTCCACGATCCGCATGAGGTCGGGGGCCCTGTCCCGCTGCGGCATGAAGTCGGTGACCCTGACCGTGCCCGTACGGGTCTCCCAGGTGGTCTCCAGGACCAGGCTGTTCTCGGCGTACCGGCGACTCGTGCAGGTGGTGGCGCCCTTGGGAGCGATCCGCCAGTGCCCGTTGTCCTCGTCGCCGAGGAGGGCGGCGAAGCACGCGGCGGAGTCGAAGCGGGGCAGACACAGCCAGTCGACCGACCCGTCGCGGCCGACGAGCGCGGCGGTCTGCAGATCGCCGATCAGGGCGTAGTCGTCGATACGTTGCGTCACGCTTTGGGCTGTTCCCGGAAGCGAGGACGGTCAATCAGCGCCGACCGGCGATCGGCGGTGAGGCGTCGGTCACTCGGGCCGGGCGGTGGTCGGCCGGCTCAGGCGGTCGCCCCGGCCGGCTCGGTCGGCTCGGTCGGCTCGGGAGTCCCCTCCGCCGCCTCGGTCTCTGCGGCGGCGGCCGCCGCCGCCCGGTCGCGCTTCTCGCGCCGCACCAGGATGAACCAGCCGACCGGCACGCCGCCCGCGAACAGCCACCACTGGATCGCGTACGCCATGTGCGGGCCGATCGACTCGTGGTCCGGCTCCTCGATCAGCTCGGGCGAGTCCCCGGCCGGCACCGGCGCGGTCTGCTCGATGTAGCCGCCGAGCACCGTGCGGCCCTGCAGGGCGGCCTGCTGCGCGCTGTTGATCAGCATGACCTGACGGTCCGGCAGGCCCTTGAGGTCCTTGATGCCGCTGGCGCCGGTGGTCTCGTCGGCCATCAGCCGGCCGGTGACCGTGATCTCGCCCTTCGGGGCGGGCGGCACGTCCGGGTAGGACCGCTGGTCGGCGGCGGCCGGGACCCAGCCCCGGTTGACCATGACGACCCTGCCGTCCTTCAGGACCAGCGGGGTCAGCACGTGCACGCCGACCTGGTCGTCGGCCGAGGTGCGGCGGCGCACCACGACCTCGCGCGCGGGGTCGAAGGTGCCGGTGGCGCTCACCCGCCGCCAGTAGTCGGCGCGCGGCACGGTGTGCCCGGGGGAGGTGACGCTCTCGACCGGGACGGGCTTCGCCACCAGGTTGTCCGCGATCAGGGCGTTCTGGGCGACCCGGTGCTCGTGCCGGTGGAACTGCCAGAAGCCCAGCTCGATCATCACGGGGATGAGGACGAGGGCCACGAGGGTGAGGATCACCCACTGCCGGGACAACAGGAAGCGGTACACGCGATCGACCGTACCGTGTCACCCGTGGCCCCCTCGCGGCGGGTGCCGGAGGGGGAGGGGATCGTTTCGTCACACCTTGTCGATGATGCCCACCCTCCCCTCCGCGCGGGCGCAGTGGCCCCCGCAGTACCAGCTGCCCTCGACCTCGACGCCCTGGCCGATGATCTGGACCCGGCAGTGCTCGCAGATGGGTGCCATGCGGTGGATGGCGCAGGCGAAGCAGTCGAAGACATGCACCGCGCCCTGCGCGTGCACCTCGAAGGCCATGCCGTAGTCGTTTCCGCAAACCTCACAACGTGCCATGCGCCACAGGGTGGGGCCACGGACGGGCGAAGGTCGGGCGGCGCGCCCGGCCCGCGCCGGGCCGTCACCCGTGTGCCGTCACCCGCACGTCCGTCACTCGTCTGCCGGGGCGACGTCCCGCAGCAGCTGGGTGTAGGCGGCCTCGTCGACGATCGGCGTGCCGAACGACCTGGCCTTGAGGGTCTTGCCGGTGGCGGAGTCCGGGTCGTTGGTGACGAGCAGACTGGTGAGCCGCGACACACTGCTCGCCACGTGCAGCCCGGCCTCGACCGTGCGGTCCTCGAGGAGCTCACGGTCGATCGAGGTGTCGCCGGAGAACGCCACCCGCATGCCCTGCTTGAGCGGAGCGTCGGACGAGTAGCGTCCGGGGTTCGGATACGGGCAGGCGGGGCGCTTCCTGGACGGGCGCCAGCTGTTCGCACGGTACGAGGCCTGGTAGCCGATCCGCGGCTGCGCGGGCGCCGAGGCCCACTCGGTCAGCGGGCGGCACTCCAGGAGCGGGAGCCGTACGTTCCGCTCGGCGGCCGCGTGCAGGCTCGGGCGGAACGCCTCCGCGAGCACCCGCGCGTCGTCGAGCGCGTTGTGCGCGCGCTGCTGCACCACGCCGAAGTGCGCGGCGAGCGACTCCAGCTTGTGATTCGGCAGCGGCAGCGCGAGCTCCTTCGACAGCGCGATGGTGCACAGCCGCTGCCGCACCGGCGCGGTGGCCTCGGCGCGCGCGTACTCGCGGGCGATCATCTGCCAGTCGAACATCGCGTTGTGCGCGACGAGCACCCGGCCGTCCAGGCGGGCCGAGAACTCCTCGGCGATCTCCGGGAACAGCGGCGCGCCTTCGAGCATGTCGCTGGTGAGCCCGTGGATCCACACCGGGCCGGGATCCCGCTGCGGGTTGACCAGGGTGTACCAGTGGTCCTCGACATTGCCCTGGGCGTCGAGCCGGTAGACGGCAGCCGACACTATCCGGTCGTCGCGGGCGAGGCCGGTGGTCTCCACGTCGACGACCGCGTACCCCTGCGGGTACGCGGTCGGCCACGTCGCTGCTGTCGTACGGTCGTCAAGCACGGTCACTGAGAATACGGGCCGCGACGGACACTCCCGCGCGCGGTGTCCGTTTCGATGGCCGGATCCTTTCGTACGGAGTTCGCTCACCCCGCGCCGGCGGCCACCCCCGCGCCCCACTCCCGCCCGCCCGCGGCCGAGTTGGCGGACCCTCGGCCGAGCAGGCCGCCGCTTTCGCGAAAGGCGGGTCGGTGCGCGGCCGGTGGGGTGCGGAGTGCGACCCTCCTGGGGTGACCGACGCACCCGCACACGTCCCCGCACACGACGAGGCCCACGGCGGCGGCCTCGGCTCCCGGCTCAACTGGCTCCGGGCCGCCGTGCTCGGCGCCAACGACGGAGTCGTCTCCACCGCCGGCCTCGTCGTCGGCGTCGCCGGCGCCACCGAATCCCGGGACGCCCTGCTCACCGCCGGCCTCGCCGGACTGCTGGCCGGCTCCATGTCGATGGCGGCGGGGGAGTACGTCTCCGTCTCCACGCAGCGCGACTCCGAGAAGGCCGCGCTCGCCCAGGAGCGCCGCGAGCTGCGGGAGGAGCCGGAGGCCGAGCTCGCCGAGCTCACCGAACTGCTCGCCCGGCGCGGGCTCAGCCCGGACATCGCCCGCGAGGCCGCCGCCCAGCTCACCGAGCGCGACGCCCTGCGGGCGCACGCGCGCGTGGAGCTGGGCATCGACCCCGACGCGCTCACCAACCCCTGGCACGCGGCCGGTGCCAGCTTCCTGGCCTTCACGGTCGGCGCCCTGCTCCCGCTCCTCGCGATCGTGCTGCCGCCGGCCGACCACCGCCTCTGGATCACCGTGGTCTCGGTCCTCGCCGCCCTCACCCTCACGGGCTGGTCCTCCGCCCGCCTCGGCGCCGCCCCGCCCTCGCGCGCCATCGTCCGCAATGTCGCGGGCGGCGCGCTGGCGATGGGGGTGACGTACGCGGCGGGGTCGCTCCTCGGTGCGGCGGGGGTCTGAGGGACTGCACGCGTGCGTGTTGCCGGAAGGCGCCAAAGCTTGCTGACATCCGGTCTTACTTACTTGTTGGTAAAGACATCTAGGCGTGGCCTCGCCCCGCCTCTACCGTCATCGGCATGCCGAACCTGCCCGATGTCGTGCTCTGGTCCATACCGGCGTTCGTCCTGCTCACCGTCGTCGAGATGGTCAGCTACCGGCTCCACCCGGACGACGACGCCGCCGGATACGAGGCGAAGGACGCCGCCACCAGCATCGGGATGGGGCTCGGCAGTCTCTTCTTCGACGCGCTGTGGAAGATCCCGGTCGTCGCGATCTACACCGCCGTGTACGAGCTGACGCCGCTGCGCGTGCCCGTGCTGTGGTGGACGATCCTCCTGATGCTGCTCGCGCAGGACCTCTGCTACTACTGGCAGCACCGCGGCCACCACGTCATCCGCATCCTGTGGGCCAGCCACGTGGTCCACCACAGCAGCCGCAAGTTCAACCTCAGCACCGCGCTGCGCCAGCCCTGGACCGGTCTCACGTCCTGGCCGTTCTATCTGCCGATGATCGCGCTCGGCGTGCACCCGGCGGCCGTGGCGTTCTGCTCCTCGGTGAGCCTCGTCTACCAGTTCTGGATCCACACCGAGCGGATCGACCGGCTGCCCCGCCCCTTCGAGTACGTGCTCAACACGCCCTCGCACCACCGGGTCCACCACGCCTCCCAGGGCGGCTACCTGGACCGCAACTTCGGCGGCATCCTCATCGTCTGGGACCGCCTGTTCGGCTCCTTCGTCCCCGAGACCGAGCAGCCCGTCTACGGGCTCACCAAGAACATCACCACCTACAACCCGCTGCGCGTCGCCACCCACGAGTACGCCGCCATCGCCCGCGACCTCAGGTCCGCGAGCAGCTGGCGCGAGCGGGCCGGGCGGGTGTTCCGCGGTCCGGGCTGGCAACCGGGACCGGGACCGGGACCGGAGCCGGAGCCGGGGCCGGAGCCTTCGGGGCCCGAGGCCCAGGGCAGCGTCGCGCCGGAGGCGGCCGCATGAGCCGCCTCTCACGGGGCCTTCTGGTCGCTTTCCTGCTCGCGGCCCTCGTCGACCTCGGTTCCCTGCTCGCCGGGGTCCACGCCGGCCACCAGGTCGCCAAACCGCTCCTGATGCCGCTGCTCGCCGCGTACGCCGCCACCAGGAGCGCGCCGAAGCCGCTGCTCGCCGCCCTGCTCTGCGGCTGGGCCGGCGACGTGTTCCTGATGGCCGACGCCGACGGGGCCTTCCTCGTCGGCATGGGCTGTTTCGCCGCCGGACACCTCTGCTATCTGTTTCTCTTCGGCCGCAGGCGTACGTCCCCGCTGCTCGGCCTGGTCTACGGCGTCGTCCTCGGCGTCACCGTGACCGCGCTCTGGCCCGGCCTTCCGGACGGCCTGCGCGTCCCCGTCGCCGGCTACTCGCTGCTGCTCACCGCGATGGCCTACCGGTCGAGCTCCCTCGGCGTCATGACCGGCATCGGCGGCGCCCTCTTCCTGCTGTCCGACACCCTCATCGCCACCGGCATCGCCGACCGGCCCCAGCTGCCCGCGCCCGACTTCTGGGTCATGCTGACCTACATCGCGGCGCAGTACCTGCTCACGGAGGGAACCCTGCGCGCGAGCGCGATGTACGGTGAATGTCGTACAAGGCTGGAACCCAGCAGCACCTGAAGCAAGGAACGTCCCCCATGCGCGCCACCACCATCCACGCCCCCTTCGACATGCGCGTGGCGGACGTGCCCGACCCCGTGATCAAGCAGTCCACGGACGTCGTCGTCCGCGTGGTGCGCGCCTGCATCTGCGGCAGCGACCTGTGGGCCTACCGCGGCGAGTCCGCCCGGCAGCCCGGACAGCGCATCGGCCACGAGTTCCTCGGCCTGGTCGAGGAGGTGGGCGCGGACGTCCGTGACTTCCGCACCGGGGACCTCGTCGTCGCCCCCTTCGTCTGGTCCGACGGCAGCTGCGAGTACTGCGCCGAGGGCCTCCACACCTCCTGCCCCAACGGCGGCTTCTGGGGCTCCGTCGGCTCCGACGGCGGCCAGGGCGAGGCCGTCCGCGTCCCGTACGCCGACGGCACCCTCGTCAAGCTGCCCGCCGAGGCCGCCTCCGACGACCACCTGCTCACCGCGCTGCTCGCGCTCTCCGACGTCATGGGCACCGGCCACCACGCCGCCCTCGGCGCGGGCGTCCGGAAGGGCGGCACGGTCGCCGTCGTCGGCGACGGCGCCGTCGGCCTGTGCGGAGTCCTCGCCGCCAAGCGGCTCGGCGCCGAGCGGATCATCGCCCTCGGCCGGCACACCGCCCGTACGGACATCGCCCGCACCTTCGGCGCCACCGACGTCGTCGCCGAGCGCGGCGAGGCCGCCGAGGCCGCCGTCCGCGAACTCACCGGCGGTCAGGGCGCCCACGCCGTCATCGAGGCGGTCGGCACCGAGCAGTCCATGCGCACCGCCGTGAACATCACCCGCGACGGCGGCTCCATCGGCTACGTCGGCGTCCCGCACGGCTCCGGCACCGGCCTCGACCTGTCCGTCATGTTCGACCGGAACATCGCCCTGCGCGGCGGCGTCGCCCCGGTCCGGGCGTACATCCCCGAGCTGCTCCCGGACGTCCTCGACGGGACGATCGACCCCTCCCCGGTCTTCGACCTGACCGTGGACCTGGACGGCGTCCCCGGCGGCTACCGCGCGATGGACGAGCGCACCGCCCTCAAGGTCCTCGTCAAGCCCTGAGCGGAAGCCACTCCGGGGTGTCGGCCCCGGCGATGCCCGGCGGGCGCGACCAGCCCGCCGGGCCGCCCTCGTACGCCACCGGCGAGAGCGCGTGCCGCAGCCGGCCGAGGGGTCCGTCGGTCTCCGTGAGGTGGCGCTCCGGCTCGTACCGGGGGAGCGTGTGCGTCAGCCAGTGGCCGGTCTGCGCGAGGGCCAGCCGTACGAGCCGGGTGCCGCCGTCCCGGTCCTGCTCGGTCAGCGAGCGCAGCACGGCCGCAGCGAGCAGATAGCCCGTGCCGTGGTCCAGGGCCTGCGCGGGCAGCGCGCCCGGCTGCTGCTCAGGCGCTTCCTCCCCTCCGGAGCGCGAGCCCTCCACGGCCGCGATGCCGGTCGCCACCTGCACCAGGCTGTCGAAGCCCCGCCGTTCGCGCCAGGGCCCGTAGTCGCCCCAGGCCGACAGCCGGGCGGTCACCAGGCCGGGCCGGTGCAGGTCGAGGCGGTCGAGGGCGCCCGGCCGGTAGCCGGTCACCAACACGTCGGCCGCGTCGAGGAGTTCGCCGAAGGCACGCCGGTCCGACGGGCTGTCGAGGTCCAGGGCCGCCGTCCGCTTCCCGATGTCCGTGTCGGCGTGCTGGTCCGGCAGCTCGGGGTTGCCAGGCGGGTCGATCCGCAGCACGTCCGCGCCGAGCAGCGCGAGCGTCCGGGTGGCGACCGGGCCCGCGATGACCCGGGTCAGGTCGAGCACCCTCAGCGGGCGGCCCGCGCGCCGCGGCGGTGCGGCCCCGTCCAGCGTCTCCCGGGTCAGCAGCGGGCGCGCGGCCACCTCCCGGCCCTGCTCGTGCGCGGCCCACTCCTCGGGCGTGCGCAGGGCGACGGCCAGGCCTCCGGCCCCGTACACCGCCGTCTCGATCTCGACGGCCTTCCGCTCGCCGATCGCCGCCGCGACCGCCTCCACGGAATCGGGCGCCTTCAGAGCGGCGAGCAACGCGGCTTTGTGGTGCGGGTAGTTGGCGTGCGTACGGACCCAGCCGTCGGCCGCCCGCCAGAACCGGGACAGCGGCGCGAAGTTCACCGGCGCCCGCCCGTCCACCCGCAGATGCCGCTCGCTGACGAAGGCCGTCGCCACCGCCCCGTCGTCCACCCGCACCGGACCCGGAAGCCCGGCCCGTTCCACCGCCGCGAGCCCCGCCACCGCGACCGTCGCCCGTGCCAGATCCATCACCGGCAGGCGGGCCGGAAGCAGTCCCGAGGGGCCGCCGTACGCGACCCGGTCGAGCAGGACGGGATCGCCGCCCAGGGCCGACCACAACAACTCCGTACCCGTACGCACTGTGTTGTCCATGGACACACGATAGAACCGCCCGTGGCACTCAGTGCCACGGGCGGTTCCACTCAGGCGAGACCGGTCACCAGCGGACCGCGTCCAGCGCGTTCACGATGCCGGCCCCGTAGAAGCCGTTCTTCTTGTCCGCGCCCTCCACGCACACCGCGTCGACGGTGCCGTTGCCGTCGATGTCGTACGGGTCGGTGCACGCGTGCTCGTCGGCCTGCGCGTACAGCAGAGCCTTCAGCGCCGCCGGGCTCGCGTACGGGTGGGTCGACTTCAGGAGCGCGAGGACACCCGCCACGTGCGGCGAGGCCATCGAGGTGCCGGCCTTGTAGTTGTAGCCGCCGTTGACCGTGGTCGACAGGATGCGGCCGTTGACCGCCGGGGCGTCCGGGGTCTGGTACTCGGTGCGGTCGCCGCCGGGCGCCGCGACGTCGATGACGCCCATGCCGTAGTTGGAGTAGGACGCCTTGAGACCCTTGGCGCCGGTCGCGGAGACCGTCACCACGCCCGGCAGCTGCGACGGGTAGTCGAAGCACTGCGCGGTGTCGATGTCACGGGTGCCCGGAGTGGTGTCGTTCGGGCTGGTGGTGTCCGTGATCGTGTCGGCCGCCAGGTCGAACTTCGAGTTGCCGGCCGCCGCCACGTTGACCGTGCCCCTGCGCTCCGCGTAGCGGGTCGCGCGGGTGACCGCCTCGATGAGGGCCTTCTGGTCCTCGTCGGTCTTGCAGGCGAACAGCCACGGGTCGGTGTAGTAGCTGTTGTTGGTGATGTCGACGCCGTGCTCGGCCGCCCACATGAAGCCGCAGACCACGGCCTCGGTGTAGAAGAAGCCGTCCGGGGTGGCCACCTTGATGCCGGCGAGCTTCACGCCCGGCGCGATGCCGGTGACGCCGATGCCGTTCTTGGCGGCGCCGATGGTGCCGGCCACGTGCGTGCCGTGGTCGCTCTCGCCCGGGTTCGGACGCCACGAGCCCGGCGTCGTGTCGGCCTTGCCGCTGACGCAGTTGGCGGACGCGGCCGCGTCGAAGTTCGGCGCCAGATCCGGGTGGGTGTCGTCCACACCGGTGTCGATGATGCCGACCGTCACGTTCCTGGAGCCGAGGGTCTTCTCGTGCGCCTTGTCGGCCTTGATGGCCGGCAGGTCCCACTGCAGGGGCTCCATCGGGTCCTGATCGCCCGTGGCGGCGGCCGCCGCGGCCTTGATCTCCGCCGGCGTCAGTTCCTGCGAGCCCTCGTCGACGGTGTCGTCGGACTGCGCGGACAGCGGCGCCGTACGGGTCGCGCCGGCCGACACCACACCACGCACCTGGCGGATCGCCCGCGCGAACTCGGGGTTGCGCGAGTGGACGACGATCACTCCGATCCGGTCGTAGGACACGACCACCTCGCCGCCCGCGGCGGCTATCGCCTTCTTCACGGCCGCGCCCGTCCAAGGGCTGTTGTCGATGTTGACGACGTACGACAGCTCCGGGCCGTCCGTGGCCACGGCGGCCGCCGGTGCGTCGGACAGTTCCGCGGCGGAGGCGGCGCCGGTCGGAAGGAAACCGAGCGAGGCCGTGAGCGCGAGACCGGCCGGCAGAGCGAGTACTCGGCCGCGCCGCGATCCCAGATGAGCCATGGGTTCTCCACATCATCCGTCTGTACCGCCCGGGCGCCGATTGCGCGCGGGCATGGGCATGACGAGTGAAGCTATCGCCGATCTTCCCCGCCCATCAATGAGTTGAGAAGACTTCATGAAGATCCGCGGCCGGAAAAACACTCACGTGAACCACTTCGCCGCGCGCTCCGTGCCGTTGAGCAGGGGAAGGGTTCCGGTCCGGAATCCCCCACTCCCCACCCCCAGCGAGGCCCCATGACCCTGCCCACCGCGCCTGCGTCCCCCGAATCGCCAGGATCGCGCGGCACACAAGGAACCCGAGGAGATTCCGTGGCCACCGACGCACCGCCGCCACCCCGAACCAGCGTGGAGACCGCCGCACCCGCCGGCCCCACCACCGAGGAGTTCGTCGAGGTCCAGCAGAGCGCCGAGTTCGGCGAACTGCGCCGCACCTACCGCTCCTTCGCCTTCCCCCTGACGATCGCCTTCACCGCCTGGTACCTGCTGTACGTGCTGCTCTCCAACTACGCGGGCGGCTTCATGGGCACCAAGGTCTTCGGCAACATCAACGTGGCCCTGGTCCTCGGACTGGCCCAGTTCGCGACCACGTTCCTCATCGCCTGGCTCTACTCGCGGCACGCCGCCAACCGGCTCGACCCGCAGGCCGAGGCCATCAAGCAGCACATGGAATCCCGCACGGAATCCCGCACGGAGGCCGACGCATGAGCACCGCCCTCGGCAGCCACCTCGGCAGCCCCGCCCTCCTCGCCGCCGGCAACGCGACCACCGAGCACCGGCCCCTGATCATGGCCCTGTTCGGGGCCTTCGTCGTCGCCACCCTCGTCATCACCGTCTGGGCCGGCCGGCAGACCCGCAGCGCCGCCGACTTCTACGCCGGCGGAGGCCAGTTCACCGGCTTCCAGAACGGCCTCGCGATCTCCGGCGACTACATGTCCGCCGCGTCCTTCCTCGGCATCAGCGGCGCCATCGCCCTCTACGGCTACGACGGCTTCCTCTACTCCATCGGCTTCCTCGTCGCCTGGCTCGTCGCCCTGCTCCTGGTCGCCGAACCGCTGCGCAACTCCGGCCGCTTCACCATGGGCGACGTCCTCGCCTACCGGATGCGCCAGCGCCCCGTCCGCACCGCCGCCGGCACCTCCACGATCGTCGTCTCGATCTTCTACCTGCTCGCCCAGATGGCCGGCGCCGGCGTCCTCGTCTCGCTGCTCCTCGGCATCACCAGCGACGGCGGCAAGATCGCGATCGTCGCCCTGGTCGGCGTCCTGATGATCGTCTACGTGACGATCGGCGGCATGAAGGGCACCACCTGGGTGCAGATGGTGAAGGCCGTGCTCCTCATCGTGGGCACCGTACTCATCACCTTCCTCATCCTGCTGAAGTTCGACTTCAACCTCTCCGACCTGCTCGGCGCCGCCGCCACCAACAGCGGCAAGGGCGACGCCTTCCTGGAGCCCGGCCTCAAGTACGGCGCCACCGCCACCTCGAAGCTCGACTTCCTCTCCCTCGGCATCGCCCTCGTCCTCGGCACCGCCGGCCTGCCGCACATCCTCATCCGCTTCTACACGGTGCCGACCGCCAAGGCCGCCCGGAAGTCGGTCAACTGGGCCATCGGCATCATCGGCGCCTTCTACCTGATGACGATCGTCCTCGGCTTCGGCGCCGCCGCCCTGCTCGGCAGCGACACCATCATGGCGTCCAACAAGGCCGGCAACACGGCGGCCCCGCTCGCCGCCATGGAGGTCGGCGGCGGCGCCGGCTCCACCACCGGCGCGGTCCTCCTCGCCGTCATCTCCGCCGTCGCCTTCGCCACCATCCTCGCCGTGGTCGCCGGACTGACCCTGGCCTCCTCCTCGTCCTTCGCGCACGACATCTACGCCAATGTGATCAAGCGCGGGAAGGCCACCGAGAAGGAGGAGATGAAGGCCGCCCGCTGGTCCACCGTCATCATCGGCATCGTGTCGATCGCGCTCGGCGCCCTCGCCCGCGACCTCAACGTCGCCGGCCTGGTCGCCCTCGCCTTCGCGGTCGCCGCCTCGGCCAACCTGCCGACGATCCTCTACTCGCTCTTCTGGAAGCGGTTCACCACCCAGGGCGCGCTCTGGTCGATCTACGGCGGCCTGATCTCCTCCGTCGTCCTCGTCATCTTCTCCCCGGTCGTCTCCGGCGGCCCGGCCTCGATGTTCAAGGGCGTCGACTTCCACTGGTTCCCGCTGGAGAACCCGGGCCTGATCTCCATCCCGCTCGGCTTCCTGCTCGGCTGGCTCGGCTCGCTCCTCTCCAAGGAGGAGCCGGACGCGGGCAAGTACGCCGAACTGGAGGTCAAGTCCCTCACCGGCGTCGGCGTCGCCTCCGCGATCCAGCACTGACCCCGGCGTACTCCGTCGTATACGTTCCGCAGCGATCCACCGGCCGCGTCGTAGAGTTCTACGACGCGGCCGGTGCCGTCCTCGTGACATTCGGCCCGTGCTCCCTGTCAGAGGGGTCGCGTAGGCTCGAACACGAAGCGGACCGGAACGCCGACCGGAGTGCCGACCGGAAGAAGGGGAGGGGCCCCGTGCTCATCGACACCTATGGACGCGTCGCCACCGACCTGCGGGTGTCCCTCACCGACCGGTGCAATCTGCGCTGCACCTACTGCATGCCGGAAGAGGGCCTGCAGTGGCTGGCCAAGCCCGACCTGCTCACCGACGACGAGATCGTCCGCCTGGTCCGGATCGCCGTCACCGACCTGGGCGTCACCGAGGTCCGCTTCACCGGCGGCGAGCCGCTGCTGCGCCCCGGCCTCGTCGGCATCGTCGAGCGCTGCGCCGCCCTCGCCCCCCGGCCACGCCTCTCGCTGACCACCAACGGCATCGGGCTCCGGCGCACCGCCGCCGCCCTCAAGGCCGCCGGCCTGGACCGGGTCAACGTCTCCCTCGACACCCTGCGCCCCGAGGTCTTCAAGACCCTCACCCGGCGCGACCGCCACCAGGACGTCCTCGACGGCATGGCCGCCGCCCGCGACGCCGGCCTCGACCCCGTCAAGATCAACACCGTGCTCATGCCCGGACTCAACGCCGACGAGGCCCCCGACCTGCTCGCCTGGGCCATGGAGCAGCGGTACGAGCTCCGCTTCATCGAGCAGATGCCGCTCGACGCCCAGCACGGCTGGAAGCGCGAGGGCATGATCACCGCCGGGGACATCCTGGAGTCGCTGCGCACCCGCTTCACCCTCACCCCCGAGGGCGCCGACGAGCGCGGCTCCGCCCCCGCCGAGCGCTGGGTCGTCGACGGCGGCCCGCACACCGTCGGCGTCATCGCCTCCGTCACCCGGCCCTTCTGCCGGGCCTGCGACCGGACCCGGCTCACCGCCGACGGCCAGGTGCGCACCTGCCTCTTCGCCACCGAGGAGACCGACCTGCGCGGCGCGCTGCGCTCGGACGCGCCGGACGCGGTGATCGCGGAGATATGGCAGAAGGCCATGTGGGGCAAGAAGGCCGGCTCGGGCCTCGACGACCCGGACTTCCTCCAGCCGGAGCGCCCGATGTCGGCGATCGGCGGCTGAGCCTAGGGGGTCTCGGAGTCGCCGGGCTCCCATTGGCTCAGCGGGACGACGTCCTTCAGGAAGCCCCGTACCCCCAGGAACTGGGAGAGGTGCTCGCGGTGCTCCTCGCACGCGAGCCAGGTCTTGCGCCGCTCCGGCGTGTGCAGCTTGGGGTTGTTCCAGGCGAGGACCCAGACGGCTTCGGCCCGGCACCCCTTCGCGGAACAGATCGGCTTGTCTTCGCTCACTGGACCCAGGATCACCTGATCATTGTCCAGCAAGGGCGATGCCGAGCAGCCACGGGGGGAGCTGCCCGGCACCGGTCCGTCGCTCCGACGGGGGATGCGGAGCGCGTAGGCAGTATGTCACGGGGGATGGGGTGCGGTGCACCGGAACTTCATGATTGATCTGAGCTTTTCCTGAGCTTCCCGCTCACCCTGGGTGATCACTCCGGTGGTACGCGTCGTCGCCCCGTGATTCCGCCCCGGCCTCCGCTTCGCCGCGGTCGGAGGGCCCCGGGGAGGGCTGCGCGGACGGCCTCGCGGCGTGCTCCGTGGCGGGCCCCGCGGTGAGTTCCGGCCGTACCGGGGGCGGGACGAAGGTGGACGGGAGGGACGGCGTGTTCTCCCGGCCGCCGTTGGCGATCACGACCGCGATGTACGGGAGCACGGCGCCGAGCACCAGCGCCACGATCGCCACGTACCGCTCGACGTTCCACAGCGAGGCGGCGGCGATCACGGAGACCGTACGGATCGACATCGAGATCACGTACCGCCGCTGCCGGCCGCGCACGTCCTCGGCGAGGCCCTGCCGGGCACCGGTGATCCGGAAGACCTCGGTCCCGCCACGCTTCCGCATCACATTCCACCACCCAGGCACCGTGCCGGACTCTCCCCGGTCCGGTCCTCCTTCCACGGTACGCCCGCCGTCCCGCGCCGAGGAGGCCGGGGCACGTATGGCGCCGTCCGACATGCGCCGTATGGCCGATGGGCCGAGGATGGGCTCACCTGCGCACGAGGAGGCAACGATGGGTTGGTTGTGGGCGATCATCGTGGGCTTCGTCCTGGGCCTGATCGCCAAGGCGATCCTGCCGGGCAAGCAGCAGATCCCGCTGTGGCTGACGACGATCTTCGGCATTCTGGGCAGCGTGCTCGGCAACGCGGTCGCGGGCTGGATCGGGGTCGAGGAGACCAGGGGCATCGACTGGACCCGCCATCTCCTCCAGCTCATCGGCGCGATCGCCGTCGTGGGCGTCGGGGACATGCTGTGGGTCTCGGTCAAGGGCGACAGACGGCGGGTCTGAATCCCTGGGCGGCAGGGGCCCGGACGACCGGAGGCCCGGTACGGCGCGAGAACGCGCGTACTGGGCCTCCGGCGTATGTACGTGTATCGGGGCGGGTCCGGGCCCGGGTCAGGGCCCCGGGCGGCGCCCGCCGGGCGGGGCGGGCCGCCCGGACCCCGAGCCCCCGGCGGGGCGGGGCCTCGGACGGTCCATGATCCGCCGGTCAGGCCGGGGCGCCGACCTCGATCGCCGCCAGGTTCTTCTTGCCCCGGCGCAGCACCAGCCAGCGGCCGTGCAGCAGCTCGTCCGCCGTCACGACGGCGTCCTCGGCGGTCACCTTCACGTTGTTCACGTAGGCGCCGCCCTCCTTCACCGTGCGACGGGCGGCCGACTTGCTGGCCACCAGACCGACCTCGGCGAACAGGTCCACGACCTGGCCGAGCTCCGTCACGCGCGCGTGCGGCAGCTCGGAGAGGGCCGCGGCGAGCGTGGCCTCGTCGAGCTCACCGAGCTCGCCCTGGCCGAACAGCGCCTTCGACGCGTCGATCACGGCCCGGCACTGGTCGGCACCGTGCACCAGGGTGGTGAGCTCCTCGGCGAGGGCGCGCTGCGCGGCGCGCGCCTGCGGCCGCTCCGCCGTCTGCTTCTCCATCTCCTCCAGCTCCTCGCGGGACTTGAAGGAGAGGATCCGCATGTACGTGGAGATGTCACGGTCGTCGACGTTGAGCCAGAACTGGTAGAACGCGTACGGCGTGGTCATCTCGGCGTCCAGCCACACCGCACCGCCCTCGGTCTTGCCGAACTTGGTGCCGTCGGCCTTCACCATCAGCGGCGTCGCGAGCGCGTGGACCTGCGCCTCCGGCTCCAGCTTGTGGATCAGGTCGAGCCCGGCCACCAGGTTGCCCCACTGGTCGGAGCCGCCCTGCTGCAGCGTGCAGCCGTGGCGCCGGTACAGCTCCAGGAAGTCCATGCCCTGGAGCAGCTGGTAGCTGAACTCGGTGTAGCTGATGCCCTGCTCGGACTCCAGGCGGCGGGCCACGGAGTCCTTGGTCAGCATCTTGTTGACCCGGAAGTGCTTGCCGATGTCCCGCAGGAACTCGATCGCCGACATCCCGGCGGTCCAGTCCAGGTTGTTCACCATGACCGCGGCGTTCTCGCCCTCGAAGGACAGGAACGGCTCGATCTGCGCCCGCAGCCGGTTCACCCAGTTCGCGACCGTCTCCGGGTCGTTCAGGGTGCGCTCCGCGGTCGGCCGCGGGTCGCCGATCTGGCCGGTGGCCCCGCCGACCAGCGCCAGCGGCCGGTGCCCGGCCTGCTGGAGCCGGCGGACGGTGAGCACCTGGACCAGGTGGCCGACGTGGAGACTGGCCGCGGTCGGGTCGAAGCCGCAATAGAACGTGACGGGACCGTCCGCGAGCGCCTTGCGCAGGGCGTCTTCGTCGGTGGACTGGGCGAAGAGCCCGCGCCACTTCAGCTCGTCGACGATGTCGGTCACGTCGTCCGTCTCCTCGTGGTGGTCATGAATGTTTCCCGGCCAGTCTAGGGCCTGCCCGGCGGGTCAGGGCCGGGCCCGGACCGGTCAGACGCCCTTGCTGACCGAGCTCATGTTGAAGTCCGGCACCCGCAGGGCGGGCATCGCGGCCCGGGTGAACCAGTCGCTCCACTCGCGCGGCAGCGTCTGCTCGGTGCGGCCGGCCTCAGTGGCCCGGGACAGCAGGTCGACCGGCGACTCGTTGAACCGGAAGTTGTTCACCTCGCCGACCACCTGGCCGTTCTCCACCAGGTAGACGCCGTCCCGGGTGAGGCCGGTGAGCAGCAGCGTCGCCGGGTCGACCTCGCGGATGTACCAGAGGCAGGTGAGCAGCAGCCCGCGCTCGGTCGCGGCGACCATCTCCTCCAGGGACTTCTCGCCGCCGCCGTCCAGGATCAGGTTCCCGGCGGCCGGCGCCATCGGCAGCCCGGTGAGCCCCGCGGTGTGCCGGGTGGTGACCAGGTGGGCCAGCTTGCCGTCCCGTACCCAGTCGACCGGGTCGACCGGCAGACCGTTGTCGAAGACCGACGAGTCGTCGCCCGAGCTGTGGGAGATCACGAACGGCGCGGACTCCAGGCCCGGCGCGTGCGGGTCGCTGCGCAGGGTCAGCGGCAGCGGCGACAGGGTCTCGCCCACCCGGGTGCCGCCGCCCGGCTTGGAGAAGACCGTGCGGCCCTCCGCCGCGTCCCGCGCCGCCGAGGACCACAGCTGATAGATCAGCAGGTCCGCCACGGCGGTCGGCGGCAGCAGCGTCTCGTAGCGCCCGGCCGGCAGGTCGATCCTGCGCTCCGCCCAGCCGAGCCGGGTGGCGAGCTCGGCGTCGAGCGCGGCCGGGTCGACGTCCTTGAAGTCCCGGGTCGAGCGCCCGGCCCACGCGGAGCGGGTGCGGTCCGGGGACTTGGCGTTGATCTCCAGCGTGCCGTTCGGCTGGTCGTGCCGCAGCCGGAGCCCGGTCGAGGTGCCCAGGTAGGTGGAGGTCAGCTCGTGGTTGGCGAAGCCGTACAGCTCGCGGCCGCCCGTCCGGGCGCGGGCGAAGGCCTCGCCGAGCGCCGGGGCGAAGGCGTCGAAGACCGCGGAACCGGTCTCGGCCGGGTCCTCGGTGAAGCCGGCGGACACGGGCCCGCCCTCGACCAGCGGCTGCGCGTCCTCGGCCGGACCGGCCGCCCGCGCCGCCTCCTCGGCGGCCCGTACCAGCGGCTCCAGGTCGTCCACGGTCACCGCCGACCGGGACACCACGCCGGAGGCGGCGCCCTGGGCGCCGTCCACGGTGGCGATCACGGTGAGGGTACGGCCCCGGGTGACGCCGTTGGTGGTGAGCGCGTTGCCGGCCCAGCGCAGGTTCGCCGAGGACTCCTCGTCGGCGATGACGACACACCCGTCCGCGCGGGACAGCTCCAGGGCCCGCTCGACGATCTCGTACGGCTTGCTGACGCGGCTCATCGACCGGCCTCCTGCGTCGTGTTCAGAATGTTGACGCCCCGGAAGAGGGCGGACGGGCAGCCGTGCGACACCGCGGCGACCTGGCCCGGCTGGGCCTTGCCGCAGTTGAACGCGCCACCGAGGACGTACGTCTGCGGGCCGCCGACCTGCTCCATCGAGCCCCAGAAGTCGGTGGTCGTCGCCTGGTACGCGACGTCCCGCAGCTGGCCCGCGAGCCGTCCGTTCTCGATGCGGAAGAAGCGCTGACCGGTGAACTGGAAGTTGTAGCGCTGCATGTCGATCGACCAGGAGCGGTCGCCGACCACGTAGATGCCGCGCTCCACGCCGCCGATCAGGTCCTCCGTAGAGAGCCCGCCCGGGTCCGGCTGGAGCGACACGTTCGCCATCCGCTGCACCGGCACATGGCCGGGGGAGTCGGCGAAGGCGCAGCCGTTGGAGCGCCCGAGGCCGGTGAGCTTCGCGATCCGGCGGTCCAGCTGGTAGCCGACGAGCGTGCCGTCCTTGACCAGGTCCCAGCTCTGCCCCTCGACGCCCTCGTCGTCGTAGCCGATGGTCGCGAGACCGTGCTCGGCCGTACGGTCACCCGTCACGTTCATGACCGAGGAGCCGTACGCCAGCTTGCCCAGCTGGTCGAAGGTCGCGAAGGAGGTGCCCGCGTACGCCGCCTCGTAACCGAGCGCGCGGTCCAGCTCGGTGGCGTGGCCGATCGACTCGTGGATGGTCAGCCACAGGTTGGACGGGTCGACCACCAGGTCGTAGTGCCCGGCCTCGACACTCGGCGCCCGCATCTTCTCGGCGAGCAGCGCCGGAATCTCGTCCAGCTCCTTGTCCCAGTCCCAGCCGGTGCCGGTCAGGTACTCCCAGCCCCGGCCGACCGGCGGCGCGAGCGTCCGCATCGAGTCGAACTCACCGGTCGTCGAGTCCACCGCGACCGCCGTCAACTCGGGGTGCATCCGGACCCGCTGCTGGGTGGTGACGGTGCCCGCGGTGTCCGCGTAGAACTTGTTCTCGAAGATCGTGATCAGCGAGGCGTCCACGTGCGCCACCCCGTCGGCGCGCAGCAGCCGCGCGCTCCAGTCGGCGAGCAGCCCGCTTTTCTCCTCGGCGGAGACGCTGAAGGGGTCGATCTCGTACGAGGAGACCCACACCTTGTCGGCGTGCACCGGCTCGTCCGCCAGCTCCACGCGCTCGTCCGAGCCCGCCGCCGCGATCACCTTCGCGGACAGCTTGGCCATGGCCACGGCCTGCGAGGCGACCCGCGCGGCCCCGTCCATGGTCAGGTCCACGCCGGACGCGAACCCCCACGCGCCGCCGTGCACCACCCGCACCGCGTACCCGAGGTCCGTGGTGTCCGACGAGCCGGAGGGCTTGGCGTCCTTCAGGCGCCACGCCGCGCTGCGCACCCGCTCCAGGCGGAAGTCGGCGTGCTCGGCGCCGAGCGCCCGGGCCCGCGCCAGCGCGGCGTCGGCCAGCGCCCGCAACGGAAGCTGGGTGAACGAAGGGTCGATGTCATGGACCACGTGCGGCCTCGCTCTCGACGGTCAGTGATGGGGCGAAGTGGATCTGTGCCGGAAGTCAATCACGGTGCGGCCGCCCGCACGGGCCGTTGACGTACTCCGCACCGCGACGGAGGCGAGCTGTAGGGACCCGACAGTGACGCCCGTACGCCACTGTCGGAGGTCGATTGCTCATGTCGGGGGCGGTACCGATAGGTTTTCGGCATACCAGACCGCTATCGAAAGGGTGATCCGTTGAGCCGCTCGGTTCTCGTCACCGGAGGCAACCGGGGCATCGGCCTCGCCATCGCCCGCGCGTTCGCCGAGGCCGGCGACCAGGTCGCGATCACGTACCGCTCGGGCGACCCGGCGGAGCTCGAGAAGCAGGGCTTCCTCGCCGTCAAGTGCGACATCACCGATGCCGAGCAGGTGGAGCAGGCCTACAAGGAGATCGAGGAGAAGCACGGTCCGGTGGAGGTCCTCGTGGCCAACGCCGGCATGACCAAGGACCAGCTCCTCATGCGCATGTCCGAGGAGGACTTCACGTCCGTCCTCGACACCAACCTCACCGGCACCTTCCGGGTCGTGAAGCGCGCCAACCGCGGCATGCTGCGCGCCAAGAAGGGCCGCGTGGTCCTGATCTCCTCCGTCGTCGGCCTGCTCGGCTCGGCGGGTCAGGCGAACTACGCCGCCTCCAAGGCCGGCCTGGTCGGTTTCGCGCGTTCCCTGGCCCGGGAGCTGGGCTCGCGCAACATCACCTTCAACGTCGTCTCGCCCGGTTTCGTCGACACCGACATGACCAAGGTGCTCACCGACGAGCAGCGCGCGGGCATCGTGTCCCAGGTGCCGCTGGGCCGCTACGCGCAGCCCGAGGAGATCGCCGCCACGGTGAAGTTCCTCGCCTCGGACGACGCCTCGTACATCACTGGAGCCGTCATCCCGGTTGACGGCGGATTGGGCATGGGTCACTGATCACATGAGCGGAATTCTCGAGGGCAAGCGCATCCTGATCACGGGTGTGCTGATGGAGTCCTCCATCGCCTTCCACACCGCGAAGCTGGCCCAGGAGCAGGGCGCGGAGATCATTCTCACCGCCTGGCCGCGGCCGACGCTGACCGAGCGCATCGCCAAGAAGCTGCCCCGGCCCGACGAGGTCAAGGTCCTTGAGCTCGACGTCTCGAACGACGAGCACCTCGCGCGCCTTGAGGGCCAGGTCCGCGAGCACCTGGGCGACCGCATCGACGGCATCGTCCACTCCATCGGCTTCGCGCCGCAGGACGCGCTCGGCGGCAACTTCCTGAACACGCCGTTCGAGTCGGTCGCCACCGCCATGCACGTCTCGGCCTTCTCCCTGAAGTCCCTGACGATGGCGCTGCTGCCGCTGATGAGCGAGGGCGGCTCCGTCGTCGGCCTCACCTTCGACGCGCAGTTCGCCTGGCCGCAGTACGACTGGATGGGCCCGGCCAAGGCCGCCCTGGAGGCCACCAGCCGCTACATGGCGCGTGACCTGGGCAAGCAGAACATCCGCTGCAACCTGATCTCGGCCGGTCCGATCGGTTCCATGGCCGCCAAGTCCATCCCGGGCTTCGCCGAGCTGGCGAGCGTCTGGGACAGCCGCTCCCCGCTGCCGTGGGACCTGGCCGACCCGGAGCCGGCCGGCCGCGGTGTCGTGGCGCTGCTCTCCGACTGGTTCCCGAAGACCACCGGCGAGATCGTCCACGTGGACGGCGGTCTGCACGCGATCGGCGCGTGACGGCGGCCTCCGGCTGACGTAGATCTCACGTACCCGGCGTACGTACGACGTACCCGGTGTACGGACGAGGGCCCGGTGCCCGCCCTGGTGGCGGGTGCCGGGCCCTCGGCGTTTCCGCAACTCGGGCCCCGAGTCGAAAAGTCCGGCGAGGCACCCCAGACTGGGTCAGAGCGTGATGTTCAGGGCGTGACATTCCGGCTACTCACTGGGGAGGAGGTACGGACATGAGCACGCCGCACTCCAGGGCTCCCGCACTCGTCTCGGCCGCCGCACTCCTCGCGGGACTCGCCGGCCTCGCCGTCGCCGCCGAGGTCCGCGCCGCTCCCGCCCCCGCCGCGGACGCCACCGCGGCCACCGGTACCAGCAGCGGTGCCGGCAGCGGTGTCCGAGCGGAAGACCCCGAGGACACCGGTGGAGACGAGGACGTGGGGGCCTCGTGCCGGACCCTCGTCCAGGGCTCCGTCGTCACCGCCCACTGCCAGAACCCCTACCCCCGCACCGACCGGGTCCGCCTCCACGTGGAGTGCGCGCGCTGGTGGGACCTCGACAGCGACAGCGCCGCCGCCGAGGTCGGCCCCGCCGACTACGCCCAGGTCACCGCCCGCTGCTGGAAAGAGGTCAGCTCGGCCTGGATCACCCACGAACCGGCGGCCCAGGGCTCCTGAGGGTTCCGCGGGCACAAGAAGGGGCAGCCGGCCGCCTCTGTCGCCGCCCGCTCGGCTCCCGGCCCACGTCCTCGCGCGGCGGGCCGGGACCGGACCGTCGAGGACGCATGCTGAGATGCGAGACTGAGCGCATGCCCGTACTCGATCCGCACCCCAAGAACGGCCAGAAGACGTTCCTCGTCATTCTCGGCGCCATGCTCGCGATCACGGTGGTCATCGGAGTCATCGCCACCTTCGCCTCCCCCTGACCGCCCGGCTCACAGCCCGGCCGGCAGCCCCGGGGTGGGGACAACCCCCCATCCCCTAGGGGGCAGGTGTCAGGGTCAAGTGGGTGGATCACCTGATGGGCCGGAGCCGGTCCGCTCCGTACGTTGGAGTCAGCGCGGAAATCGCGAGGATCCCACCCCACGGAGGCGGCCATGACGGCGCGAATCCCCACCGACGGTGCCCGGCCCCGGCAGGCCGGGGTCGACACCAGGCTGCCCTGGTGGGCGCTCGCCCTGCCGGTGGCCGCGTTCGTCGCGCTCCTCCTGCTGATAGCGGGACCGGGGGAGGCCCAGGCGGTCGGCCGAGATCCCGGTGTCGGGCACATCCTGGAGCAGCTCCAGCAAACGCTCTCTCTCTGAGTCGACCCGGCCCGTTTCGTGCGAAGCTGTCCAGCATGAGCGTCGACACACCCCGCAGGATCGTGCTGCTCCGACACGCCAAGGCGGACTGGCCCCAGACCTCCGATCACGAGCGCCCGCTCGCCGAGCGCGGCCGCACCGACGCCCCCGTCGCGGGCCGCCGGCTCGCCGACACCGGCATCGCCTTCGACCTGGCCCTCTGCTCGACCGCCGCCCGCACCCGGGAGACCTGGAAGCTCGCCGTGCACGAGCTCCCCGAGCGCCCGAAGACCGTGTACGAGGAGCGGCTGTACGAGGCCTCCCTCGGCGAGCTCCTCGCCGTGGTCAACGAGACCCCCGACAGCGTCGACAACCTGCTGCTCATCGGCCACAACCCGGGGATGCACGCGCTCGCCGACGCGCTCTCCGGCGCGTCGGAGGGCGACGCGCTCGCCCGGATGAACCGCACCGGCTTCCCGACCGCCGCCTTCGCCGTCGTCAGCTTCGACGGCTCCTGGAAGACGGTCGAGCACGGCATGTCCGGCACCCTGGTCGAGTTCTGGACCCCGCACGACTGAGCGCCCCGAACGCCCGACGTACGCGAAGGGGCCCGGCCGTCCAGCGACGCCCGGGCCCCTTCGCGTACCGGCGATCAGTGCGGGAGGTCCTCCTCGCCGCCGTCCGCCGCCTCGACCTCCTCGCGGGTGATGCCGAGCAGATAGAGCACCGTGTCCAGGAACGGCACGTTCACCGCGGTGTCCGCGGCCCGCCGCACCACCGGCTTCGCGTTGAACGCCACGCCCAGACCGGCCGCGTTGAGCATGTCCAGGTCGTTCGCGCCGTCGCCGATCGCCACCGTCTGGGCCAGCGGCACCCTGGCCTCCGCGGCGAAGCGGCGCAGCAGCCGCGCCTTGCCCGCCCGGTCGACGATCTCCCCGGTGACCCGGCCGGTCAGCTTCCCGTCCACGATCTCCAACGTGTTGGCCTGCGCGAAGTCGAGGCCGAGCCGCTCCTTCAGATCGTCCGTGACCTGCGTGAAGCCACCGGAGACCACACCCACCTGGTAGCCGAGCCGCTTGAGCGTACGGATCAGGGTGCGCGCGCCCGGCGTCAACCGCACCTCGGCCCGCACCTTGTCCACCACGGACACGTCGAGCCCGGCGAGCAGCTCGACCCGGGCGTGCAGCGACTGCTCGAAGTCCAGCTCGCCGCGCATCGCCGCCGCCGTCACCTCGGCGACCTTGTCCTCGCAGCCCGCGTGCGCCGCGAACAGCTCGATGACCTCGTCCTGGATCAGCGTCGAGTCGACGTCCATCACGACGAGCCGCTGGGCCCGGCGGTGCAGCCCGGCGGAGACCACGGCCACGTCCACGCCGATCGAGTGCGCCTCGGTCGCGAGCGCGGTGCGCAGCGGCTCGGTCCCGCAGCCGGAGACGGCGAACTCCACGGCCGTCACCGGGTACTTGGCGAGGCGGAAGATCCGGTCGATGTTGCCGCCGGTCTCCGCGATCCTGGCCGCTATGGCCGCCGTCTGCTCGGCGGTCAGCGGGTGCCCGAGCACGGTGACGTGCGAGCGGCCCTCGCCGCGCGGCCGGTTGTCACCGGTGCCCGAGATGATCTCGGCCTCCAGCTTCATGGACTCGGCCCAGCTGTGCACGGTCGCCCGCAGCTCGCCCTGGGAGGCCACGGTCGGCTCGGTGACCAGCGCGCACAGCACGAGCCGGCCACGGGACACGACCTGTTCGATGTCCACGACGTCGACGGAGTAGGCGGCGAGGGTGTCGAAGAGTCCGGCGGTGATCCCGGGACGGTCCTTCCCGAAGATCTTGACGAGGAGGGTCGGCGCGTCCGAGGCGGGCACGGCCGAGGCGGGAACGTCTGGAGTCTGCGAAGCGCTCATGGTGTCTCCACCGTATCGGGCACCCGGTGCCACTCGACCCCCCGTCCCGCCTGCCGGACACCCGGGTGGCCGCAGGTTCGCCACCCGGCTGCGCTCCGTACTCACGCCGTACCCGCTCCGTACGCGCGCCGTACCCGTCCCGTACGGACCGGGGTACCCGCGTCGTACGGACCGAGGTACCCGCGTCGTACGGAGGTCCCTCGGCGCACCCTCCCGGAGGCCGCGCGTAGGTGATCTCGCGCTCGTGCGCAAGCTCTTCACGCGGCCCGACTTTCGGATACGGGCCGGGGCCTGAAATAGTTCCCCCGGATGTTCACCATCCCTGGGCTCCCGAGACGGGGGTGCATCGGGGGACAAGTAGTGGGGCATGGAGTGCCAGAACTCGTACTGGAATTGAATGGAAGGACCTGGACCCTCGATCCGTCCAGGTCGTACACCCTCGGCCGCGATCCCCAGGGCGACCTGGTGATCGACGACGCCAGGGTCTCGTGGCGACACGCCACCATCAGCTGGGGCGGCCGGAGTTGGGTCATCGAGGACCATGGCTCCACCAACGGCACGTTCGTACAGGGCCAGCGGATCCACCAGGTGGAGATCGGCCCGGGCTCGGCCGTCCACCTCGGCAACGCCACCGACGGGCCGCGGCTCAACCTGGCCGCCGCCGGAGCGCCGGCGCAGCAAGTGCCGCACCAGCAGGCGCCGCAGGCGCAGCAGCCCGCCCACCAGGCGGCCGGCCACCAGGCCCCGCCGCAGCAGCAGCCGGCGCCGCAGCAGGGCTGGGCGGGGGGACAGCCGCCGCACCAGGCCCCGCCGCAGCAGCAGGTCCCGCACCAGGCACCGCCGCAGCAGGTCCCGTACCAGCAGGGTGCCCCGGTCCACGGCGGTGACCGCAGCCCCACCACGTTCCACCAGCTGGACCTCGGCCGCATCATGCGCATCGGTCGTGCGCTGGAGAACGAGCTGGTCGTCTCCGACCTCCAGGTCTCGCGCCAGCACGCCACGTTCCACGCGACGCCCGACGGCCGCATGGAGATCCGCGACCTCGGCTCGCACAACGGCACGTACGTCAACGGTCAGCCGATCCCCAAGGGCGGCACCGTCCTCCTCGGCCCCAACGACATCGTCGGCGTCGGCCACTCGACGTTCCGGATCGTCGGCAACCAGCTCGAGGAGTTCGTCGACACCGGCGAGGTCTCCTTCTCGGCCCGCCACCTCACGGTGACCGTCGACGGCGGCAAGCAGATCCTCAAGGACGTCACCTTCGGCGTCCCCGAGAAGTCGCTCATCGGCGTCATCGGCCCCTCCGGCTCCGGCAAGTCGACGCTCCTCAAGGCGCTCACCGGCTATCGGCCCGCCGACCAGGGTGACGTCCTCTACGACAACCGCAGCCTCTACAAGCAGTTCGCCGAGCTGCGCCAGCGCATCGGTCTGGTCCCGCAGGACGACATCCTGCACAAGGAGCTGACCGTCCAGAAGGCACTGCGCTACGCGGCCAAGCTCCGCTTCCCCGGCGACACCGCCACGGCCGAGCGCGAGGCCCGGATCGACGAGGTGCTGCGCGAGCTCAAGCTCGACATCCACCGCGAGAAGAAGATCACCTCCCTCTCCGGCGGCCAGCGCAAGCGCGTCTCCGTCGCCCTGGAACTGCTGACCAAGCCCTCGCTGATCTTCCTGGACGAGCCGACCTCCGGCCTCGACCCGGGCATGGACCGCGACGTCATGCAGCTGCTCCGCGGCCTCGCCGACGACGGCCGCACGGTCCTCGTGGTCACCCACTCGGTGGCCGAGCTGGCGCTGTGCGACAAGCTGCTCGTGATGGCGCCCGGCGGCTCGGTGGCCTACTTCGGCCCGCCGGACGAGGCGCTGAACTTCTTCGGCTACTCCACCTGGGCCGATGTCTTCTCCGCGTTCGAGAACTACCGCGACTACGACTGGGCGGGCCGCTGGAAGGGCTCGCAGCACTACCAGATGTACGCGGCCGAGATCGACGCCGTCGCCGCCCAGCCGGTGCAGATGCCGCAGCAGGCGCAGCAGGCGATGACCAAGCCGCCCAAGCCGCAGGGCTGGGGCTCGCAGCTGTGGACCCTGATCCGCCGCTACGTCTCGGTGATCGTCTCCGACAAGGGCTTCCTCGCCCTCATGGTGATCCTGCCGGCCGTCATCGGCTCGGTGTCCGTGGTCATCCCCGCCGACTTCGGCCTGGCGCCGCCCAAGCCGCCGTCCCGCTTCAACGGCGACGCCGGCATCATCATGCTGATCCTCGCGGTCGGCATGTGCTTCTCCGGCGCCGCGAACTCCGTCCGAGAACTGATCAAGGAACGGGTCATCTACGAGCGGGAGCGCGCCACCGGCCTGTCCCGCTCGGCGTACCTGATGTCCAAGGTGATCGTCCTCGGCGTCGTCACGGCCTTCCAGGGCGTGATCCTCTGCGCCATCGGCTTCGCCATCCGCGACCTGCCCGCCGAGGGCCTGATCATGCCGCCGGCCGTCGAGCTCTGCCTGGTGGTCATCGCGCTCGGCCTCACCTCGATGATGGTGGGCCTGGTCATCTCCGCGCTGGTGAAGACCGCCGAGAAGACGATGCCGCTGCTCGTCATGTTCGCCATCGTCCAGGTGGTGTTCACCGGCATCCTCTTCAAGGTGTACGGCTCGCCCGGCCTGGAGCAGTTCGCCTGGCTGATGCCGTCCCGCTGGGCCATCGCGGGCGCGGGCACAACGCTCGACCTCTCGCACCTGATGGCGCCGTGGGACCCGAAGAACCCGACCGACCTGGACCCGCTGTGGGAGCACAGCGCCGGCCAGTGGGGCTTCAACGTCGGCGTGCTGCTGTTCATGACCGCGGTGCTCGGCATCCTGGTCGCGCGACTGCTGCGCCGCCACGAGCCGGAGGTCATGCGCAAGTAGGCGCGGGCCGGTTCCGCTTCCGTACGACGCCCGAGGGCGGCACCCCGTGCGGGGTGCCGCCCTTCGGCGTGTGCGTACGTGTCCGTACCGGCTCAGTACGCGCTGTTGACGTTGTCGATGGTGCCGTAGCGGTCGGCCGCGTAGTTGCAGGCGGCGACGATGTTGGCGACCGGGTCGTACTGGTCGAACTTGGTGCCGGGGATGTGGTACGCCTTGAAGGTCGGGTAGATGACCTGCAGCAGACCCTTGGACGGCACGCCGTTGATGGCGTTGATGTCCCAGTTGTTGATCGCGTACGGGTTGCCGCTGGACTCGCGCATCACGTTCTTGTAGATGCCGTGGTAGGTACCCGGGATGTTGTGCTTGTCCATGATGAACAGCGCCTCGCGGATCCAGCCGTCGAGGTTGTTCGCGAAGACCGGCTTGCGGGCGACGGAACGGCTCGCGGCGGCCTTGGCGGCGGCACGCTTCTTCGCCTCGGCCTTCGCCTTGGCGGCGGCAGCGGCCTTGGCCTTGGCGGCGGCGTCGGCCTTGGCCTTGGCGGCGGCCTGGGCGGCGACCTTGGCCTTGGCGTCGGCCTCCTGCTTCGCCTTGAGGGTGAAGGCGGAGGACTGCTGGTCAAGGCTGGCGGCGAGCGCCTTGGCCTGCGGGCTGTTCGCGTCGTAGGACCACGCGACCTGCTGGGTGTTCGCCAGGGCCTGGGGCTCGGTCTGGCCGGAGCCACCGTTGCCCTGGACGAGGGAGAAACCGAGCGTGGCAGCGCTCAGAGCGGCGACGCCGGCGATCGCGGCCTTGTGGGTCTTCTTCAGACCACGACTGTTGCCAGGGGTGTTCGCAGACATGCAGGACTACCTCTTCGAATCGCTGGGGGTCGCTCAGGCCGGGGCGGCGCTGCGCCATGCTCGGCGGCGACGGACGCAATTCTTAGCGGCCGCAAAATCCGCTGGCAAAGGTGTGACCTACGATCCCGGGTAGTGGATCAGGCCCCCCGCGCCGCCCCTTCCGGACCGGTTTGCGGCCAGTCCTGGCGGCCCTCATCTCGCCCTTATCCCTCCACTAGGGACATTCGTAAGTGATCTGGGTCCTATGCGCGGGCTCACATCGGCCACGTAACGAACTCACCGGGTGTTGCACGAGCAATGCACAGAGTGAGGCCTCTCGTCCGGAGGGAGGAGAGGGGGCCGTGCGCAGTCGTCCCGGAGTCCCAGGGGCCCGCCGCTCCAGGGGCCGCGTCGCCGGGCCGCCGTGCCCGCCGCACGGCGTCCCCGGGCCGTATCCACATCCACCGCGCCCGCGGGCCCGCACGTACGCGCGGGCCCTTCGACCTAGTCCCCGGGGCCCACTCCGCCGCCGTCCCCGGACGGATACGGACTGTCACACCCCGCCGGTACGGTGAAGGACATGAGCCACCGTTCGAGTTCCGGCCTCGCCGCCGTGAGCAGCGCCCTGCTGGCGATGAACCGCCAGATGGAGGTCCGCGACGTCCTCAAGACGATCGTCGCCTCCGCGCGCGAGCTCCTCGACGCCGAGTACGCGGCGCTCGGCGTCCCCGACGACCACGGCGGCTTCGCCCAGTTCGTCGTCGACGGCGTCAGCGACGCGCAGTGGCACGCCATCGGCCCGCTGCCCCGCCAGCACGGCATCCTCGCCGCCATGCTCCACAAGGCCGAGCCCGAGCGCCTCGCCGACGTCCGCAGGGACCCCCGCTTCGAGGGCTGGCCCGAGGCCCACCCCGAGATGTCCGACTTCCTCGGCCTGCCGGTCCGTGACGGTGACGAGACCCTCGCCGCGCTGTTCCTCGCCAACAAGCGCTGCCCCAAGCCGGAGGGCTCCTGCGGCTTCACCGCCGAGGACGAGGAGCTGCTCACGCTCCTCGCCCAGCACGCCGCCATCGCCCTCACCAACGCGCGCCTGTACGAGCGCAGCCGCGAGCTCACCATCGCCGAGGAGCGCTCCCGGCTCGCCCACGAGCTGCACGACGCCGTCAGCCAGAAGCTGTTCTCCCTCCGCCTCACCGCCCAGGCCGCCGCCGCGCTCGTCGACCGCGACCCCGCCCGCGCCAAGGGCGAGCTCCAGCAGGTCGCCACGCTGGCGGCCGAGGCCGCCGACGAGCTGCGCGCCGCGGTGGTCGAACTGCGGCCCGCCGCGCTCGACGAGGACGGCCTCGTCCACACCCTGCGCACCCAGGTCCAGGTCCTCGACCGCGCCCACACCGCCCGCGTCACCTTCGACAGCACCGGCGTCCGCGCCCTGCCGGCCGCCCAGGAGGAGGCACTGCTCCGGGTCTCCCAGGAGGCCCTGCACAACGCACTGCGCCACTCCGGCGCCGGACGGGTCACCGTCACCCTCACCCGCGGCGGCCGGGGAGTCAGGCTCACCGTCACCGACGACGGCCAGGGCTTCGACCCCGCCACCGTCCGCAGCGCCGGACGCCACCTCGGCCTGGTCTCGATGCGCGACCGCGCCGCCGGCGTCGGCGGCACCCTCACCGTCACATCCGCCCCGGGCCGGGGCACCACGATCGAGATGGAGGTCCCCGGTGGCTGACAAGGTCATCCGCGTGCTCCTGGTCGACGACCACCAGGTCGTCCGCCGCGGCCTGCGCACCTTCCTGGAGGTCCAGGAGGACATAGAGGTCGTGGGGGAGGCCGCCGACGGCGCCGAGGGCGTCGCCCGCGCCGAGGAGCTGCGCCCGGACGTCGTCCTCATGGACGTGAAGATGCCCGGCACCGACGGCATCGAGGCGCTGCGGAAGCTGCGCGAGCTGGCGAACCCGGCGCGGGTCCTGATCGTCACCAGCTTCACCGAGCAGCGCACGGTGGTGCCCGCGCTGCGCGCCGGCGCGAGCGGATACGTCTACAAGGACATCGACCCCGACGCGCTCGCGGGCGCGATCCGCTCCGTCCACGCGGGGCACGTGCTGCTCCAGCCCGAGGTCGCGGAGGCGCTGCTCAGCCAGGAGGAGCAGGGCGGCGGTCCGGGCGGGGGCTCGGGGCGCGGCTCGACGCTGACCGAGCGGGAGCGGGAGGTGCTCGGCCTGATCGCGGACGGGCGGTCCAACCGGGAGATCGCCCGGGCGCTCGTCCTCTCCGAGAAGACGGTCAAGACGCATGTCTCGAACATCCTGATGAAGCTGGACCTCGCCGACCGGACCCAGGCCGCGCTCTGGGCCGTACGGCACGGGCTGACGTCGTAAGCCGGGGTACGACTGTTCCCCTCTTCATACAGTCGGGCGTATGTCCCCCACATGGCGCAACCTGGCGGGGGTGGCGGCGTTCTTCATGGCGTGCCGCGGCGGACCGGCCGCGGCGACGACCAGGAGGAACCTCTCGTGAACAAGCTCAAGAAGGCCGCTGCCCTCACCATGGTCGCCGGTGGCATCGTCGCCGCCGGTGCCGGTGTCGCCTCCGCGAACGCGGACGCGCAGGGCCAGGCCCTCCACTCGCCGGGCGTCGCCTCCGGCAACCTGGTGCAGGTCCCGGTCCACGTCCCCGTGAACGTCTCCGGCAACACGGTCAACGTGATCGGCCTGCTGAACCCGGCCTTCGGCAACGGCGCCGTCAACAACTGACGCCCCTCGCCACCCTCGGCCCCGGCCCCCGGACGATCCCCCGGGGGCCGGCCCCCAGGGCGTGTGTCGAAAGTCCCGCCTGCGGGGAGGCGCCCTGCACGCACGCCCTTGCCCCTCCTTCTCGACGCGTGGCTCGCGCCGCTCGGCGCCGGGGCGCCTCCCGGGCTTCGTCCCGCTGCGGCGGTCTCCGACCGCCGGTCGTGGCCGGGGCCCCTGACCCGCCTAGAACCCGCGTTCCCGTTCCCGTTCCTCGACGTACGCGTTGTACGCGGCGACCTGCGCCCGTCGCGCCACCCGCTCCACCGGCCGCAGCGCCGCCCCGCGCGCCGCCAGCCCCTCCTTCTCGACGCGTGGCTCGCGCCGCTCGGCGCCGGGGCGCCTCCCGGGCTTCGTCCCGCTGCGGCGGTCTCCGACCGCCGGTCGTGGC
>NZ_JBEZHV010000017.1:156508-167518 GCF_040650755.1 Streptomyces sp. NPDC048623
GCCGGGGCCCCTGACCCGCCTAGAACCCGCGTTCCCGTTCCCGTTCCTCCACGTACGCGTTGTACGCGGCGACCTGCGCCCGTCGCGCCACCCGCTCCACCGGCCGCAGCGCCGCCCCGCGCGCGGCCATTTCCGCCGCACTCACCGCGCCCCCGTGGCCGTCGTACGCCAGGTCCACCAGGAGACCGACGCGCTGGGCCAGCTCCAGGACGCGGACCGCGCGGGGCGGGTAGCCCGGGGCGAGGACCTCGCGGCCGGCCTCCGAGCGGGCGCGGTACGCGTCGCGGGCGGCGTCCGCCGCCGGGCCCGCGGCGGCCACGTCCAGCCGCGTGAGGACCGTCGTCGCCTCGCGCAGCGCCTCGGCCAGCTCCCGTTCCGCCTCGCCCAGCGAGGGCACGTCCGCGGGCGGTGCCTCCCGCACCGGGAGGCAGTGCCAGACCACCTCCACGTGCACGTCACCCGCCGGGCCCGCCTCCCACACCTCCGGCACCAGGCCGTACGGCGCGCCGAAGCCGACCACCGCCTCCTCCGCCTCCAACGCGCGCGCGTTGAACTCCGGCGGTCCGCTCAGCCCCAGCGGATGCCCCGGCGCCGGCAGCGCCACCCGCCACCCGGTCACCCCGAGCCGCCGCAGCCGCCCGAGCGCCAGCGTCAGGCCCACCGGCCCCGCCTCACCCGGCAACCCCTCCACGCGGTGCACCGCGTCCTCACCGACAATGGCCTGCGCCGCATCGTCCGGCGACACCGCACCGGCCAGCAGGGCATTGCCCCAAGCGGCCAGCCGTCCTGAGCGTGGTTCCGAAAGCATGCCCCCACCCTAGGTAATCGCGGCGAACTCCCGGCACGCCTCCGGGCCCGCCCGGCGGCCCCAAGGCCCGTCCCGCCCACCTCGTGGCGTAGGTTTTCCCTGGACGCCGCGCCCACAGGCGCACGGCGGTGACACGACTCGACCCCAAGGGGAGACAACGCGACCATGAGCGATGTACTGGAGCTGGTGGACGTATCCGTGGTCCGCGACGGACGCGCTCTGGTGGACGAGGTCTCCTGGTCGGTCAAGGAGGGCGAGCGCTGGGTCATCCTCGGCCCCAACGGCGCCGGCAAGACCACCCTCCTCAACGTCGCCTCCAGCTACCTCTTCCCCACCAAGGGCAGCACCACCATCCTCGGCGAGCGCCTCGGCGGCGTCGGCACCGACGTGTTCGAGCTCCGCCCCCGCATCGGCGTCGCCGGCATCGCCATGGCCGAGAAGCTCCCCAAGCGCCAGACCGTGCTCCAGACCGTCCTCACCGCCGCCTACGGCATGACCGCCACCTGGCACGAGGACTACGACCCGGTCGACGAGGCGCGCGCCAAGGCATTCCTCGACCGCCTCGGCATGAGCGACTACCTCGACCGGAAGTTCGGCACCCTCTCCGAGGGCGAGCGCAAGCGCACCCTCATCGCCCGCGCGATGATGACCGACCCCGAGCTGCTCCTCCTCGACGAGCCCGCCGCCGGTCTCGACCTCGGCGGCCGCGAGGACCTGGTCCGCCGCCTCGGCCGCCTCGCCCGCGACCCGTACGCCCCCTCCATGATCATGGTGACCCACCACGTCGAGGAGATCGCCCCCGGCTTCACCCACGTCCTGATGATCCGCCAGGGCAAGGTCCTCGCCGCCGGCCCCATGGAGACCGAGCTCACCTCCCGCAACCTCTCCCGCTGCTTCGGCCTCCCGCTCGTCGTCGAGCACGTCGGCGACCGCTACACCGCGCAGGGCCTCCCGCTCAAGTAGCCGTACGGGCGCACGGTCCGCACAGCTGCGGCGCCCTGTCACACAAGACCCCACCGCCCTACCATGACCATGTGGACATCGACGCATGGATCTGGTGGCTGATCGGCGCGGTGGGGCTCGGCATTCCCCTCGTCCTCACCGCGATGCCCGAGTTCGGCATGTTCGCCGTCGGAGCGGTCGCCGGCGCGGTGACCGCCGCCCTCGGCTTCGGCATCGTCGCCCAAGTGCTCGTGTTCGTCGTGGTGTCCGTCGCCCTCGTCGCCGTGGTGCGCCCCATCGCCGCCCGGCACCGCGACGGCCGCCCCGGACTCGCCACCGGGGTCGACGCCCTGAAAGGCCGTCAGGCCATGGTCCTGGAACGGGTCGACGGCAACGGCGGGCGCATCAAGCTGGCCGGCGAGGTCTGGTCCGCCCGCGCCCTCGACTCCGGGCAGAGCTTCGAACCGGGCGCCCAGGTCGATGTCGTCGACATCGACGGAGCGACCGCCGTCGTGATGTGACCGAACCTCACCCATGACTCTCCACGGTCTGGGAAACTCGATCATCGAGATCAACATCGAGATCAACATCTGGTCATCAACCCGGCAGCGAAGGGCACAGGGAGCGCGATGTCAGCAGTCATCATCGTCCTGATCATTCTGGTGGTGCTTGTCTTCATCGCCCTGATCAAAACGATCCAGGTCATCCCCCAGGCGAGCGCCGCCATCGTCGAGCGCTTCGGCCGCTACACGCGCACGCTCAACGCCGGCCTCAACATCGTCGTCCCGTTCATCGACCGCATCCGCAACCGCATCGACCTGCGCGAACAGGTCGTGCCGTTCCCGCCGCAGCCGGTGATCACCCAGGACAACCTGGTCGTCAACATCGACACCGTCATCTACTACCAGGTGACGGACGCCCGGGCCGCGACCTACGAGGTCGCCAGCTACATCCAGGCCATCGAGCAGCTCACCGTCACCACCCTCCGCAACATCATCGGCGGCATGGACCTGGAGCGGACCCTTACCTCCCGCGAGGAGATCAACGCGGCGCTGCGCGGTGTCCTCGACGAGGCCACCGGCAAGTGGGGAATTCGCGTCAACCGCGTCGAGCTCAAGGCCATCGAGCCGCCCACCTCCATCCAGGACTCGATGGAGAAGCAGATGCGCGCCGACCGCGACAAGCGCGCCGCGATCCTCACCGCCGAGGGCATCCGCCAGTCCCAGATCCTCACCGCGGAGGGCGAGAAGCAGTCCGCCATCCTGCGCGCCGAGGGTGAGGCCAAGGCCGCCGCGCTCAAGGCCGAGGGCGAGGCCCAGGCCGTCCGTACGGTCTTCGAGGCCATCCACGCCGGCGACCCCGACCAGAAGCTGCTCTCCTACCAGTACCTCCAGATGCTCCCGAAGATCGCCGAGGGCGACGCCAACAAGCTCTGGATCGTGCCCAGCGAGATCGGCGACGCACTGAAGGGCCTCTCCGGCGCCTTCGGCAACGTGGCCCCCGGCGTCCCCGGCTTCAACACCAAGAACGCGCCGACCGCGGACATCCCCGCCCGCCGCGAGGAACCCCCGGTTGACTGACACGTACACGTAATCTCGCGATCTCGGGCATGATCGGCGCGAGCCCCTCGATCCCACCACCACGGGACGGGGAGGCGACTCACCGAACCCGTAAGGAGATGGCGTTGTCCATCTGGGAAATGCTCGCGGTCTTCGGTGCCGGCACCGCCGCCGGCACCATCAACACGATCGTCGGATCGGGAACGCTCATCACGTTCCCGGTCCTCCTCGCCACCGGCCTCCCGCCGATCACCGCGAACGTGTCCAACACCCTCGGCCTGGTCTCCGGATCCATCAGCGGAGCCATCGGCTACCGCGGCGAACTCAAGGGCCAGAAAGCCCGCGTCCTCCGCCTCGGCACCACCGCCCTCCTCGGCGGACTCGTCGGCGCGATCCTGCTCCTCGCCCTCCCCTCCGACGCCTTCGACGCGATCGTCCCCGTCCTCATCGGCATCGCCCTGCTCCTCGTACTCCTCCAGCCCCGCATCGCCGCAGCCGTCCAGCGCCGCCGCGAGGCCAACGGCACCGAGGCCCACCCCCACGGCGGCCCGGCCCTCGTCATCGGACTCTTCCTCGCCAGCATCTACGGCGGCTACTTCGGCGCCGCCCAGGGCGTCCTCTACATCTCCCTCATGGGCCTGCTGCTCAGCGACAGCCTGCAGCGCATCAACGCCGTCAAGAACATCCTCGGCGCCGTCGTCAACGGAGTCGCCGCCGTCTTCTTCCTCTTCGTCGCCGACTTCGACTGGACCGCCGTCCTCCTCATCGCCGTCGGCTCCACCATCGGCGGCCAGATCGGCGCCAAGGTCGGCCGCCGCCTCTCGCCCACCGTCCTGCGCGGCGTCATCATCGCCGTCGGCATCGTCGCGATCCTCCAGCTCACCCTGAAGTAGGCCGAGAACGCGACGAGGCCCGCCCCTGGAATTCGCCACCCGGGGCGGGCCCACACCACATCGGAAAGAACTACGCGGCGGCCTGCGAGGCCAGCCAGGCCGGCAGCTCCGAACGCTCGGCCGCCTTCAGCGCCAGCAGCATCGCGTCCGCCGGCGTCGGCACGAACGGCTGGTGCAGCAGCGGCATCCCCGCCTGCTCCGGCGTCCGGTCCGCCTTGCGGTGGTTGTCCTCCGCGCACGAGGCCACCGTGTTCAGCCAGTGGTCCCCACCCCCCTGCGCCCGCGGCACCACGTGGTCCACGGTCGTGGCACGCTTCCCGCAGTACGCGCACCGGTGCTGATCCCGCACCAGCACACCCCGCCTCGACCACGGAGCCTGTCTTCGGAAGGGCACCCGTACGTACCTGCACAGCCTGATCACCCGCGGTACCGGCATGTCGACGGCGTTCGCGCGCACACGAAGACCGGGGTGTTCCTGCTCCACGACGGCCTTGTCCTGCAGGACAAGCACCACCGCACGGTTGAGTGTGACCGTCGAAAGCGGCTCGAAGCTCGCGTTCAGTACCAGCGTGTCCCGCATGTTGCCCACCTCCCGTGTGCCGGCCCACCCCCGTGGCGGGCTTGGATCAACTCTGGCCGGGCGCGCCGGGTAGGACAACGCAATATCCGCGTAAAGAAAGATGCCCGCTTCTGATCTCTCCAAGACCAGAAGCGGGCAAACAACAGACGAACGATCAGTCCGCTACGCGGGGTTCTCGTACTCCGTCACGAGCTGGGCACGCCCCAGCGTGTGGAACCGCAGATTGAACCCGACCGCGGCCGGCGATGCCTCCGCGTCCGGACCCAGCTTCTCCTGGTCCACCGCGTACACCGTGAAGACATAACGGTGCGGCCCGTCGCCCTTCGGCGGCGCGGCCCCGCCGAAGTCCTTCGACCCGTAGTCGTTACGAGCGTGCACGGCGCCCGCCGGCAGCCCCGCGAACGACCCCGAGCCCGCACCCGCGGGCAGCTCCGTCACCGACGCCGGGATGTCGAACAGCACCCAGTGCCAGAACCCGCTGCCGGTCGGCGCGTCCGGGTCGAAGCACGTCACGGCGAAGCTCTTCGTCTCCGCCGGGAAGCCCTCCCACCGCAGCTGCGGGGAGACGTTCCCCGCCGCGTACACCTGGGCGTCCTTCAGCACCCCACCCTCCACGGCGTCGTCGCTCACCACGGTGAACGACGCCACCGGAGGGTGGAAGTCATGGGGAAGCGGCGCCCTCTTGCCCTCGGCCACGTCTGAACCTCCGTATCGCTGGCCGGCCTGATCGGCCTGACGAAGCCGAGCCTAGAACCAGTTGCGGCGCCCGCCGACCTCGGCGAGCCACTGGTTCAGGTACGCGGCCCAGTCGGTCGTGTGGAAGTCGTGCAGCCCCACCGTGAACGAGCGGTACGAGTCGCTGCCCTCGGTGAACAGACCCGGCTTCTTGTCCATCTCCAGGACGACGTCCATCTCGCGCTCGTCCGCGACGAAGCTGACCTCGACCTGGTTCAGACCCCGGTACTGCTGCGGCGCGAAGAACTCGATCTCCTGGTAGAACGGCAGCCGCTGCCGCGTCCCCCGGATGTGCCCGCGCTCCATGTCCGCGTTCTTGAAGCGGAAGCCCAGCTGGATGAAGGCGTCCAGGATCGCCTGCTGCGCCGGCAGCGGGTGCACGTTGATCGGGTCCAGGTCGCCCGAGTCCACCGCACGGGCGATCTCCAGCTCCGTGGTCACCCCGATGTGCATCCCGCGCAGCTGCTGCCCCGCGATCGCGGTGACCGGCGTCTCCCACGGGATCTCGAGCCCGAACGGCACCACGTGCACCGCCCCGGCCTGCACCTCGAAGGCCCCGCCCAGGCGCACCTTCACGAACTCGATGTCCTGCTTGTACTCCTGGTCGTTGCCCTCGACCTCGACCCGCGCCTGCAGGCCGACGGACAGACCCTCGATCTTCTGGGCGACCGAACCGCCCTGGATCCGCACCTCACCCTGCACGACCCCGCCGGGGACGACGTTCTCCTCGGAGAGCACGGTCTCCACCGACGCCCCGCCCGCACCGAGACTGGCGAGCAGCTTCTTGAACCCCATCGACGACTCCTTACTGTCCTGACGTCCTGCGCAGTCCTGACCCGTACATACGCGTGACGACCGTAGTCGGTTCCGCCCCGGCACCCGTACGGCCCCCAGTACGCTCGGACGCCATGAGCGAGAGCCGCCCCGACCGTACGCCGCTCCCGCGGAGTTTCTTCGACCGTCCCGTCCTGGAGGTCGCCCCCGACCGCACAGCGAGGAACTCCGTCATGTTCGGCCCGCCCCGACACGCGTACGTCTCTTTCACCTACGGCATGTCAAGGCGGTCAGCATGAATGTCGATCTTCTCGCCCACCCTGCCGAAGAGGTCGCCCCCAAGCTGCTCGGGAGTGTAATCACCTGTAAGACCCCGGAGGGAACCGTGAGCATCGCCATCACGGAGACCGAGGCGTACTCCGGCGCGGCCGACCCGGCTTCCCATGCCTACCGAGGCCGGACACCCCGTAACGCGGTCATGTTCGGACCCGCAGGACACCTGTACGTGTACCGGTCCCACGGCCTCCACTGGTGCGCCAACGTCGTCACTGGGACGGACGGCATCGCCTCGGCTGTCCTCATCCGGGCAGGCAGGGTCATCGAGGGGGAAGACCTCGCACGCAAGCGGCGAGGGGAGAAGGTCGAGAGTTCACGCCTTGCCCGAGGCCCCGGGAACTTCTGCCAGGCACTCGGCATCACGGCAGAGCACAACGGCGCAGACCTCCTGACAGGTACCTCGGTCGTGTTGTCCGAGGGCGAGCCGGTGCCCTCCGCGCTCATCCGGGTTGGTCCACGGGTAGGCGTGAGCAAGGCCCACGACTGGCAACACCGGTTCTACCTCGCCGGTGATCCAACGGTCTCGGCGTACCGACTGAGCCCCAGAGCCAAACCGCCCGCCGGAGCCTGAGCCGCCATACGCCTCGCTCGCGGCCCGCCGGCGAGTCGGCGCCGAGCTGGACCAGAAGTTGCGTGATCGTTCGCGAGCGCGGCGCGTGACGCGTTCCTGACCGGTCGAGTGACTGTCGACGTGCGCCGACTCGGACCGGACGGGTGGGTGTGACTGAGCACCGCAGTTGGCATTCGAGCAGCCGAGTTGGGATCTTGTCCCTGCCTGGTGCATGCGAACCAAAGCAACAGACACAGATCTGGGCCGGTCAGACGTAGGGGTGGGTGGATGAGCGCAGATGTGGAGCGGGAGCGCTGGGAGCTGCGAACCGGAGAAGGTGTGGGGCCGCTGAAGTTCGGGATGTCTCCAGCCGAGGTCGCCGACGCCCTGCTGGTCTCTGGGCCTCCGGCACGGGTCGGTGGTCCGTACGAGCAGGAAGACTTCCCGGACGGGGTGAAGGCGTTCTACGACGCGGGCAAGCTCGCATGCGTCGCGCTGGATGCAGTCACCGGTCCGCAGATCTTCCTGGCCGGCTTCCCGTTGGCAGGGAGCGATCCAGTGCAGGGCCATCAGTTTCTGCTGGACCACGCTGCGGAGCATGGGAACTGGATTCTTTACACCCCTGACGAGTCGCTTTCCCTGACCGATCTCGGACTTCTTCTGCGTTCGCAGCGGGTCGGGAACGCGCGCCTCACACGTCCACTCTTCGTCAAGGAGGAGTGGCTGGAGTCGCAGTACTTCCGAGACCACCTTCCGCTTGAGGATGCCTCAGGCCGAGCGCTCTATCTGGCGAGCGGTGACGGGAGGGCTCCCTGAACAGGGCGCTTCCTCCTTCGTGTGCGATCCCTCGGCCCGCCGCCGCCGTCGCTCCCGACCGCACGAGACCGAGTCCAGGCCCGAACGCTTGGGCGTCCACCTGTGAAGAGAGATCGCGCCCACCAGGCACGGTCCACCCCCGCAACGAAAGGGAGGCACATGTCCCGCCATTCGGCGGGGGTCACTGGCGCACGCATGTGTGCCTCACAGGAAGGGGCCACACTCGGTGGCTATCAGCTTCGGCCATGACCGCCCGTGGGGCGGTGTCTCGCAGCACGAGTACCGGCGCATGGCGCAGCACCCGGGACACCCTCTCGCCTACCGCGTGCACTTCGCCGCCATCGGATGGGCAGACCGGCAAGGACACACAGGCTTCGATCCCGGCCGGCTGGCCGCGCTGCTGGGCAAGGAGGGCAAGCCGCTGTACCGAGCAGAGCACCCGCAACGCGGTGGCCCGCGCCAAGGAGCTAGGCCGGGTATGACGATGGGCCCCGCCCGACACTCGTCAGACAGGGCCCGTGCTCACTGAGCGCCGACAGCCGGCTCGGCTTTCCGCGGTCGGATCTCAAGGGTTCCGGAACGTGATCCGGCAGTGCTCGCCCTTGAAGGACCGAACCCCTCGACCGCGCGGCATCAGCTCGACTCGCTCGCAGACCTGCATGACGACGGTCCGCACGTAGTCGATGCGGTCGGGGTCCTCATAGTCCAGTTCCTCCCACAGGTACTCGATGTCGCCAAGGTCGACGCGCACCCGCTGCGATGCCAGGTCTGCCAGCTCGGCCCGGATCTTGGTCAGGTCGGCGTCGCACCTGCTGATGCCCGTCCGCAAGGTCGACGCGTCGATGTCCCCTACGGCGAACATCTCCGCCAGGGCGGTGCGCCTCTCGGATGCGGCCGTCTCCTCGGCCAGCAGCTCGGCCTCTCGCTCTTCGTCTGCGGCATCCGCGGCCGGTGCCGCGTTCCACTCCTCGGCCCTGTCGATGACCTTCCGGACCACGAAGGAGTCAAGAGCGTCTGCCGGGCAGGTGATGCATCGGCCACCTGAACAGGTGTAGATGCGGTACCGCTCGCCTGCCGCGTTCTTCTTGCTCCACCCCTGAGTGGCGACGGCCTGACACTTCGAGCAGCGGACCACGCCGGACAACAGGGCTTTGCGCTTGCCGCCGCCGCCCGTGTTGCGCTCGGGGTCGCTCAGGTAGCGGACCAGGGCCCGGAACATGCCCTCGGAGACGATCGCCTCCCAGTTGCCCGCACCGGTCTCCTCGGTCAGCCGCACGCGCCTCCCGTCCGGTTTCTCGACCCACTGCGAGTACGTCTGGATTCCCGCGTTCCTGGGCTTCAAGAGGACACCCCGAAGGTTCGAGCTGCGCCACTCCTTGCCGTGCGGCGAGAGCAGTTCACGGGCGTTCCAGTCCTTCGCGATGGACCAGAGGGAGACACCGGTCAGGACATCCCGGTACGCCTCCCGAAGGGCTTCCGCTTCTGCCTCACGATGCCTGCCGTCGCGCTCGAAGCCGAAGGGGCGAGTACTCCAGAAGGGCCTGCCCGATTCTCTACGGCGCTGGTGTCCGAGTACCTGACGCTCTACTCGCATCTCGGTCTCGTTGCGAGCCACCACAGCACCGATGCGAGCAGCGAGACAGCCGGACGGGGTGGACAGGTCGAGCACTCCCTGAGCCTGTGCGGCGGCCAGCGTGACGCCGGTCGACTCGGCCAGGTCCACCAGGTCCTCAAGATCCCAGGGAGTGCGGTACATGCGGTCGAAGTGGCGAGACACGATGGCGTCTGCCTTGCCGTCCTCCACCAGAGCCTTGACGCGCTCCCACTCGTCGCTTCGCTTGGCTCCCCGCTTGGTCGAGGCTGACGTGTCCTTCTCGACGATCACGGCTACGACTGACCAGCCGTTCCGGTCGCACAGCGCCTGACTCAGCTCGACCTGTTGTGCCAGGTTCCCGCCCTTGGACTCCTCGCCCCTCGGGGTGGGGCTGAGCCTGGCGTAGATGATCGCTCGCACTGCCGGTCTCCTGCTTGTCGTTGCCGCGCCGATGACGCCGGACCTAACGACGTACGTGCTTGGTGAGTCACCTACGCATGTGGCACTGCCTCAATCTGGTGTGCGGCCCCGAGGGCGAGGCGAGCGGAGTACTGCTCCGAGCGGGTGAAATCCTGACCGGCGCCGAACAGGCGCGGAAGCGACGTCTTTCGGCCCGTTACGACTCCGAGCTCGCGAAGGGCCCGGCCCGTCTGGCCACCGCCCTCGACGTGGCCCGCACCCTCAACGGCACCGACGCCTGCGCCGGCCCGGACGCCCCGCACCCCTGGCGCTTCTGGATCGACGACGACCACACGGTCAGCCCCTACCGGGCCCATGTGCCGCGGAAGCGTCGCCTTGACTCGGGCGAGGGAGATGCGTAATGTAGCCCGAGCCGCTTGAGACGGGAAGTGCTCACTGAAGCCTCCCGGGAGCGGCCATCCACTCCTTACAACGATCTCCCAGCGGGGCTTGTTTCGGCGTGCCGAAATTCGTTCCGAATGGCTCGATTTGAGTCGCCAGGGAAATCCGCTAAAGTAGTGGACACGCCGGAAGGGCCCGGAACGACGAAAGTCGAAAAGGGACCGGAAAGCACCGAGGAAATCGGATCGGAAAGATCTGATAGAGTCGGAAACGCAAGAACGAAGGAAGCGCCCGGAGGAAAGCCTGCGAGGGTGAGTACAAAGGAAGCGTCCGCACCTTGAGAACTCAACAGCGTGCCAAAAATCAACGCCAGATTAGTTGATACCCCGTCCATCTTCGGATGGTCGAGGTTCCTTTGAAAAAGTCCACCCCTTGTGGGTGGCGCACAGCGAGGACGCTGAGAACGGTCGGCCACATTCCGGCATGACCGTTCCGCTCAACGCGAGTGTTATCACCCGATTACGGGTAAACATTCACGGAGAGTTTGATCCTGGCTCAGGACGAACGCTGGCGGCGTGCTTAACACATGCAAGTCGAACGATGAAGCCCTTCGGGGTGGATT
>NZ_JBEZHV010000018.1:0-161765 GCF_040650755.1 Streptomyces sp. NPDC048623
AACCCCCTCGAATTCAAACTCACCTTTAACGCTTTTTGGGAGGGGCGCCCCCGGGCGCGGGTGACCGCGGTCACCCGGGACGGCGTCCGTATTTCACTCCGAAGTCTGAGCACGGGTGGTCGGGATACCGAGGGCGACGGGCCGCCGTTCTGCAAGTCGAGCCGCGTCAGCCTGCTTGGTGCGGACGAACGTCAAGGTCATGTCGATGCCCTCGATCTCACCGAGCCACTGCTCCACCTCGGCTCGTTTGCGGCGGAGGAGCAAGTCCTTCTCGATCTCGGCAAGTCTCGGCAGCATCTTCGGGTTGACCTGCAGCATCGGGCAGCGGATGCAGGCGTGTTCATGCTGGCAGGGCGATCCGTAGGGACGAGCGCAGTTGCCGAGTTCGACCTTGCGCTTGTCGAAGTGTTCTTCGAACTCCTCCCACTCCTCGGATGTGACGTCGACGTACTCGTGCTCGGGACGCATGGCCCGGCGATTGTTCAGGAACGCCTGGTAGTGCTGGACGATGTCCTCGGCGAAGACCGCGACATAACCCTGAGTGGTCTGGAGATTCAGGTGCCCGAGCAAGGCCGCACCAATGTGGATCGGCAGACCGCCGTTGACGATGTCGGTCGCGAAGAGCCGGCGGAAGTCGTGCGGGGTGAACTTGGTGCCGGCGAAGGCCGGGTTGGTCTCGGCGATCTCCTCACAGCTCCGTCCGATCATGTTGAGGACGGTGGCGGGAGCGATGACTCCGCGGACGGTGCCGATCTGCCGCTGAAAGAGGAACGGCATGGGGTCTGACCAGACCTTTTCGTGTCCGTCGTAGCGGCTGACGAGCGGAATCGCCTGTCCGTTGCGGGTCTGCCGACGGATGATCTGGGCGACGGCATGGAACAGCTCGGCGGACATCGGGATCACCCGTTCGCGTTCGCTCTTCGAGGGAGCGACGACCAGGAGGGCGATGACCTCGCCATTGGGTCGTTCGTATTGACGGATGCTGAGGTGCGTGAGCTCGACGAGTTCCTCGACCCGGATGCCGCTGTGTCGCAGGATCTCGACGGCCACCCACTCCCAGAACGCCGACTCCTCGGCCATGGTCACGTGAATCAACTCGCCCGTGTCGTCGGTGATCCGGACGGTCGGCTCGGCGAGGATCTTCGCCCGGCGGCGGTCTTCGCGGGAGTTGGTGCGTGTGTAACGGCGGCCCTGGTGTTCGAAGGACTCGCCGAGCGGAACGGGACTGGCGGCCTCCAGCAGGCTGGCCAGCCGCTCGTGACGCTCCTCGACGTGCCGGACGAGGACCGGCAGCAGGGGCTGGCGGACACGGGTGCGATCGGCCATTCGCCGGTTGACCTCGCGGCGCCGCTTGCCGAACCCCTTCAGGTCCCGGGGCAGGATCGGGCAGGGGGTCACCCACTGGGCCCACCGTTCCGGCTCGGCCACGGCCCAGCTGTGGAGGTCGACATAGAGGCCGCGGACAGCCAGCAAGACGGACGCGGGGTCCTTGCGGAGCTTGGTCCGGTTGGTCTTGCCGTTCCGGCGCCAGTACTGGATCTCGGCCCGCCACTGGTCGTAGAGCTCCTGGCTGAGGTTCAGGTCCTTCTGACCTGGGCTGATCTCCTCGATGACGGACCAGAAATGGCCGGCCAGGTGGCGGGCAAGACCTTGAAGCGTGACGTAGTCCGTGTCCGATCGGCGCCGGACCAGGTAGTCGATCAGGAGCTGGCGGACCTCCGCGTTCTGGATGCTGTAGAGGTCGACGAGTTCCTCGACGCTTCGCTGGCCGTTGTAGATGAACGTCCGCAGGGTCGGGGCCGTCCCGGGCGGGAAGTGCCCCATCTTGTGCAGGATCTCCCAGGCGCCCAGGGCCGCGAACCTGGTGTGGTCTCTGTTCGCGCCGTGCGTCAGGCCCAGACGCTTGTTCTCCAGCGAGTAGTGCAGCAGCGCCGAAGGGGTCAGATGCTCCAGGTCGATGCCCTGCGTGGTCAAAGCGCAGGTCAGATCGAACTTCGCCCGGTGCCGATGCACCGCCGTGAGGTGCCGCTGAACATCGACCGTCTCGAAGAACTCGTCCAGCCCAGGGTCCTTCTGGACCTGCCGGAACGGCTCGGCGTAGTCGATGAACTTGTTCGCCCGGAACCCGGAGATCGAGGGCTGGATGATCCGCGCTGCGAACGCCATCCTCAGCGCGGAGGTCAGGTTGCTCTTGTCGTAGCGGACCTCCTGACGGCCCAGGACGCTGACCGGCGTCGCGTCCTCGTCGTTGAAGCCGCTGGCCTCCCAGCGCTCTTGCCAGGTGTCCCCGGGCAGTTTCGCCAGGTGCCGGAACAGCATCCGGACGCCGGCCCGGCGCTTCTCCGCCCCGGACCGTGTCTGTCCCGGCCAGACCACCCGGGCAAGATCACACAACTCGGTGATACCGGCCCTCGACAGGTCCCCGAAGGGTGCCGGGGGCTTCTCAGGCCGAGGTGCCGGCGCCGCCTTCACCGAGGCGCTGCTGAACCTCGTCGGCTCCTTCGGCCTGGGGGTCTCGGAGTAGTTCGTGCGCCGGTTGCGGACCGTGTAGGTGTCGACTGTCGTGCGGCTAGGCACCGAACACCGCCTTGATGTCGTCAGGGTCGTAACCTGCGGAGAAGGTCCGCTGGACCCGGGGCCGGTTGTAGTGGGCCTGGAGGGCGTCGAAGAGGTCCTCGACGCGGGCGTTCAGGTAGCGGCCCGTGGTCGCCAGGTCGGTGTGCCGCAGGATCGCGCGGACCTGGGCGAGGGTGAGGTTGGGGTCGTTCGCCATGCGATTCGCTGCAGTGTGCCGCAGGTCGTGCAGGGTCCAGTTCGTGCCGAGTCTCGCGTTGACGCGCTGCAGGACCCGCCGCATCGCCCAGTAGGTCAGCGGCCGGTCCGGTCCTCGCAGCGTGCGGAGGACCGGCTCGTGGGCCGACGGAAGACCGATGCTGTCGAGGTAGGCGGCCAGAATCGTGAGTGCCTGAGGGCTCGCGGGGACGGGCTCGCGGTCGTCGGTGCCCTTGGTGACCACATAGATCAGCTGCTTGGCCCAGTCGATGTCGCCGGGGGTGACGCCGAGGAGTTCGCTGGCCCGGGAGCCGCTGGAGACATAGAGCAGGACGGCCGCCCTGTCCCTGTCGCAGGTCATCGCCTCGAACAGCTCGTCCCACATCGCGTCGGGGATCGACCGGGGATCGGTCTGCCGGACCCGTTGCCGCAGTCGGGCCCGCCGGAACGGCGGGATCTCACTGTCCTGGGCCCTGTGCGCCAGAGCCCGACGCTGGGCCACCGCCTCGGGAACCGGGTTCACCAGCGGACCCCGATTGTAGTGCCGGTGGTAGGCGTAGAAGCTGCAGACGACGGTCAGGCAGTGGTTGATCGTCCGTGGTGCATAGCCGACCCTGAGGTAGGGCTTGCCCGTGCGAGGGTTCACCGAGCCGGGTCGCGGAGCGTTCGGATTTCGGCGGCGGCGCTGCGGGTTCGGGGCCACCCGGAGCCACCCCACCAGGGCGGACGCTTCCGCTTCCGTCGCCCGATCCCACGGGACCCCGAGGAACCACAGCAGCCGGAACCAGCGCTGGAGATCGTACGCGTAGCTCCTGACGGTCAACGGCCGGTTGTCGTCCAAAGTGAGGCCCCGGAGGTATGGCACGACGGGCCCGACAACGGCTCCGTCACCGTCCAGGACGGCGTACAGCGGTATGGACTCCAGCTTGATGACCGAGCCAACACGGGGCACGTCGGCCCGGCCCTCGATCAGCTGGCGGTGCAGGTCTTGCAACACACACTTCCTTGCAGGTGGAGATCATCTCGCTCCATGATCAGAGACGATGGTGCAGTTAACACACCGGCTGCGGGTGGGGTGGGCGCCGGGTGGGAGTTCGCCGAGGACGAGTCCTTGTTCGGCGATGCGGCGGATGAGCGCGGCGTGGCCGCGGGGGTAGGGGACGTCGACGCCGCAGGCGAGGACGGCGACGGTGGCGCCGCCGGAGCCGAGGGCGCCGCGGTGGGCGGCGCCGTCGATGCCGAAGGCTGCGCCGGAGACGACGACCCAGCCGTTCTGGGCGAGGCCGGCGGCGAGGGTGGCGGCGGTGTGGGCGCCGTAGGGGGTGCAGGCGCGGGCGCCGACGAGGGCGACGGAGTGGAGGGCCCAGGCGCGGAGGTCGGCGGGGCCGCGGACCCAGAGGCCGATGGGGCGGGCGTCGGCGAGGTCGTCGAGTTGGGTGGGCCATTCGGTGTCGCCGGGGATGACGAAGCGTCCGCCGAGCCGGGTGACGAGGTCGAGGTGGTGTTCGGGGGTGGCGGTGCGGGCGCGGCGTCGCCAGCCTGCGAGGCGGGCTTCTCCGGTGCCGGGGAAGGCCTCGGGGTCGTGGGGCCCTGGGCCCGGCGGCCCTGAGGTGTCGGACTCCCAGAGACCGGGGTCCTCCGTCCGGCCGCCATCGCGCAGGAGGCGGAGGAATCCTGTGGCGCCGTGCCGGCGGAGGGCGCGGCCGGCGTGTTCGTCGCCGGGTTCGACGATGTGGGTGAGGGCGGCCCGGGCGAGGCGTTCCTCGCCGCGGGCGCCGTCGGTGTGCGCCTTCGCGCCGTTGTCCGCAACGTTCACGCCGTGTTCCTGAATGCCGTGTTCCTGAGTGCCGTGTTCCTGAGCGGGGTCGGGTGTCCGGGTCATGACCACTCCCCCGCCGCCGCGGGTACGGGGACGCCTCGGGCGATGCCGGTGCGGAGTTCGAGGGCGAGGGCGAGGTCGCCGGCGTCGGGGCGGTCGTGACCGGCGAGGTCGGCGACGGTCCAGGCGACGCGGAGGACACGGTCGAGGCCGCGGGCGGTGAGAAGACCCCGTTCGATGTCGCGTTCGGCGGCGGCGAGGGCGCCGGGGGCGGCCTGGTGGTGGGTGCGGAGTTCGTGGCCGGGGATCTCGCTGTTGACGGTCCAGGGGGTGCCGTCGAGGCGGGCGGCGGCGCGGGCTCGGGCTTCGCGGACGCGGTCGGCGACGGTGGTGCTGGGTTCGCCCCGGCCGCCGTGACCGAGGAGGTCGTTGCGGGTGACGGGTTCCACTTCGACGCGCAGGTCGACGCGGTCGAGGAGGGGTCCGGAGAGCCGGGCCTGGTAGCGGCGGATGAGGGAGGCGGGGCATTCGCAGCCGGCGCCGTGGAGGGTGTGGCGTCCGCAGGGGCAGGGGTTCGCGGCGAGGGCGAGGAGGAAGCGGGCGGGGAGGCGGACGACGCCGGCGGCGCGGGCGACGACGACGTGTCCGGATTCGAGGGGTTGGCGAAGGGCGTCGAGGGCTTTGGTACTGAATTCGGGCGCTTCGTCCAGAAAAAGTACACCGCGGTGGGCGAGGGAGACGGCGCCCGGGCGGGGCAGTCCGTTGCCGCCCCCGATGAGGGACTGCATGGTCGCGGAGTGGTGGGGCGCGCAGTAGGGCGGGCGGTGGACGAGGGGTTCGCCGGGCGGGAGGATCCCGGCGACGGAGTGGACGGCGGTGACTTCGAGGGATTCCTTGCGGGTGAGGGACGGGAGGATGCCGGGGAGCCGTTCGGCGAGCATGGTCTTCCCCGCGCCGGGTGGTCCGGTGAGCAGGATGTGGTGGCCGCCGGCGGCGGCGATCTCCAGGGCACGGCGGGCGGTGTGCTGGCCGGCGACGTCGGCGAGGTCGGGTCCGTCGGCGGGGTCGGCGGCGAGTCCGGTGCCGACCCCGGCACCGGGGACGAGGAGTCCGGCGAGCATGGGGTCGGGCCGGCCTTCCTCGTGGGGTTCCTCCTCGGGGACGGGTTCGTCGGCGAGGACGGCGATGAGCTGGGCGAGGGTGCGGACTCCGAGCACGGAGACGCCGGGGACGAGGGCGGCTTCGCCGGCGGTCTGTTCGGGGACGACGACGTGCCGGTAGCCGGCGTCGGCGGCGGCGAGGACGGCCGGGAGGACGCCTCGGACGGGCCGGACGCGGCCGTCGAGGCCGAGTTCGCCGATGAGGACCAGGTCGGCGATGCTGCGCGGGTCGATGCGTTCGGCCGCGCCGAGGACGGCCGCGGCGACGGCCAGATCGAAGCCGGATCCGCCCTTGGGGACGGAGGCGGGGCTGAGGCCGACGGTGAGTTTCTTCTGGGGCCATTCGGCTCCGGCGTTGACGATGGCGGCGCGGACCCGGTCGCGGCTTTCGGTGAGGCTCTTGTCGGGGAGGCCGACGAGGGTGAAGGCGGCGACACCGGCTTCGAGGTCGGCCTGGACCTCGACGACGACGCCTTCGACGCCGACGAGGGCGACGGAGCAGGTGCGGGCGAATCCCATCAGGCCACCCCCCGGGCGTGGGTGACGACGGGGGCGCCGCGGCGGGGCAGGACGACGCCGACGAGGTCGATGCGGACGGCGCCACCGCCGGGTCCGCCCGGTGGTCCGCCGTGCCGGTCGAGCCAGCAGGCGGCAAGGTGCCGGAGCCGCTCGGCCTTGCGTGGGGTGACGGCGGCCATGGGGTGCTCGAAGGCGCCGTCACGGCGGGTCTTGACCTCGCAGATGACGAGGGTGTCGCCGTCGCGGGCGACGATGTCGATCTCTCCGGTCCGGCCGCAGCGCCAGTTCCTGGCGAGGATGTGCAGGCCGGTGGCGGTGAGCCGGCGGGCGGCGATGTCTTCGCCGTACCGCCCGAGTGCTCGGGTTGCGTTCATTCGGTACCACCTCCGGCACCGACTGTGACGCAAAGTCACGCTGCGTGTGCGGGGCTGTGGACAGACCGCCGTCTGTGGACAACCCCGCCACTCCTTCGAGGGGTCTGCCGCCCCGCCCCGGAGTCGCTGTCGCGATCAGCTGCTGGGGAGCTCCAGGTCCGTCTTGTTGAGCTCCTCGATGTTCACGTCCTTGAAGGTCAGGACGCGGACCTGCTTGACGAAGCGGGCGGGCCGGTACATGTCCCAGACCCAGGCGTCGGCCATGGAGACCTCGAAGAAGACCTCGCCCTGGACCGAGTGCACCTGCATCTCGTAGTCGTTGGTGAGGTAGAAGCGACGCTCGGTCTCGATGACGTATTTGAACAGCCCGACGACGTCGCGGTACTCCCGGTAGAGCTTCAGCTCCATCTCGGTCTCGTACTTCTCGAGGTCCTCGGCGCTCATGGCATGTTCCCCTTCAGCCGTGCGTCCCCCTATTGTGCGCCAGTCGACCGGGCCCCTAAACGATTTCCGGGGCGAGATCGAGCGGCGGGCTCGGGGGTCCTTCGTCGAGCAGTGTGTCGAGCAGCTCGGCGAGTCTGTCGGGGTACACCGTCTCACGGGCCGCCGACAGTTCGGCGGAGGTCCACCATCTCAGGCCCGCGACGCTCCGGGCCTCCAGTTCGGTGAGGCCTCCGGGGGCGGTGGCGGTCTGGGTCGTACGGGCGAGGTAGTACTGCTCGTCCTGGGTCCAGCGGCGGCCAGCGAACGGGAACGAGCAGTGGCGCCGCCACAGCACGGGTCCGAGGGCGACATCGGTGATGCCGGTCTCCTCGACGAGTTCGCGCAGCGCGGCCTGTTCGTGGGTCTCGTCGCCCTCCAGGCCGCCGCCGGGCGTGAACCACCAGGTCTGTTCGGGGTCGTCGGGCTCGTACCCGTGGAGGAGGAGGATCCGGTCGTCGGGGTCGAGCAGGATGACCCGCGCCACCCGCCGGACCTCGGCCTCGTCGGTCTCCCGGGCGCCCGCGGCCGTCCCCCGGCCGTTCCCCGTCTCCGTCATGCGTTCACCGCGTTCCTCTCCCCCGCCCTCGCCTTCGGCGGTGCGGGCTTGCGGCCGCCACCGCCGAGGCGCCGGGCCACCGGCCCGTACGCGGCGCCCGCCAGGATCAGTACACACCCGGCGCCGATCGCGGTGAAGAGGGGCACGACCGGGCCGGGGCGGGAGATGCCGCCGGGCAGGGCGGCGAAGCCGGCGGGCCGTTCCAGGACGCTCTGGGAGGGCCAGGCGACGGCGTCGACCCGGCCGAGGACGGCGGAGCGCGGCACGGAGCCGTGGCCGGCGTCCTTGAGGTGGGCGCGGGAGTCCAGCGAGTTGTGCCGTTCGTCGCCGAGGAGGAAGAGGCTGCCCTCGGCCACGGTCGCGGTGAACTCCTCGCCGGAGGGGACCTTCCCGGCCTGAAGATACGGTTCCTCGACGGGCTTGCCGTTGAGGGTGAGGCGTCCGTCGGGCCCGCAGCAGGCGATGGTGTCGCCGCCGACGCCGACGACCCGCTTGACCATGGGCACGTTGCCCCACAGCGGGTCGGTGAAGACCACGACGTCACCGCGCTTCACGTCGGCGCCGTCGACGCGCTCCGCCAGGACCTTGGAACCGACGGCGAGCGTCGGGGTCATGGAGTCGCTGGGCACGGTGTACGGCTGGTAGAGCACGGCCCCGACGATGAAGCCGCCGAGGAAGAGCACACAGCCGACGGCCACGGCCAGCCCCGACAGAACACTGCCGAGGCGGCCATGGCCGTCCTTCGTACGCGGCGTGCGCGGCGTACGCGCGGTGTGCGACGTGGGCGGTGTGACGCTCATGGGCACCTCGGGTGATCCGCGGACCGCCCGTGCGACGGTCCGGGACGGCACCCTACCCGCGGGTCACCTCTCCGCGATATGGCGAACGGGCTCCCGTTCCAGGCGAGCGGTCTGCTTCCTGCGCCGCCACAGCACCAGCGGGAGCGCCCCGGTGAAGCCGAGGGCGGCGGGGGCCGCGGCCAGGGCCTGGCTGAGGCCGGGCTGGTCGAAGGTGTCCGGCACGGGCAGGGTCGACCAGCGGGTCACCGGCCAGGCGATGACCACGGCGCGGCCCACGACCTCGTCGTTGGAGACGGTGCCGCCGCCCTGGAGCTCCATGTGGAAGCGGGAGTCCAGGGAGTTCTGCCGGTTGTCGCCCATGACCCAGATGCGCCCCTCGGGGACCTTGACCGGGCCGAACGCCGGGTCGCAGGGCACCGAGCCGGGGTGCAGGTAGGCGCTCTCGTCGAGCTCCTTGCCGTTGACGACGACCTTGCCGCCCTCCTTGCAGGAGACGGTGTCGCCGCCGACCGCGATGACCCGCTTGATCAGGTCCTTCTCCTCGGCGGACGGCATGAGGCCGATGAAGCTGAGGACCTTCTGCACCACGTTCGGCTCGGGGGTGTTGGCCTCTTCCAGCCAGCCGCCCGGGTCGTGGAAGACGACGACCTCGCCGCGCTCCGGCTCCGAGCCGAACCACGGGGTGAGCTTGTCGACGAGGACCCGGTCGCCGCGCTGCAGCGTGTTCATCATCGAGTCGGACGGGATGGAGAAGGCCTGCACCAGGAACGTCTTGATCAGCAGCGCGAGCACGAGCGCGATGCCGATGAGCAGGGGCAGTTCCTTCCAGAAGGAACGAGGCCGGTTCGGACCGTGGCCGCCGCGCCCGGAGCGCTCGTCGTCCCCGTCGTCGCCGGAGCCGCCGTCGGCAAGGCCGTCCGCCGGACCCGTGCCCGGGTCCGTACCGTCCTCGCCAGGGCCTCGGTCAGGACCCTGCTCGGGGCTCTCGGGCCTCCTGTCGGGCTCGTCGTGCCCTGATCGCGCGCCGACAGCCAAATCCCCCACATCCACTCCTCAGTCCGTGCAACCGCCCGTCCCGGAACAGGGACAGGCCCACCACTCCCATAACGAGCAGAAGTTCCGCAGGGGTCGGGAGCCGGGGCAATCCGTTCAGATTGCGCTCGGACACACTATGCGACAGACCTGTGGATTCGGCCCCGCCCGCCCCGTCGTGCCCCGCGGTCTCCACATGATCCACGACCTTCACAGGATCGTCCCCGGCCGCCGCTCCGGTCCCCTTCGCCGCATCCGGTACGGAGGCGAAGGTCGTGCGCTCCTCCAGACCGCGCCAGTGGCCGATCGGCCAGGCGATGACCACGGCCCTGCCGACGACACGGTCCAGCGCGACGGTGCCGTGCTCCGGCTCGTCGAGGTGGAAGCGCGAGTCGGCGGAGTCGGACCGGTGGTCGCCCATGACGAAGATCCTTCCCGCCGGGACCTTCACCTCGAACGGAATGGTCGAGGGCGCGTTCCCGGGGTGCAGATACGGTTCGTCCAACGGTACGCCGTTGACGGTGAGCCGCCCGTCGGCGCCGCAGCACTTCACGGTGTCCCCGCCGACCGCGACGACCCGCTTGATCAGGTCCCGCTCGTCGGCCGACGGCAGCAGGCCGATGAACGTCAGCGCCTGCTTGAGCTGCTTGACGCCCACGGGATCGTCGGACGGCGGCGTGGCCTCGTGCTGGAGCCAGTTGCCGGGGTCCTCGAACACCACGACGTCGCCGCGCTCCGGCTCGGCACCGAACCAGGGCGTCAACTTGTCGACGAGCACCCGGTCGTCGATCCGGATGGTCTGCTCCATGGAGCCGGACGGGATCACGAACGCCTGCACCAGGAAGGTCTTCAGGACCAGCGCGATGAGAACGGCGACGGTGACGAGCAGCGGGATCTCGGTGATCGCGGAGCGCCGCCGGCGCCGCTTGACCTTACGGGCGAGTCTGCGCCGCTCGGCCCGCCCCGCGGGCGCGCGCCCCTCGCCGTCCGGCGCCCCGAACGCGCCGGAGGCGGCACCGGAGGCGCCTCGGCGGCCGGCGGGGGCCTTGCCCCGCCTACCCATGCCCGTGCCCGGCCCCGCCCGTCCAGTCCGGTACGGCGTCGAAGGCGTCGGTCTCCGGGACGGTGGTCCAGCGGCCTACCGGCCAGCCGATCCAGTCGGCGCGGCCGATGACCTGCTCGACCGGGACCACACCGCCGCCGGGCTGGCCGAGGTGGTCGCGGGAGTCGCTGGACTGGCTGCGGTGGTCGCCCATCACCCACAGGGTCCCGTCCGGGACGACGATGTCGAAGGGCACGTTCGACGGGCGGTCGCCGAGCATCACGTACCGCTCGGACACGGGGACGCCGTTGACGCTGAGCCGGCCCTTCTTGTCGCAGCAGACCACCCGGTCGCCGCCGGTGCCCACGACCCGCTTCACGAAGTCGGTCTCGTCGGGCTCGGCGAGACCGAGGGCGGCCGCCGCGTCGTGCAGCAGGCCGGTGACCGGGTTCCCGGCGGGCTGTTCCTGGAGGAAGGAGCCGGTGCCGTCGAAGACCACCACGTCACCGCGGCGCGGCTCATCGCCGAAACGGTACGCCAGCTTGTTGACGAGGATGCGGTCGCCGACCTGGAGGGTGGGCTCCATCGAGCTGCTGGGCACCAGGAAGGGCTGGAGCACGAAGTGGCTGAAGAGCAGCAGGAAGACCATGCACGCGAGGCCGATCAGTCCCGTACGCCGCCAGGTCAGCACCCCACCCGGCTCGTCCCCGTCCGGGGCCTGCTCCGAGGTCTGCCCCGAGGCCGCGTCCGGACCCTTCTCGGGCCCGGAAACGCGCGCGGAGCGCGACCGCTCCTCCTCGCCGGAGGAGCGGTCGCGCTCCGTGTGCTGTGCTTCGGTGTCCATCGGGGGCGAGCCTATCCCGCCACCCTGTAGGCCGATGCTCAGTTGTCGCGCTTCTCCTTGATCTTGGCAGCCTTGCCGCGCAGCTCACGCAGGTAGTAGAGCTTGGCGCGACGGACGTCACCGCGGGAGACGAGCTCGATCTTCTCGAAGATCGGGCTGTGCACCGGGAAGGTGCGCTCGACGCCGACGGAGAACGAGACCTTGCGGACCGTGAAGGTCTCGGAGACGCCCGAGCCCTGACGGCGGATGACGACACCCTTGAACTGCTGGATACGGGAGCGGTTGCCCTCGATGACGCGAACGTGGACGTTCACGGTGTCGCCGGGGCGGAAGGCCGGGACGTCGGAGCGCAGCGAACCGGCGTTGACCTGGTCGAGCAGGGAGGCCATGGAGGTCTCTTTCCTCGCTGATGCCACAGGTCATCAGCGGTACGTACGAATGGATGGAGATCGCCGTCCGTCTCTGGCGGCGTCGTTCCCCCTGTGGCAGGGGCGCGCGCCGGACGTACGGCAGCGGCCTATTCTTCCACGGGCCCGGGCCCGCGCCAAAATCGGCCACCGGGTTCGGGGGCCCAGCCGAGCATGGAGAGGATCTCCCGGTCCTTCTTGTCGAAGGCGGCGGGGTCGGTGCGCTCGACGAGGTCGGGCCGGTTGGCGACGGTACGTCGCAGGGCCTCGTCCCGCCGCCAGCGCGCGATCTTCCCGTGGTGGCCGCTGAGCAGCACGTCCGGGATGCCGCGGCCGCGCCACTCCGGGGGCTTGGTGTAGACGGGGCCTTCGAGGAGGTTGGCCATGGCGCCGGGGGCGAAGGAGTCGTCGCGGTGCGACTCGGCGTTGCCGAGGACGCCGGGCAGCAGCCGGGCGACGGCCTCGGTGATCACCAGGACGGCCGCCTCGCCGCCCGCGAGCACGTAGTCGCCGATGGACACCTCGTACACCGGCATGCGGGTGGCGTACTCGTCCATGACGCGCCGGTCGATGCCCTCGTAGCGGGCGGGCGTGAAGATCAGCCAGGGCCGCTCGGAGAGCTCGACGGCGAGCTCCTGGGTGAAGGGGCGGCCGCTGGGCGTGGGGACGACGAGGACCGGGCCGTGGGCGCCGGCCTCGAAGCCGTCGGCGAGGGTCTGGTCGAGGCAGTCGCCCCAGGGTCCGGTCTTCATGACCATGCCGGGGCCGCCGCCGTACGGGGTGTCGTCGACGGTGTTGTGGCGGTCGTACGTCCAGTCGCGCAGGTCGTGGACGTGGACGTCGAGCTGTCCGCGGGCGCGGGCCTTGCCGACCAGCGAGACGTTGAGCGGTTCGAGGTACTCGGGGAAGATCGTGACGACGTCGAGGCGCATCAGACGGTGTCCTTGCCGGAGTCGCCGGGCTCGCCGGAGTCGCCCTCACCGGAGGCGACCTCCGCCTCGGCGTCCCGCGCGGAGGCGACGACGGCCTGCTCGGCGTCGAGAAGTCCGGGCGGCGGGGTGATGACGGCGCGCTGGTTCTCCAGGTCGATCTCGGTGACGATCTCCGAGACGAAGGGGATCATGACCTCGCTGCCGTCGGGCCGCTCGACGATGAACAGGTCCTGGGACGGCAGGTGGGAGATCTCGCTGATCACGCCGATCTCCGTGCCGTCGGCGAGGACGACGTCGAGGTCGACCAGCTGGTGGTCGTAGTACTCGTCCTCCTCCTCGGGCAGCTCGTCGGGGTCGACGTCGGCGATGAGGAGGGTGTTGCGCAGGGCCTCGGCGGCGTTGCGGTCGGTCACTCCGGCGAAGCGCAGCAGCAGCCGGCCGCTGTGCACCCGGCCGGTCTCGACGGTGAGCGGCCCGGCGGCCGCCGGGTCGGTGTGCAGGACGGCGCCGGGGCCGAGCCGCAGCTCGGGCTCGTCGGTCCGCACCTCGACGGTGACCTCGCCCTTGATGCCGTGGGCGCGGCCGATCCGCGCGACTACCAACTGCACTGGTGAACTCTCCCCTTTTCGCGGCCGAACCGCCGCCGCTCTCGCGGAGGTGGTACCTCTCCGTCGTGGTTGCTCAATCAATGGTTGCTCTTGCCGGCGGGCAAAACGACTCAGGCCGGGGCGGGCGCGAAGCCCTCCCCGGCCCGTGCCGGTGTCAAACTTTCAGCGGACCTGGTCCACGTCGACGAGGTCGACGCGGATGCCGCGGCCGCCGATGGCACCCACGACGGTGCGCAGGGCGCGCGCGGTGCGGCCGTTGCGACCGATCACCTTGCCGAGGTCGTCGGGGTGGACCCGGACCTCGAGGACGCGGCCCCGGCGCAGGTTGCGCGAGGCGACCTGCACGTCGTCGGGGTTCTCGACGATGCCCTTCACGAGGTGCTCGAGAGCCTCCTCGAGCATGCTCAGGCCTCGGTCGACTCGGTGGACTCGGCCGCGGCCTCGTCCGCCTTCTTGTCAGCCTTCTTGGCCTTCGGGGTGATGGCCTCACCCTTGGCGTCGTCGCCCTCGAGAGCCTTCGCGAACTCGTCGAAGGAGGCGCGCTTGGCTTCCTTGGTCGCCGGGGCGAGCAGCGGCTTCTCCGGAGCGGGGAGGCCCTTGTGCTTCTGCCAGTCACCGGTGAGCTTCAGGATGGCGAGAACCGGCTCGGTCGGCTGGGCGCCGACGGACAGCCAGTACTGCGCACGCTCGGAGTCGACCTCGATACGCGACGGGTTGTACGTCGGGTGGTAGAGGCCGATCTCCTCGATCGCGCGACCGTCACGACGGGTGCGGGAGTCGGCGACGACGATGCGGTAGTGCGGCTGGCGGATCTTGCCGAGGCGCTTGAGCTTGATCTTGACTGCCACTGGAGTGGTGTCTCCTGAACTTGACGTGGTTGGGCACTTGAGATGCCACGTGGGGTTGCGGTACTCGGGTGCCCGATGGACGCGTCAGCCGGAGGAGAGAGGGGTCCTGTGCGACTGTCGAGTACAGCTAGCCATTGTGCCACACCGCAGCGGGTCAGCTTGCGGCACCCACGGTCTCGCCCATGTTCTCCGGGATGCGGAAGGGTTTGCCGCAGCCACCGCACATGATGGGCGCCTGGGCGAGCACGGAGGGCACCACGCGCACGTTGCGCCCGCAGTCGCAGACGGCCTTGACCCGGACGCCGCCGCCGGAGGACCCGTGCCGGGCGGCCGGTCCGCGGAAGCTGCGCTTGGTGTCGGCGGCGGTCGCGACGGTGTGGGCCTTCAGGGCGCGCTGGAGGCGCTCGATGGTGGGCCGGTAGCGCCGCTTCGCCTCGGGGCTCAGGCTCACCAGGGAGAAGCCGCTGCTGGCGTGCGGTTCCTCGGGATGGTCCAGACCCAGCTCCTCGGCGATCGCGAGGAATCTGCGGTTGTGGTAGCGGCCGGCGCGGGAGGTGTCGCGGACGCCTCGGGCGGCGGCGATGCCGTGGACTGCCTCGTGGAGCAGTCGTTCGAAGGAGAGCTCTGCGCCGCAGGCGGACGAGGACTCACCGATCAGGGACTCGGGCGCGGCAAGATCCGGCAGTTCGGGGTGGTGCCGCTGAATGTCGGCCCACGCCTGTGCCAGCTCTGCGGCGAGAACAGGTGGTGTCGTGCTCACGTCGGGTACAACGAGCCGGATCCCTTCCGGGTTCCATTCCGGGGCAACTGAAATATTTTGCACGTACCCGTCAGTCGGTAGCGATGACCGGACGGGGCGTGCGAGGGACAGTACCGGGCGGCTGCCCGAACTCGGGCACCGCCCCCCTCGGATGGCCGAAGCCCGACCGTCGCGCGCATGACGCGACCCGCGCGCGAGCACTGGACGGGCGGCGCGTTGAGCAGTTCCCTGGCTACGGGGGGTCGTCGTCCGAGTACGGATCCGAGTACGGATAGGGGCGCTTTCCATGACACCTACGCTCGTCCCGCACCACCCCTCGCGTGACTGGGCCGAGATCCAGGAGCGGATGCTGGTCCCGCTCTACGAGGCGGTGTACGACCGGCTCGGCGTGGGGCCCGGGTCGCGGGTCCTCGGCCTGCGCTGCGGGTCCGGCCTGGCGCTGCTGATGGCGGCCGGGCGCGGGGCGCGGGTGGCCGGCGTGGACCGGGACCACGCGCGCGTGGAGCTGGCCAGGGAGCGGCTGCCCGGGGTGCGGTTCGCGCTGTCGGGGGTGCCGGAGGGCGGTCCGTACGACGTGATCACGGCGTTCCACGGGACGGCCGGGCTCGAACGGGAACTCGCGGCGCTCACCCGGACGGCGCAACCGCCGGTGGCGGAAAGCGGTGCGGCGGTCGTGCTCGCGGGCTGGGGTCCGGCGGAGCGATGTGCGACGGCTTCGGTGCTGCGGGTCGCGGAGCGGCTCTCGGGCCTGCGGCCGCAGCGGCGGGACGGGCTTGCGGCGGCGGTGGCCGCGGCGGGGCTGCGGCCCGCGGGGGCGGGGCGGGTGGCGTGCCCGTTCGGCTACGCGGACCGGGACAGCGCGGTGCGGGGGCTGCTGTCGACGGGCGAGTTCGACGCGGCGGTGGCGGCGACCGATCCGGACCAGGTCGAGAAGGAGCTCCTGGAGGCGCTGGAGCCGTACGCACGCCGGGACGGCACGGTGTGGATGCCGAACGTGTTCCGGTACGTGGTGGCGCGCACGCCCTGACGACCGGCACCCGACGACGGCGCACGGGCCCCGCCGCCCGCGGAGGCCCGGCCCTGACCGCTACCCCTCTCCCCCGTCCCCGTCTCCTCCCCCGTCGCCGTTCTTGTCCAGGCGCGGAATGCCGGCCGCCCGGTAGGCCTGTTCCTCCTCCAGGGTCTCGTTCTCCAGGAGGGCCGCGGCGAGGGCGTCGAGTCTGGCGCGGTGCTCGCCCAGCTGGCGCACGGCGCTCTCGTAGCACTCGTCGACGATGCGGCGCATCTCCGCGTCGACCGTGTCGAGGGTCGCGGGGGCGGCGGAGAGTCCGTAGGCCTGCTGGGCGTCGCCGGGGATGGCGGTGAGGCGGCCGACGCGTTCGCTCATGCCCCAGCGGCCGGCCATGCCGCGGGCGATGTTGGTGACCTGTTCGAGGTCGTTCTCGGCGCCGGTGGTGATGACGCCGAAGACGACCTGTTCGGCCGCCATGCCGCCGAGGGCGCCGATGATCCGGCCCCGCAGATAGTCCTCCGTATAGGCATATTTATCGGACTCGGGTGTGGACAACGTGACGCCGAGGGCGCGGCCGCGCGGCACGATGGTGACCTTGCGAACGGGGTCCGCGCCGGGCTGGAGCATGCCGAGGAGGGCGTGGCCGCTCTCGTGGTAGGCGGTGCGGCGGCGTTCTTCGAGGGGCATGACGAGAGGGCGTTCGGCGCCGAGCTGGACCTTTTCGAGGGCGTCGGAGAGGTCGGACCGGGTGACGGCCTTCTGCCGGCGCTTGACTGCGAGGAGGGCGGCCTCGTTGGCGAGGTTGGCGAGTTCGGCGCCGGTCATGCCGGGGGTGGTCTTGGCGACGTGCTGGAGGTCGACGTCGTGGGCGAGGGGGATCTCGCGGGTGTGGATCTTGAGGATGGCCTCGCGGCCGCCGCGGTCGGGCGGGTTGACGTGGACGATGCGGTCGAAGCGGCCGGGGCGGGTGAGGGCGGGGTCGAGGACGTCGGCCCGGTTGGTCGCGGCGAGGACGATGACGCCCTCGGAGCCGGTGAAGCCGTCCATCTCGGTGAGGATCTGGTTGAGGGTCTGCTCGCGTTCGTCGTGGCCGCCCATGCCGGCTCCGGCGCCGCGGGCCCGGCCGATGGTGTCGATCTCGTCGATGAAGATGATCGCGGGGGCGACCTTGCGGGCCTCGGCGAAGAGTTCGCGGACCCGGGAGGCGCCGACACCGACGATCATCTCGATGAACTCGGAGGCGGAGGCGGAGAAGAAGGGCACGCCGGCCTCGCCGGCGACGGCGCGGGCGAGGAGGGTCTTGCCGGTTCCGGGCGGCCCGGCGAGAAGGACGCCACGGGGCATCTTGGCGCCCATGTCGCGGTAGGCGCCGGGGTTCTTCAGGAAGTCGACGACGTCGTTGAGTTCGCCCGCGACCTCGTCGATGCCGGCGACGTCCTCGAAGGTGGTGCGCCTGCCGCCCTCCAGTTCGACGGGCTTGGGCGGGGTCTTGCGGCCGAGCATGCCGCCGGCGCCGCCCAGGCCGGAGCTCATCCGGCGGGCGATGAACACCCACAGCAGGACGAGCAGCAGCATCGGGGCAAGGGAGATCAGCAGATTGGCGAGGAAGGAGCGTTCCTGGACGACGGGTTCGGCGGTGACGGTGACGTTGTTCTTGGTGAGCTGGGCCCACAGCTGGTCGTCGGCGAAGGCGGGCCGCTGGGTGGTGAACTTGGTGTAGTCGCCCTCGCCGTTCGGGACGGGCTGTTTGTTCTTCAGCTGCCCCTGGATGGCGTCGCCCTTGGAGTAGATCTTGGTGACGTTGCCGGCGGCGACCTGTTTGTCGAACTCGGTGTAGGAGATCGTCGGCCCGTCCTTCTCGTTGAAGAGGGACAGGACGAGGTTGGCGATGAGGTAGACGACGAGCGCGGTGAGGATGAGGCCGCCCCAGCCGCCCGGCATCTTCTTCCTGGACGGCGGGGGCGGCGGGGCGCCTTCCGAGCGCCAGGGCTGATCCGTCCGGTCGCGCGGCGGTACGGGGTTGGCCACGGGCTCTCCTCGGGGCTCGGGGCGGCAGTGGCCCCAGTATCGGAGAGCAGGGCATTCCCGGCATTACGGGTGGGCCGGGCGAACGAAAAGGGGCCCGGGGCGGTTTCGTACCGCCCCGGACCCCTCATCCCGTACCGCTCCGGACGTCAGCCCATGAACTTCTTGAACTCGTCCGGGAGCTCGAACTCGCCCGGGCCCTGGCCCGCCGCCGGGAGCCCGAAGGCACCGCCGGCCTGGGCCTGCTCGCGCTTGGCCTGGGCGGCCTGCTCCTCGGCCTTCCGCTTCATCGGGTTGCCGCTCTTGCGCTTGCCCTTGGCCTGCTTGATCTGCTTCTTCTGCCGGCCGGGGCCGCCGCCCATGCCCGGGATCCCCGGCATGCCGGGCATGCCGCCGCCCTGGGCCATCCGGGACATCATCTTGCGGGCCTCGAAGAAGCGCTCCACCAGGCCCTTGACCGCGCTGACCTCGACGCCGGAACCCTTGGCGATACGGGCGCGGCGGGAGCCGTTGATGATCGTCGGGTCCTCGCGCTCGGCCGGGGTCATCGACTTGATGATGGCGCCGACGCGGTCGACCTCCTTCTCGTCGATGTTGGCGATCTGCTCCTTCATCTGGCCCATGCCGGGGAGCATGCCGAGCAGCTTGCTGATGCTGCCCATCTTGCGGACCTGCTCCATCTGGGCGAGGAAGTCGTCGAGCGTGAACTCCTGGCCCTTCTTGGACGCCAGCTTGGAGGCCATCTTGGCGGCCTCTTCCTGGCTGAAGGTCTGCTCGGCCTTCTCGATGAGCGACATGATGTCGCCCATGCCGAGGATGCGGGACGCCATGCGGTCCGGGTGGAACGCGTCGAAGTCGTCCAGCTTCTCGCCGTTGGAGGCGAACATGATCTGCTTGCCGGTGACGTGCGCGATGGAGAGCGCGGCACCACCGCGGGCGTCGCCGTCGAGCTTGGACAGCACCACGCCGTCGAAGCCGACGCCGTCGCGGAAGGCCTCGGCGGTGTTGACCGCGTCCTGACCGATCATGGCGTCGACGACGAAGAGGACCTCGTCGGGCGAGGTGGCGTCGCGGATGTCCGCGGCCTGCTGCATCAGCTCCTGGTCGATGCCGAGGCGGCCGGCGGTGTCGACGATGACGACGTCGTGCATCTTCGAGCGCGCGTACTCGATCGAGTCCTTGGCGACCTGGACCGGGTCACCGACGCCGTTGCCGGGCTGCGGGCCGTAGAAGCCGACGCCCGCGCGGTCCGCGACGACGGACAGCTGCGTGACGGCGTTGGGGCGCTGGAGGTCACAGGCGACGAGCAGCGGGGTGTGGCCCTGGCTCTTGAGCCAGAGACCGAGCTTTCCGGCGAGGGTGGTCTTACCGGCACCCTGGAGACCGGCGAGCATGATCACGGTCGGCGCGGTCTTGGCGAACCGCAGCCGGCGGGTCTCGCCGCCGAGGATGCCGATGAGCTCCTCGTTGACGATCTTGATGACCTGCTGCGAGGGGTTCAGCGCCCTGGAGACCTCGGCGCCGAGCGCCCGCTCCTTGACGCGGGAGATGAACGCGCGGACGACCGGGAGGGCGACATCGGCCTCGAGGAGGGCGATACGGATTTCCCGGGCCGCGCTGTCGATGTCCTGCTCGGAGAGGCGGCCTTTACCCCGGAGGGACTTGAAAGTCGCGCTGAGGCGGTCGGAAAGCGTATCGAACACGGTGGTCGCGATTCCTCGGGTCGGGGTGGGCAGTCACCCAAGGGTATCCGGCCCGTACGGCACCTGGTCGGCGCCCGGTCACCGCAGGGCCTCCTCCAGGGTCTTCGCCAGGGCCGCGGCCTCCTCCGGGTCGGGGCGGGAGCCGTCCGGGCGGGTCACGTACAGGGTGTCCACCGCGTTCGCGCCGAGTGTGGAGACGTGGGCGCTGCGGACCCGTACCTCGGCGCCCTCCAGGGCGCGGCCGATGCGGTGGAGCAGGCCGGGGGCGTCCTGGGCGCGGACTTCGAGGACGCAGGCGTGGCGGGAGGCGGCGGGGGCGACGGTGACCCGGGGCGGCGGGGCGGTGACGCCGCGGCGGCGCGGCTGGGCGGCGTCGCGTTCGGCGAGCCGGGCGGGCACGTCGAGGGAGCCGTCGAGGGCGCGGACCAGGTCGGCGCGCAGCCGGTGGGCCTCGGGCAGCGAGCCGTACTCGGCGGCGACCCGCCAGTCCAGCATGAGCACGGGTGCGTCGCCGACCTCGTGGGGCAGGGCGACCGCGCGCAGGTCGGCGGCGCGGACGGTGAGGCGGTGCAGGGCGAGGACGCCGGCGAGGGCGGGGAGCACGCCGGGGCGTTCGGGGAGGGCGACGAGGAGTTCGACGCCGACGGGTTCGGGTTCCCCGCGTCCGGAGTCGCCTGCTCCGGGCTCTCCTCTTCCGGACTCTCCGCGTCCGGGCTCTCCGCGTCCGGGCTCGCCGTCGCCGCCGGCCGGCTCGGGTTCGGTACGGAGGGTGAGGACGGGTTCGCCGGTGCGCAGGGCCTCGATCGCGAGGCGTTCCTGTTCGGCGCTGGGGGCGGCGGCCTCGGGGTCCGGCGGTTCCTCGCCGGCGAGGACGCCGGCGACGCGGGTGACGAGGTCGTCGACGAGCCGGGCGCGCCAGGTGGACCAGGCGGCGGGGCCGGTGGCGAGGGCGTCGGCCTCGGTGAGGGCGTGGAGGAGTTCCAGGGTGCCGTGGGTGCCGACGGCGTCGGCGACGGTGCGGACGGTGGCGGGGTCGTCGAGGTCGCGGCGGGTGGCGGTGTCGACGAGCAGCAGGTGGTGGCGGACGAGGGTGGCGAGGACGGCGGTGTCGGCGCGGTCGAAGCCGATGCGGCCGGCGACGTCGCGGGCGATGGTCTCGCCGGCGGCGGAGTGGTCGCCGGGCCAGCCCTTGCCGATGTCGTGGAGCAGGGCGGCGACGAGCAGCAGGTCGGGGCGGTGGACGCGGCGGGTGAGGGCGGCGGCGCGGACGGCGGTCTCGACGAGGTGCCGGTCGACGGTCCAGGTGTGGACGGCGTTGCGCTGGGGGCGGCAGCGGACCCGTTCCCAGTCGGGCAGGAGCCGGCTGATCAGGCCTTCGGACTCCAGGGCCTCCCAGACGGGGACGGTGGGTTCGCCGGCGCCGAGGAGGGTGACGAGGGCCTCACGGGCCTCGGCGGGCCAGGGGGCGGGCAGGGGTGCGCCGGCGGCGGCGAGGCGGCGTACGGCGTGCGGGGAGAGCGGGAGGCCGGCCTGGGCGGCGGCCGCGGCGGCGCGCAGCGGCAGGACGGGGTCGCGTTCGGGCCGGGCGGTGAGGGCGAGGACGGCCTCGCCGTCCATCTCGACGACGCCTTCGGCGAGCGGGCTGCGCTCGGCAGGGCTCTTCGCCCCACCCGTACGGCCTCCGGCGCGTCCGCCGAGGAGGCCGCGCAGCCGGGGCCGGGCGGTGCGGGCCCGGACGACGCGGCCGACCTCGCGCCAGGTGACGTCGGAGGCGTACGAGACGGTGCGGGCGGCCTCGTACACCTGGCGGAGCAGGGTGTCGGCGTCGAGGAGGCCGAGTTCGGCGGCGACGGCGTCCTGTTCCTGGAGGGCGAGCCGGTCGGTGGCGCGGCCGGTGGCGAGGTGGAGGGCGTCGCGGGCGTCGAGGAGGCGGCGGCGGGCGTCGTCGAGGCCTTCGCGGGGGGCGTCGGCGAGCCAGGAGGCGGCGACGGCGCGCAGCGCCTGGGTGTCGCGCAGGCCGCCGCGGGCCTCCTTGAGGTCGGGTTCGAGGAGGTACTGGAGTTCGCCGCAGCGTTCGGCGCGCTCGCGGCACAGGGCGGCGAGTTCGGGGAGGCGGCGGGTGGCCTGGTTGCGCCAGTCGGCGAGGACGGTGGTGCGCAGGGCGGCGGCGAGGGCGGTGTCGCCGGCGACGGGCCGGGCGTCGAGGAGGCCGAGCTGGACCTTGAGGTCCTCGCCGGCGGTCTTCCGGGCCTCGGCGGTGGTGCGTACGGAGTGGTCGAGGGCGAGGCCGAGGTCCCACACGGGGTACCAGAGGCGGTCGGCGAGGGCGGCGATCGTCCCGGCGTCGGCGCTGCCGTCGTGGAGGAGCAGCAGGTCGAGGTCGCTGCGCGGGGAGAGTTCGCCGCGGCCGTAGCCGCCGACGGCGACGAGGGCCGTGCCGGGGGGCGCCCCGGCTGCCCGCCAGAGCCCGGCCAGCCAGTCGTCGGTGAGGCGGGCGAGGGCGGCACGGCGCGGCGGCCCGGACCGCGCCTTCTCGGTGAGAAGGCGCAGCCGGGCCGCCGCATAGCCGCCGGGGCCGGTGTCCTCTGTGTTGTCGGGCTCGTCGTCCCGCACATCGATGCTCGTCACCAGCGGCTCCTTACAGAATCAAGCGCTACAGGGCGTCCGGCCCGCGTTCGCCGGTGCGGACCCGTACGGCGGTCTCGACCGGGACGCTCCACACCTTCCCGTCACCGATCTTGCCGGTGCGGGCGGCCTTGACGACGACCTCGATGAGCTGTTCGGCGTCGTCGTCCTCCACCAGGACCTCGATGCGGATCTTGGGGACGAGGTCGACGGTGTACTCGGCGCCGCGGTAGACCTCGGTGTGGCCGCGCTGTCGTCCGTATCCGCTGGCCTCGGTGACGGTCAGGCCCTGGACGCCGAAGGCCTGCAGGGCCTCCTTGATCTCGTCGAGCCGGTGCGGCTTGACGACCGCGGTGATGAGCTTCATGCGTCCACCTTCGTGGTCTGCGTCGGGGCGGGGGCGGGGGCGGCGGTGGTGCGCGGGGCGATACCGCCGCCGGCGCCGCTGAAGTCGTACGCGGTCTCGGCGTGCTCGACCTGGTCGATGCCGGAGACCTCGTCGTCCTCGCTGACCCGCATGCCCATGGTCTTGTCGATGATCAGGGCGAGGAGGGCGGAGGCGATGAGCGAGTAGGCGAGGACCGCGAAGACACCGACCGCCTGCTTGCCGAGCTGGTCGAAGCCGCCGCCGTAGAGGAGGCCCTTGGCGTCGGACTGGACGCCGCCGGTGGCGAAGAGGCCGACGAGGAGGGAGCCGATGACACCGCCGACGAGGTGGACGCCGACGACGTCGAGGGAGTCGTCGTAGCCGAACTTGTACTTGAGGCCGACGGCCATGGCGCACAGCAGACCGGCGATCGCGCCGATGGCGATGGCACCGAGCGGGGAGCAGGAGCCGCCGGAGGGGGTGATGGCGACGAGGCCGGCGACCGCGCCGGAGGCGGCGCCGAGGGTGGTGAAGGAGCCGTGCCGGATCTTCTCGTAGAGGAGCCAGGCGAGCATGGCGGCGGCGGTGGCGACCTGGGTGTTGACGAACATCACGGCGCCGACGCCGTCGTCGTTGCCGAGCCACGAGCCGGCGTTGAAGCCGAACCAGCCGAACCACAGCAGGCCGGCGCCGAGCATGACGAGCGGCAGGCTGTGCGGGCGCATCGGGTCCTTCTTGAAGCCGACGCGCTTGCCGATGACGAGGATCACGCCGAGGGCCGCGGCACCGGCGTTGATGTGGACGGCGGTGCCGCCGGCGAAGTCGATGACGCCCATCTCGAAGAGCCAGCCGCCGGTGCCCCAGACCCAGTGGGCGACGGGGAAGTAGACGACCGTGACCCACAGGGCGATGAACAGGGCCCAGGCGGTGAACTTGACGCGGTCCGCGAGGGCGCCGCTGATCAGGGCCGGGGTGATGATCGCGAACATCAGCTGGAAGACGGCGAAGACGTACACCGGGATGGTGTAGCCGTCCCACAGCTCGGTGATGCCGATGCCGCTGAGGCCGACGTAGTCGGAGGACCAGCCGAAGAGCGAGGCCGAGTCGGTGCCGAAGGCGATGCTGAAGCCGTAGAGCACCCACAGGATCGTGACGATCCCGAGGCTGATGAAGCTCATCATCAGCATGTTGAGGGTGGACTTCACGCGGACCATGCCTCCGTAGAAGAAGGCGAGGGCCGGGGTCATCAGCATGACCAGGGCGGAGCAGATGAGCATGAACCCGGTGTTGGCGGCGGACAGCGTGGGCGTGTCCGCGGCCAGGGTCGTGATGGCTGCTGCCATCGGCGTCTCCTCGTCGTCGTACGGCCTGTGCGGGGCGGGGCCGGTTATGAGCCAGAGATTCGCGCAGGCCGGTTTCCGCCGATGCCGCTCGATGTTTCGCCGCAGTGACGAAGGAGGGGGGCGTGTTACGCGACCGTGAACGGCAGGGTCACGGTGAAGTAACGGCCGTACCATCCGGTGGCACACGGGCCCGGCACACCAAGCCCGGCGTCGCACCAAGCCCGGCGTACCAAGCCGGCCGCGTCGGTCGTCCGTGTGTCCGTGCGGCGGGGGAGCCGAGTCGGGCTTTACGGGACGGCCGGCGCGGCCGGTGTCTGCGGGGTGGTGCGGCGCAGCCGCCCGGGTCAGACGGCCTCGGCCGTCTCCGGGAGCAGCGCGGTGAGGCGGTCGGTGAGGTGGACGACCTCGGCGACGTCACCGAAGTCGCGGGCGGCGGTGTCGACGGTCTTGCGCAGCCGGGTGTTGACCCGCTCGGAGCGCACCTTCTTCGCGATGACGAGGGCCTTCTCGGCCAGTGCCACGGACTGCTCGGGCTCGCGCTTGAGGAGGTGCACGGTGGCCATGCCGATGAGGTTGAGGGCGTACGAGCGCTGGTGCTCGGAGTCCTGCCCGAAGAGGTCGACGGCCCGCTGCATGACGGGTTCGGCGAGGGAGGCGTAGCTGGGCGAGCGTCCGGCGACATAGGCGAGGTCGCGGTAGGAGTGCGAGTTCTCGCCGTTGAGCTCGGCCTCGTTGAAGAAGCGGATCCAGTCGGGCTCGGGCTCGCCGTCGAGGCCGACGTCCAGGAAGGTGTCCTCGGCCATCCGGACCGCCCGCTTGCACTTGGAGGGCTGTCCCATGTTGGCGTAGGCGCGGGCCTCCATCGCATACAGCATGGCCTGGGTGCGCGGGGTGGCGCAGTCCCGACTGCCGTACTGGGCGAGGTGGATGAGTTCGAGGGCGTCGTCGGGCCGGCCGAGGTGGATCATCTGGCGGCTCATCGAGGACAGGATGTACGAGCCGAGGGGCTTGTCGCCGGCCTCCTTGGCGGCGTGCAGGGCGAGCACGAAGTACTTCTGGGCGGTGGGCTGGAGGCCCACGTCGTAGCTCATCCAGCCGGCGAGCTCGGCGAGTTCGGCGGCGCACTTGAAGAGGCGCTGCGCGACGGGTCCCGGCTGCGGCTCCTGGAGCAGGTCGGTGACCTCGTGGAGCTGGCCGACGACCGCCTTGCGGCGCAGTCCGCCGCCGCACTGGGCGTCCCACTGGCGGAACATCGCGGTGGTGGACTCCAGCAGGTCGAGCTCGACCGGGGAGAGCCGGTGGGTGCGCAGCCCCTCGCCGCCCTCGGGCCGCTCGGTCTCGCCGGGCGGGGTGGGCACCAGCCAGCGCTGCATGGGCTCGATGAGGGAGGGTCCGGCGGCGAGCTGGAGCGAGGAGCCGAGGAAGCCGCGCCGGGCGAGCATCAGGTCGCTGCGGGAGAACTCGGAGAGCAGGGAGACGGTCTGCGGGCCGGCCCAGGGCAGGTCGACACCGGACACGGAGGGTGACTGGTGCGCGGTGCGGAGCCCGAGGTCCTCGATGGCGACGACGGAGCCGAAGCGCTCGGAGAACAGCTCGGAGAGGATCCGCGGGATGGGTTCGCGGGGCTGTTCGCCGTCGAGCCAGCGGCGCACCCGGGAGGTGTCGGTGGAGATGTGGTGCGCGCCCATCTGGCGAGCCCGGCGGTTCACCTGGCGTGCCAGTTCACCCTTCGACCAGCCGCTGCGCACGAACCACGAGCTCAGCTGTTCGTTCGGGCGCTTGCCGGCAGTCGAACCGTCTGCGCCGTTGCCGCCCACTGGAACGCCCCCATCCACCTGATGTCCTTGTGCGTACCCCCGTCAGGATGCCGTGTCTCGCGGCTCCCGTCCGGTGTTTGCACGTCTTCGAACGGAAAACCGGGTTGCCTCCGGCATACCCGGGCGTACAAGTGCCCCCGGGGTGCGTGTACCGAAGGTAATCCTACGATCACCCGTCCGGGCATGGCGTTTCAAGAAACGCCACCATTCGCCACCCCTTCGAATGAACTCCCCGCGTGCGGAACGCGATTCACTTGACACGCGACGGAGCGGGGTCGAGGAACCGGGGCGCGGGGAGGCGCGTGTCGGGATCCGCACCACCGTCCGCACCACCGCACGCCGGCGTGGCGGCGCGATGTGGCGGATCGTGACGGCGACTCTCCGGTCCGTAACCACCGGCGCGTTCGACCCGTTGGAGGGGGCATGGGCTTCACGATCGGCGGCATTCGCGAGATGCGGTCCGGCTCACGTCGCCGCGTACGCACGACGGAGTGCACAGCGGTGGCCGAGTACACCGGACTGTGGGGCTGGGACGTGGTCCCGGGGGCACGGGCGGTGGCCGGCCGGTGTTCCTGCGGCGATCCCCTCTGTACGGCGCCGGGGGCGCACCCGCTGGCCTTCGCCGAGCCGGTCCCGGCGGGGGCGGGTCTCGACGTCGCGACCAAGGCGTGGTCGGAGTATCCGGGGGCGGCGGTGCTGCTGCCGGTGGGCCGTTCCTTCGACGTGATCGAGGTCGCCGAGGCGGCGGGCCGCCGGGCGCTCGTCCGGCTTGAGCGGATGGGGCTGCCGCTGGGGCCGGTGTGCGCGACGCCGGCCGGGCGGGCGCAGTTCTTCGTGGCACCGGGCGCGGCGGCGGAGCTGCCGCGGCTGCTGTACCGGATGGGCTGGGACGACGCCGATCTGGACCTGCACTGCCTGGGCCCGGGGGCGCATGTGACGGCGCCGCCGTCGGATCTGGGCGGGCTCGGTCCGGTGGCCTGGCTGCGGCCGCCGACCCTGGACACGGCCGGGGCGCCGCCGCAGGCGCGGCTGCTGCTGGGCACGCTGGCGTACATCTGCCACCGCACGCACCGCTGACCACCCGCAACGCACCGCTGCCCGTCCCCGACCACCGCTGCACGGCGCGGACCGGTGCCGTGCACCGCCGACCGGCGCCGTGCACCGTCGGGTACGGGAAGGGCCCCTGCCGTTGAGCTGCGGCAGGGGCCCTTCTCGTAGGCGCGGGTACGCCGTGGGGTCAGTCGCCGATCAGGGCGTCGACGAACGCGCCGGGCTCGAACGGGGCCAGGTCGTCCGGGCCCTCGCCCAGGCCGATGAGCTTGACCGGGACGCCCAGCTCGCGCTGGACGGCGACGACGATGCCGCCCTTGGCGGTGCCGTCGAGCTTGGTGAGGACGATGCCGGTGATGTCGACGACCTCGGCGAAGACGCGGGCCTGGATGAGGCCGTTCTGGCCGGTGGTGGCGTCGAGCACGAGCAGGATCTCGTCGAGCGGGCCGTGCTTCTCCACGACGCGCTTGACCTTGCCGAGCTCGTCCATGAGACCGGTCTTGGTGTGCAGCCGGCCGGCGGTGTCGATGAGGACGACATCGGCCTTCTCGGCGATGCCCTCCTTGACCGCGTCGTACGCGATGGAGGCCGGGTCGCCGCCCTCCGGGCCGCGCACGGTGCGGGCTCCGACGCGCTCGCCCCAGGTCTGCAGCTGGTCGGCGGCGGCGGCGCGGAAGGTGTCGGCGGCACCGAGGACGACGGACCTGCCGTCGGCGACCAGGACGCGGGCCAGCTTGCCGGTGGTGGTGGTCTTGCCGGTGCCGTTGACGCCGACGACCATGACGACGCCGGGGACGTCCTCGGGGCTCTCGGTCTTCACCGAGCGGTCGAGGTCGGGGCCGAGGAGGGTGATCAGCTCCTCCCGGAGCAGGCCGCGCAGCTCCTCGGGGGTGCGGGTGCCGAGCACCTTGACGCGCTCGCGCAGCCGCTCGACGAGTTCCTGGGTGGGGGCGACGCCGACGTCGGCGGTGAGGAGGGTCTCCTCGATCTCCTCCCAGGTCTCCTCGTCGAGGTGCTCGCGGGACAGCAGCGAGAGCAGTCCCTTGCCGAGCGAGTTCTGCGAGCGGGCGAGCCGGGCGCGCAGCCGGACCAGCCGGCCGGCGGTCGGCTCGGGCACCTCGATCGCGGGCGCGGCGGGGGCCTCGGCCGGCTCCTCGACGACGACCGTGGCCTCGGCGGCCTCGGCGGGGGCCGGGAGCTGGACCTCTTCGACGGTGCGGCGTGGTTCTTCCCGCGGCGTCTCCGCCTCGTCGCCGATGTGCGGTTCGGCGGGCGGAGCGGTGATGGTCGGGGCGGTGGACGGCGGCTGGGCGGGCGGCAGCTGCTTCTTCTTGCGGCCGCTGATCACCAGCCCGCCCGTCACGGCGACCGCGACGACCAGAGCGATGACTACAGCAAGGATGAGTTCCATAACGTCTACCAGTATGGCGTGATCCCGCCCGGTGCCCGCCGTACCGGGCCCGGGCGGGTCCCGGGGCCTGCCTCAGGCACGTCTGGGGCACGTCCGAGCCGTTCCCATCTGACGAGGCGTCAGCTAGCCTCCCTCCCGCCTGCGCCACCCACCGCGGAGGGGGACCCCGTGCCGTTCACCGTCGTCCGGTTCAACCTCGTCGACCCGCATGCCGGCCCCGCCTCCCTCTCGGCGCGCTACCGGGCCGCCGTGGAGATGGCGGCGTACGCCGACGCGCACGGCGTGGACACCGTGCAGACCGAGGAGCACCACGGGGCCGCGAACAACTGGCTGCCCTCCCCCTTCGCCTTCGCGGGCGCGGTGTTCGGCGCGACGAGGAGGATCGCCGTCACCGTCTCGGCGATCATCGGGCCGCTGCACGACCCGCTGCGGCTCGCGGAGGAGATCGCGGTCCTGGACCTGCTGAGCGGGGGCCGGCTGGTGACGGTGGCGGGGATCGGGTACCGGCCCGAGGAGTACGAGGAGCGCGGCGTCGACTGGGGGCGCCGGGGCAGGCTGCAGGACCTGCTCCTGGAGACGCTGCTGGCCGCGTGGTCGGGCGAGCCCTTCACGTATCAGGGCCGTACGGTACGGGTCACCCCGCGCCCGCTCACCCAGCCGCACCCGCTCCTGCTCGTCGGCGGCTCCTCGCGGGCGGCGGCCCGGCGGGCGGCCCGGCTCGGGCTGCCGCTGTTCCCGAGCGCGCATCTGCCGGAGCTCGGGACGTACTACCTGGAGCAGTGCGCGGCGCACGGCACGGAGGGCTGGACGATGATGCCGGCCCGCGAGACCCCGCTGCTGCATGTGTCGGAGGATCCGGACCGGACCTGGGCGGAGTACGGGGAGCACTTCCTGCACGAGGCGCGGACCTACGCGTCCTGGCAGTCGAAGGACATCCGCTCGGCGGTGCGGTCGACGGCGGGGACGGTGGCGGAGCTGCGGGCGGAGGGGGTGTACCGGGTGGTGACGCCGGAGGAGTGCGTGGCGCTCGGGGCGGAACTCGACAGCCTGGTGCTGCACCCCCTGTGCGGCGGGATGCCGGTGGAGGAGGGGTGGCGGAGCGTGCGCCTGTTCGGTGAAGCCGTACTGCCCCGGCTCAAGGCACAGGGCCTCGAACCGGGGCAGTTCCGTACAAGAGGAGAGGGCAGCGGGGATTAGCCCATCTCCTCCAACGCCTTGCCCTTGGTCTCCTTGACGTACCTGAGCACGAAGGGGATCGAGAGCACGGCGAAGACCGTGTAGATGATGTAGGTGCCGGAGAGGTTCCAGTCCGCGAGGGACGGGAAGCTGGCGGTGATGGCCCAGTTGGCGATCCACTGCGCGGAGGCGGCGACGCCGAGGGCGGCGGCGCGGATCCGGTTGGGGAACATCTCGCCGAGGAAGACCCAGACGACCACGCCCCACGAGAGGGCGAAGAAGAGCACGAAGACATGGGCGGCGACGAGCGCCACGACGCCCTGGGTCTCGGGGAGCTTGCCGTCGACGAGATCGGCGGAGAAGGCCCAGGCCTCGACGGCGAGGGCGATCGCCATGCCGGCGGAGCCGACGAGGGCGAGCGGGCGGCGGCCGACCCGGTCGACCAGGACCATGGCGATCACGGTGCCGACGATGTTGATGATCGACGTGGTGAAGGAGTAGAGGAAGGAGCTCGCCGGGTCGATGCCGACGGACTGCCAGAGCGTCGCGGAGTAGTAGAAGGCGACGTTGATGCCGACGAGCTGCTGGAAGACGGAGAGTCCGATGCCGACCCAGACGATGGGCAGGAGCTTGTACCTGCTGCCGGCGACGAGCAGGTCCTTGAAGGTGGACTTGTGCTCGCTGCGCATGGCCTGCTCGATCTCGGCGACGCGGTGGTCGAGGTCGACGCCGTGGCCCTCGACCTCGGCGAGCACCTCCTTGGCGCGCTCGGTGCGGCCGACGGAGATGAGGAAGCGCGGGGACTCGGGGATCGCGAAGGACAGCAGGCCGTAGAGCAGGGCGGGCACGACCATCACGCCGAGCATCCACTGCCAGGCCTCCAGGCCGCCGATCTCGCCGCGCTGGTCGCCGTCGGCCATCTGGAGGATGCCGTAGTTGACGAGCTGGGAGATGGCGATGCCGATGACGATGGCGGCCTGCTGGAAGGAGCCGAGCCGGCCGCGGTACGCGGCGGGGGCGACCTCGGCGATGTAGGCGGGGCCGATGACCGAGGCCATGCCGATGGCGAAGCCGCCGATGATCCGCCAGAAGGCCAGGTCCCAGAGGGCGAAGGGCAGCGCGGAGCCGACGGCGCTGACGGCGAAGAGGCCGGCGGCGATCCGCATGCAGGTGATGCGGCCGATGCGGTCGGCGATCCGGCCGGCGGTGGCGGCGCCGATGGCGCAGCCGATCAGGGCGATGGCGATGACCTGGGCGAGGGCCGCGGAGCCGATGTCGTAGCGGTCGCGGATGGCCTCGACGGCGCCGTTGATGACGGAGCTGTCGTAGCCGAAGAGGAATCCGCCCATCGCGGCCGAGGCCGTGATGAAGATGACGTGTCCGATGTGGTCCGGGTGGGCCGCTCGGCCTTCGGACGAAGGCGGTGTGGGCGCCTGCGCGGTGCTGGTCACGGGACTCCTCGGGGCTCCGGCAGCGTCGCCGGTGCGGTGCGGTGGGGCGAGCCCTTCAAGTGGCGCACAGCTTCACGCCGCGCACCACTTGAAGGTAAAAGCAACGTTGCAGAGACTATGCCTTCAGGTTTCGAAGTCAATACTCGATGTCGTATGACTTGAACCTCACGAGAGGGCGGCTTGTCTTCACGAATTGAAGCAATGAAGGGTGCGGCGCGCGGCCGGGGCCCGTGTGGGGTTCAGCGCAGCCGCTGGCTGATCACCTTCGAGACGCCGTCGCCCTGCATGGACACGCCGTAGAGCGCGTCGGCGACCTCCATCGTGCGCTTCTGGTGCGTGATCACGATCAGCTGCGAGGACTCCTGGAGCTCCTGCATGATCCGGATGAGCCGCTGCAGGTTGGTGTCGTCGAGCGCCGCCTCGACCTCGTCCATCACGTAGAACGGGCTCGGCCTGGCCTTGAAGATGGACACGAGCAGCGCCACGGCCGTCAGCGAGCGCTCGCCGCCGGAGAGCAGCGAGAGCCGCTTGACCTTCTTGCCCGGCGGGCGGGCCTCGACGTCCACGCCGGTGGTGAGCATGTTCTCCGGGTCGGTGAGCACGAGCCGGCCCTCGCCGCCCGGGAAGAGGCGGGAGAACACGCCCTCGAACTCGCGGGCGGTGTCGCGGTACGCCTCGGTGAAGACCTGCTCGACCCGCAGGTCGACCTCCTTCACGACCTGAAGGAGATCGGTCCGGGTCTTCTTCAGGTCCTCCAGCTGCTCGGACAGGAACTGGTGCCGCTCCTCAAGAGCCGCGAACTCCTCCAGGGCGAGCGGATTCACCTTTCCGAGCTGCTGGTACGCCCGTTCGGCGGCCTTGAGGCGCTTCTCCTGCTCCGAGCGGACGAAGGGGCGTGGCTGGTTGCGCGGGTGGTCGGGGTCGTCCGGGAGCTGTTCGCCCTCGGCGGGCGGCGACGGCGGTACGGGCTGGTGCGGGCCGTACTCCTCGACCAGCGCGGCCGGCTCCACGCCCAGCTCCTCCAGGGAGCGGGACTCCAGCTGCTCGATCCGCATCCGCTTCTCCGCGCCGAGCACCTCGCCGCGGTGCACCGAGTCGGTGAGCTTGTCCAGCTCGGCCTTGAGCTCGCGGCCCCGGTTGCGGGCCGCGGTCAGCCCCTGCTCGCGGGCGCCCTTGGCGGCGTCGGCGAGGGTGCGCTCGTGCTCGGCGCGGGTCAGCGAGACCTCGATGTGGGCGAGCAGCTGGCGGGTGCCGGAGGCGACGGCGGTGGCCACGGCCGCCTCGTGGCGCAGCCGGGCGCGGCGCTGTTCGGCACGCGCGCGTGCCTCGCGTTCGGCGCGGGCCGCGCGGTCGAGGGAGTCGGCCCGGCCGGCCAGTCCCTTGACGCGTTCCTCGTGGGTACGGACCTGGAGGCGGGCCTCCATCTCGGTCTGGCGCGCGTTGGAGCCGTCGATCGCGAGCCGGTCGCGGGTCGAGGTGTCGGGCTCCTCCTCGGCGGGGGTCTCCTCGGCGACGAGAAGGCGTTCGGTCAGTTCCTCGGCCTCGACGAGTGCCTTCTCCAGGGCCTCCCCGGCGCGGGCGGCCGCGGCGGCGGTGCGCTCGGCCTCCCCGGCCGCGCCCCTGGCTTGCCCGGCGAGCCGGCCGAGCTGCTGCGCGACGCCCGACTTCTCCCGGTCGGCGGCCCGGCGCCGCTCGCCCAGCTCCTCGACGAGCCGTGCCGCCTCGCGCCGCCGCTCCCCCGCCGCCTCCTTCTCGGTGCCCAGCTCCGCACACCGCACCTCCAACTCGGCCAGCTCCCCCGCCGCCTCGTCCACCGAGGCCTGGACCTCCAGCAGACTGGGCGCCCCGGCGGACCCGCCCTGCGCGAAGTGCGCGCCGAGCAGGTCCCCCTCCGCGGTGACCGCGGTCAGCTCGGGCCTGGCCCGCACCAGCTCGACGGCCTCGTCAAGCCCGTCGACGACGACGGTGTCGCGAAGCAGTCTGCGTACGGCGCCCATGAGTTCGGCGGGACCGGTGAGCAGCGAGGCGGCGGGGAGAGCGGTGACGGACCCGACGGTGAGGACGGCCGGGCCGGCGGGGTACCCGGAGGCGCGCGGGGCGCCCTCCGACCCGGGCGCGGCCGCGGTGGCCGCGTCGCCGGCCGGGGCGAGAGGGACGGGCGCTCGGCCCCCGGCTCCGGCGGGCTCGGGGGCCGGCTCGCCTGCGAGGAGCAGCGCAGCCCGGCCCGCGTCCTGTTTGCGGAGGAGGCGCAGGGCCTCCGCCGCCGCGGTCGGGCCGGTCAGGGCCAGGGCGTCGGCGGCGGCGCCCAGGGCGGCGGCGAGGGGGGTCTCGTAGCCCGGGGTCACGGTGAGGAGTTCGGCGGCGGGGCCGAGGAGGCCGGTGAGGCCGGCGGAGAGGAGGGCGCCGGTGCCGTCCTTGCGGCGCAGGCCGAGGGCGAGGGCGTCGTGCCGGGCGCGGGTCGCGGCGCGGGCGCGGTCGGCGTCGGCGGCGGCCTCGCGGGCGGCGGTGAGCGCGGTCTCGGCGTCGGCGAGTTCGCGCCGGGCCGCGTCGTGGCGCTCCCCCAGTTCGGTGTCGTCCGCGTCGAGCCCGTCGACCTCGGCCTTCAGCTGCTCGTACTCCTCCTGCGCGGCGACGGCCCGCTCCTGCGCCTCGTCGCGGGCGGCGGCGAGGCGGTCGATCTCGGCCTGGGCGGAAGCGGCGCGCGAGCGGGCGGCGTTGGCCTGGCCGTGCAGGCGCGCCAGGCCCTCGCGGCGGTCGGCGAGGGCGCGGGCGGCGTCCTTGAGGCGCCGTTCCTCGACGGTGAGGGCACGTTCGAGGTCGGCGCGGTGCGCGACGGTGTCCTCCAGGGCGCGTTCGGCCGCCTCCAGGGCGGCTTCCAGCTCGGCCTCCTGCTCGCGGATGCGGGCGGCCTCGCGCTCCATGCTTTCAGGGTCTCTGAATCCCTGGCCGCGCCGTTCCTCCGGCGGCTGCGCGGTGGCGCTCTTGATCCGGGCGTCGGCGAGCGAGACGGTGCCGCGCACGCGTTCGGCGAGCTGCGACAGCTCGTACCAGGTCTGCTGGGCACGCTGGAGCCGCGGCGCGAGGCGGCGCACCTCGTCCTCCAGGGCGGCCTCCTGCGCGAGCGCCGCCCTGAGGTCGGCCTCGGTGGCCTCCTTGCGCGCGAGCAGCGCGGCCTCGTCGGCGACCTCCGTCCTCAGCGCCTCCTTGAGGCGTACGAGGTCGTCGGAGAGCAGTCGCAGGCGCGCGTCGCGCAGATCGGCCTGGATGACGGCGGCGCGGCGGGCGACGGCGGCCTGCCGGCCGAGCGGCTTGAGCTGGCGGCGCAGTTCGTCGGTGAGGTCCTGGACGCGGGCGAGGTTGGCCTGCATCGCGTCGAGCTTCCGCAGCGCCTTCTCTTTGCGCTTGCGGTGCTTGAGGACACCGGCGGCCTCCTCGATGAAGGCGCGGCGGCCCATCGGGTCGGCGTGCAGGACGGAGTCGAGCTGACCCTGCCCGACGATGACATGCATCTCGCGGCCGATGCCCGAGTCGGACAGCAGGTCCTGGATGTCGAGCAGCCGGCAGGTGTCGCCGTTGATCTGGTACTCGCTGCTGCCGCCGCGGAACATGATCCGGGTGATGGTGACTTCGGCGTAGTCGATGGGCAGCGCGCCGTCGGAGTTGTCGATGGTCAGCGAGACCTCGGCGCGGCCGAGCGGCGGGCGCCCGGTCGTGCCGGCGAAGATGACGTCCTCCATCTTGCCGCCGCGCAGCGACTTGGCGCCCTGCTCTCCCATGACCCAGGACAGGGCGTCCACGACATTGGACTTGCCCGAGCCGTTGGGCCCGACGACGCAGGTGATTCCCGGTTCGAACCGCAGCGTGGTGGCGGATGCGAACGATTTGAAACCGCGGAGCGTCAGGGCCTTGAGATGCACGCCAGCGGACTCTACCCGGGGTGTCGGGTTTCACCGGTGAACGTGCAGGGCACACCCTCCCCCAAGGAGTCGCGCAGGGGGGACGGGGGACGCCGGAGGACCTGTACGGGAAGGGCGCTGTCGAGCGCAAGAAAGAAGGGACGCCGGAGCGCCCCTTGCATGTCCAGCAGTGCAGTGCTGGCGAGAGTGTTTCTCACCTGGCCCCTCGGGGCTGGGACCTCAGGTGAGCGCAGGCTCCGCCTTGGTGACGTCGAGATCGATGCTGTCCAGCAGCGACTCTCCCTGGTGCTGAGCGGCGGCAGCGGCGAGCGCGTCGTTCTCGGACTGGATCCGAACCAGCTCGGACTCGAGGTCCTGGACGCGCTGCTGAAGCCGTCGCATCTCGGCGAGGAGTCGCGGGTCGGAGCCGCCGACGTAACCGAGAAGCGCCTTTGCCATGATGGATGGTCCTCCACAATGAGTGACCGACCGAAGCGGTGTGGGTCGTGAGGGATTCGCACCCGCGGTTGCTCGGCCGTGCTCTTTGTCGTGCCGGTTCTCACGGTCGAACAGCTAAGGTGCGCGGGGCTTCCAGAGTCTCACCAAAAAGTTTGACGGTCAACACGATCACGCCCTGCTTCCAGGCTTCACCGGGGGGCTGCGGCCGCTCATCGAAGGCGGCGGCGCCTCGCACTACGGTGCCCGAGGGGCGTGGAGATCATCCTTACTCCGGCAGCCTGGCACGGCGCGCCGTTCTACGCAACCACCAGGCCGTTCTCGCTTCCGCGGCTGTTCACCGCGGGCCCGCCCGAGGGCGTTCGGGACCGTCGGACGGGGTCGGGCGGAGGGGGTCGGAGGGGCGGGGCGGAGGTCTTCGGGGGTACGGGTCAGCGGACGGCGAAGCCGTCGTAGCCGCCGCGCGGGGTGTCCCATATCTCAGTGACGCCGTCCACGCGCCCGGGCGTGTCGTCGGAGCGGAGCCAGTCGAGCAGACGGTGGCAATTGTCACTCGGCCCCTCGGCCACGACCTGGACCCGGCCGTCGTCCAGGTTCAGGGCGAAGCCCACGAGCCCGCCGATCTCCAGCGCGTTTGCCCTGGTGAACCAGCGGAAGCCCACTCCCTGTACCCGGCCGCGCACCCAGGCGGTGATCCGTACATCCTCATTCATGCCTGCACGCTAACGGGCGAATTACAGAAGAAGCACGTCAGCCCCGCGTGTCATGGCGTACAGTCCGTGCGGAACGGGCCTCACCCGTTCGGCGGGCCCCTGTTCGAAGGGCCGCCGAGAGGCCCGCAGAAGCAAAGATCAGCAAAGATCGCAGTTCAAGCGCTCCTCAAGCGCTACTCGGAACGCAGCTCAGTACGTCAGGAGGCGAGCAGATGGGACGGCATCGCGGTACACGACGCGGCGCACCCGTGAAGACCGGGCTGCTCGGTGTCTCCGCGGCGGTCGCGATCGGCGCGATCGGCATCGCCTCGGGCCTGCTGCCCGGCGGCGAGACGTTCTCGTTCGACAACGCGGGCAAGGAAGAGCCGCGCGCGACGGCGCAGGCCGAGCAGCGGGCGCCGAGCCTGAACACCCAGGGCGGCGCGTCGGCCACCCCGGCCGGGCAGTCGGCGGACTCGGGCAGGGCGGCGGCGCCGGCGAAGCCCGCGCCCCGGCCCACCCCGTCGAAGACGGCCACGCCGAGCCCGAAGCCCACGCCCCCCAAGCCCACGCCGAAGCCGACGCAGGCCCCGGTGACGAAGGCCCGCCCCGCACAGCCGGCCGCCCCCACCACCGAGGCGCCCGCCGTCCCGACCGCCGTCGCCCGTTCCCTGAGCGCGCGCGAGCAGGCCGCCGAGGCGGAGGTCGTACGTCTGGTGAACGCGGAGCGCGCCAAGGTCGGCTGCACCGCGGTCCGCTCGGACGCCGAGCTCGCCGCCCTGGCCGGCGCCTTCAGCGCCGACATGGCCGCCCGTAACTTCTTCGACCACACCGACCCCGACGGCGCGACCCCCTGGTCCCGCGCCGCGAAGGCCGGCGTCTCCGGGCTCGGCGGCGAGAACATCGCCCGCGGCCAGGTCGACGCGGCCGCGGTGATGAAGTCCTGGATGGCCAGCGACGGGCACCGCGCCAACATCCTGAACTGCGACTACACGACGCTCGGCGTCGGCGTGCACTTCGGCTCCGGCGGCCCCTGGTGGACCCAGGACTTCGGTTTCTGAGCCCCGCCCCGGGTTCCCCGGACACGTGAGAGGGCCCCGTCACCGCACCGGTGACGGGGCCCTCTCACGTACGGGTCGGGCAACGGCTCAGGCCGCGGCCCTGCCCAGGGCGAAGGTGCGGGCCTGGGTGGCGACGCGGCGGCCGAGGTGCTCGGCGGTCGCGATGTCGGCCTTGTGGACGCCCTCGGGGCCCTGGTCGGTGAAGGTCTGGGCGCCCGCGCCGGCGAAGATGCCGAGGCGGTTGAGGTCGTTCTCGGAGGCCTCGCTGGTGTTCCAGCCGGGCTTCAGACCCAGGTTGACCCAGGTCATGCCGTGCTGGCCGGCGAGAGTCTGGAAGAACTGCAGGGTGTGCAGCTTGTCGCCGCTCTTCGAGCCGGAGTTGGTGAAGCCGGCGGCCAGCTTGTCCAGCCACGCGTCGGTGAACCAGCGCTTCGAGGTCTCCTCGGCGAACTGGTGGAAGGCGCCGGACGCGGTGCCCATGTAGGTCGGCGAGCCGAAGACGATCGCGTCGGAGGCGTCGAGCAGCTCCCACTCGGCGTCGGTGATCTCGGCGACGTTGATCAGGTGCACGGTGGCGCCGGCGTCGGCGGCTCCGTCACGGACGGCCTCGGCCAGGACGGCGGTGTGGCCGTAGCCGGAGTGGTAGGCGATGGAGACGACGGGCGTGGTCATGGAACGGGGCTCCTCGACGGTGCGAAGGACGGCAGGGGGAACGACGAGAAGTAGAGCACTAACTTTTGGATAGTGCAACCTACTCGTTAGCGCCACCTGTCCCGCAGCGCTGTCCGCGCGTATGGTAGGGGGCATGACCGACGACCCGGACTTCGCCAGCCTCGCGTTCAACGTGTTCGCCAAGACCTGTCCCTCCCGCGGCACGCTGGAGCACGTGACCGGCCGCTGGGGCAGTCTCACTCTGGGCGCCCTGCACGAGGGCAGCGCCCGCTTCAACGAGCTGCGCCGCCGGGTGGACGGGGTCAGCGAGAAGATGCTGGCCCAGACCCTGCACGCGCTGGAGCGCGACGGACTGGTCCACCGCGAGGCGCAGCCCACCAATCCCCCGCGGGTCGACTACCGGCTCACGCCGCTGGGCACCGAGGTCGCCGAGCGGCTGCTCGGGCTGATCGAGCTCGTCGAGGGGCGCATGCCGCAGGTGCTCGCCGCCCGCGAGCGTTACGACGCGGAGCGCGCGCCCGTCATGGGCTGAGCCCGGCCCGGTCGGCCCATCGGTCCGGTCGGCTCATCCGCTCGTCGGCTCGTCGGCTCAGGCGGTCGCGCGCGGCGGGCGCTGGCAGCGCGGGCAGTAGTAGCTGGAGCGGTTCATCCACGGGCGCCGGCGCATCGGCGTACCGCAGCGGTGGCACGGCTCGCCCTCCCGCCCGTACGCGTCGAGCGACCGGTCGAAGTAGCCCGACTCGCCGTTCACGTTCACGTACAGGCTGTCGAAGCTGGTGCCGCCGGCCGCGAGCGCCGCGTTCATCACGTCCCGGACATGCCCGAGGAGCTCGGCCGAGCGCGGCCGGGTGAGGGTGGCCGTCGGCCGCTCGTAGTGCAGCTTCGAGCGCCACAGCGCCTCGTCCGCGTAGATGTTGCCGACCCCGCTGATCAGCGACTGGTCCAGCAGCGCCCGCTTGACCGTGGTGCGCCGCAGCCGCAGCGCGCTCGCGAAGGCGGCGTCGTCGAAGGCCGGGTCCAGGGGGTCGCGCGCGATGTGGGCGATGACGTCCGGCAGCCCGTCGGTGCTGTCCGGCGCGGTGTCGTGCAGCGAGAGCCCGCCGAAGGTCCGCTGGTCCACGAAGCGCAGCTCGGTGTCCTGTGTGTCGTCGAAGCGGATTCGGATGCGGAGATGCTTCTCGTCCGGCGCGCCCTCCGGCTGTACGAGGAGCTGGCCGCTCATCCCCAGGTGCCCGAGCACCGAGGCGTCGCCGGTCGCGAGCGGCAGCCACAGATACTTGCCGCGCCGCCGCGCGATCCCGAACCGCTGTCCCTTCAGGCGCGCCGCGAAGTCCGCCCCGCCCTCGGGATGCCGCCGCACCGCGCGCGGGTGCAGGACCTCGACCTCGGCGACGGTCCGCCCCGCGACCCAGCGCTCAAGCCCGCGTCGTACGACCTCGACCTCGGGCAGCTCGGGCACGGCACATCCTCCGGACGGTTCGGGATTCAAGGCTGGTGGTACCCGCAGCCTACCGCCGGGCACCGACAGCAAGGACGGGCACCGGGTGCGGACAGCACGATGCCCCCGTCCCCCTGGCATGCGCCGGAGGGGCGGGGGCATCGCGGGAAGCGAAGCGAAGACCCGAGGGTCAGGCCGAGGCGGCCTTGCCCTTGGCGGAAGAGGGGTCGGCGACCTCTTCCCCGTCGTTCGCGGCGGCCGTGGCCGCCGCGGCGCGCTCGTCCGCGGCCGCGCGAATCGCGCGCCACGCGGATTCCGCCGCCTGCTGCTCCGCCTCCTTCTTGCTGCGGCCGGTGCCGGTGCCGTACGAGACACCACCGACGCGGGCGGCAGCAGTGAAGGTCTTCTCGTGGTCCGGACCCTCCTCGCTGACGAGGTATTCCGGCACACCGAGACCCTCGGCCGCGGTGAGCTCCTGGAGACTGGTCTTCCAGTCCAGGCCGGCACCGAGGTTGGAGGACTTCTCGATCAACGGGTCGAAGAGCCGGTGCACCAGCTCGGACGCCGCGTCGAGACCCTGGTCGAGATAGACCGCGCCGATCACCGCTTCAAGGGTGTCGGCGAGGATGGACGCCTTGTCCCGGCCGCCCGTGCCTTCCTCGCCCCGGCCGAGCCGGATGAAGGAGCCGAGGTCGAGCCCGCGGCCCACCTCCGCAAGCGCGCGCGAGTTGACCACCGCGGCCCGAAGCTTGGCCAGCTGGCCCTCGGGGAGATCCGGGTGGGTGCGGTACAGCGTGTCCGTGACCACCAGGCCGAGCACGGAGTCCCCGAGGAACTCCAGCCGCTCGTTGGTGGGCAGACCGCCGTTCTCGTACGCGTACGAACGGTGGGTGAGCGCACGCACCAGAAGGGCGGACTCGAGCTGATACCCGAGCCGCCCTTCCAGAAGCGTGTGGGACGAGGCCGAATTGACGTGGTCAGACATCGTGCCTCTCACCAGCCTCTCAGACCGAGAGGACCTGGCGCTTGTTGTAGGTGCCGCAGCTCGGGCACGCGATGTGCTGCTGCTTCGGCTCCTGGCAACGCTCGCACGAAACCAGGGGGGTGACCGCAGCCTTCCACTGCGACCGGCGGTGGCGCGTGTTGCTGCGCGACATCTTCCGCTTCGGAACAGCCACGGCTACTTCTCCTGCTTCTCGTCGACACCGGTTGCGGCATCGCTCATGTTGTCCTTCTCATCGGTTCCCAGCGAACCGGCGAGTCCCTGCAGTGCCGCCCAACGTGCGTCGACGGCGTCGTGGTGGTGGTCCGGGTGGTCGTTCAGGTTGATTCCGCACTCGGAACACAGACCTTCACAGTCCTCCCGGCACACCGGCTGCATCGGCAGTGCGAGCACCACCGCATCACGCAGCACGGGTTCGAGGTCGAACATGCCGTCCTCGAGGGGGATCATGTCCTCGTCGTCCTCGGCTTCGTCGTCCGCGGCCGCCTTGGAGCGGCCCCGGTCGTCGGAGTCGGGGTACGAGAACATCTCCTGGTAGTCCGCGTCGAGCTCCAGCTCGACGGGCTCCAGACACCTTACGCACTCCCCCTCGGCCGACGCACGGGCGGTGCCTGTGACAAGCACCCCTTCCATGACCGACTCGAGACGGAGCTCGATCTCCACCGGGGCGCCCTCGGGCACCGCGATGACCCCCACGATCCCCAGGTCCCGGGGGGCGTCGACCGTGCGGGAGATCCGCTGCAGGGCGCCAGGACGCCGCCCCAGCTCGTGTGTGTCGAACACGAGGGGGTTGCGGTGGTCGAGGCGCGTGCTCAGGGCTCTTCCTGCTTTCGGATCGTCGTTCTCAACGTGAGGGGCTGCCGGATACGGGCAGCATGGATCGCGAACACGGCGCGACCGAACAGCCAGGATACTGGACGCTCGGCGCAGCTCCCAATCGGGGACTACTGCCCCTGCTCGTAACGGCGCAGCTGTTCGAGATCGATCATGCTCGTGTCGAAGAAGCTCGTCTCGTCCAGCGACCCGCCCATCTGCTGCTGGGGCTGTACGGGCTGCTGCTGCTCGTAGGTGTACTGACCCGAATAGGGCGCGGCGTAAGCCGCTCCAGTGGAGCCGGTGCTTGCAACGGAGTAGGGGTCGGCCTGCTGGGGCTGCTGGTACCCGTACGGGTCGGCCATCGGCTGCTGGTACGCATAGGGGTCCTGCTGCTGGTACCCGTACGGGTCCTGCTGGACCGGCTGGACCTGCTGCGCCGGGATCTGCGGCTGCGCGGGCTCCGGCTCGGGGTCGGCGAGGGCCGCGAGGCCGGCCAGGTAGTCCGCGTCGCTGGCGTTGCGCAGGTCCGCGCCGCCGGCCAGGTCCTGGGCGGCCATGTGCTCGCCGAGGGCGTCGGAGGCGATCCGGCCGTGCAGGGTCTCCCGACCCCGGCCGACGGCCTCCAGGGTCTTGCTGAGGACGGCCTCGAAGGCACCCAGCTTGACGTCCACGTAGGCGTCGGCACGCTCGATCAGGGTCCGCGGGTCGGCGCTGTACTCGGGGGCGTCCGCGTCGGCGTACCCCTCGGCGTCGAGGCCGGGGCCCCGGCCGAGGAGCTTCTCGCGGCCGCGGTCCACCGAGGCGATGGTCTTGTTGAGGACGACCTCGAAGTTGGCCAGCTTGGAGTCGACGTAGTCGTCGGCCTCGGCGCGGATCTCCTCCGCCTCGCGGCGGGCCTCGGCGAGGATCCGCTCGGCCTCGTCCTGGGACTGCCGGGCGACCTGGGTGTCGGAGATCAGCGAGCCGCGCTCGGCGTGGGCGGCCTCGATGATCCGCTCGGCCTCCTGGCGGGCCTGCTCGACCATCTGCTCGCGCCCGCCGAGGAGCTCCTGGGCCTGGGCCAGGGACCCCGGCAGGGCGCCCCGCACCTCTTCGAGCAGAGCGAGCAACTCGGCCCGGTTGACCACGCAGGACGCCGACATGGGCATGGAGCGGGCGCTCCGGACCGTATCGACGATCTCGTCGAGCTTCTTCTGCACGTCCACCGGTGCTCGCCACTCTCTACAGCTGGATGGAGACGGACGGGACGACTGTAAGGCCAGTCGGGCCCGGTCCGGGACCTGGTGACGGAGCGTCAGCGACAGTGGCCGGGGGTCACGGCCGGCTCACGGCGATACCCAGCCCGCTCGCAGCCCGCTCGCAGCCTGATCACCGCCGGATCACCGCTCGCGGCGCAGCCGCTCGGTGAGCTTGCCGAGGACCTGCGGCGGCACCAGGTGGGAGACGTCGCCGCCCCAGGCCGCGACCTCCTTGACCAGCGAGGACGACAGGAAGCTGTAGGTGGGGTTGGTGGGCACGAACAGCGTCTCGACGCCGGAGAGCCCGTTGTTCATCTGGGCCATCTGCAGCTCGTAGTCGAAGTCGCTGACGGCGCGGAGTCCCTTGACGATGGCGGGGATGTCGCGCTGCTTGCAGAAGTCGACGAGCAGGCCGTGGAAGGACTCGACCTCGACGTTGCCGAAGTCGGCGGTGACCTCGCGGATCAGCTCGATCCGCTCGTCGACCGTGAACAGGCCCTTCTTCGCCTGGTTGATCATCACCGCGACGTGCACGACGTCGTACAGCTTGGAGGCTCGGGCGATGATGTCGAGATGTCCATTGGTGATGGGGTCGAACGACCCCGGACAGACGGCGCGGCGCACCTTGGTTCCCTCGCTCTCCGGTCCGGTCATCGTGCGTCTTCGCACGTAGAGGCGGCGCGACCGTACCAAAACGTTCCCTCGCCGTAGCGACGGGCCCGCAGTGGTTCGAAGCCGTCCGGCCAGCCGAAAACGCCGCCCCGGGTGCTGCGCTCCACGGTGACGAGGGCATCTTCCGCCATCCAGCCCCCCGCGCGCATTGTGAGGAGGATCTCGCGCAACTCGGCGTCCGCGACGGCGTAGGGCGGGTCGAGGAAGACCAGGTCGTACGGCTCGGCCGGGGCCGGTCCGGTGATGATCTGCTCGGCCTTCCCGGTGCGGAACTCGGCGCCGGGCAGGCCGAGGGAGCGGATGTTCTCCCGGACGGTCTTCGCGGCGCGCGGGTCGGTCTCGACGAGCAGGGCGTGGGCGGCGCCGCGGGAGAGTGCCTCCAGGCCGACGGCGCCGGAGCCCGCGTACAGGTCGGCGACCCGGGCGCCTGCGAGGCCGTGGAAGGACTCCCAGGTGGAGAAGAGACCTTCCCTCGCGCGGTCGGAGGTGGGCCGGGTGCCGGTGCCGGGGGGCACGGCGAGCCGTCGTCCGCCGGCGGTGCCGGCGATCACGCGGGTCATGTGGGTTCCTCGTTCTCCATAAACCATTGCGTACGCAATAGCTTATGGCGGTCCGGCCGGGATTCGGCCTCGGGATTCGGCCTGGTGTGCGGCGGTCAGCCCTTGTCCGGGTGCTCGGTCAGCCCTTCTCCAGGTACTCCTCCCGGTCCTTGTCCAGGAGCGCGTCGAGCGCGGTGCGCAGCGCGGGGTGGGCGGTGAGGTCGGGGTCGGCGAGGACGAGGGCGGTGGCCTCCTCGCGGGCGGCGGCGATGACCTCCTCGTCCTCGATGACGGCGAGGACCCGCAGGGAGGAGCGGACGCCGGACTGGGCCTGGCCGAGGACGTCGCCCTCGCGGCGCTGTTCGAGGTCGATCCGGGAGAGCTCGAAGCCGTCGAGGGTGGAGGCGACGGCGCCGAGCCGCTGGCGCGCCGGGCCGGCCTCGGGCATCTCGGTGACGAGGAGGCACAGACCGGCGGCGGAGCCTCGGCCGACGCGGCCGCGGAGCTGGTGCAGCTGGGAGACGCCGAAGCGGTCGGCGTCCATGATCACCATGGCGGTGGCGTTGGGCACGTTGACGCCGACCTCGATGACGGTGGTGGCGACCAGGACGTCCGCCTCGCCGGCGGCGAAGCGGCGCATGACCTCGTCCTTGTCGTCGGGGTGCATCCGGCCGTGCAGCACCTCGACGCGCAGCCCGGCGAGCGGTCCGGCGCGCAGCTGCTCGGCGACGTCGAGGACGGCGAGCGGCGGGCGCTTCTCGGCCTCGTCCTCGGGGGACGCCTTGGCCTTCTTCTTCTGGTCCTCCTCGTCGCCGATCCTCGGGCACACCACGTACGCCTGGTGCCCGGCCTCGACCTCCTCGCGGACCCGCTCCCAGGCGCGGGCGAGGAAGTGCGGCTTGTCGGCGGCGGGGACGACATGGCTGGCGATCGGGGAGCGCCCGGCGGGCAGCTGGTCGAGGACGGAGGTCTCCAGGTCGCCGAAGACGGTCATGGCGACGGTACGGGGAATGGGCGTGGCCGTCATGACGAGCAGGTGCGGCGGCTGCTTGCCCTTGCCGCGCAGGGCGTCGCGCTGCTCGACGCCGAAGCGGTGCTGCTCGTCCACGACGACCAGGCCGAGGTCGTGGAACTGCACCTTGTCCTCGATCAGCGCGTGCGTGCCGATGACGATCCCGGCCTCGCCGGTGACCAGGTCGAGCAGCGCCTGCCGCCGCCCGGCGGCCCCCATGGACCCGGTGAGCAGCACGACCTTGGTGCCCTGGTCGGCGCCGCCGAGCATCCCTCCCTCGGCGAGGTCGCCCATCATCTCGGTGACCGACCGGTGGTGCTGCTGGGCGAGCACCTCGGTGGGCGCGAGCATCGCGGCCTGTCCCCCGGCGTCGACGACGGCGAGCATGGCGCGCAGCGCGACCATCGTCTTCCCGGAACCGACCTCGCCCTGGAGGAGGCGGTGCATGGGGTGCTCGGTGGCGAGGTCGTCGAAGATCTCCTTCGAGACCTTCTCCTGGCCCTCGGTGAGGGTGAAGGGGAGGCGGGCGTCGAAGGCGGTGAGGAGGCCGTCGGGGGCGGGGCGGCGGGGGACGGCCGGGAGCTGGGTGTCGGCGTGGCGGCGGCGGGCCAGGGCGACCTGGAGGACGAAGGCCTCGTCCCACTTGAGGCGGTCGCGGGCGTCGGCGATGTCGGCCTTGGTGCGGGGGCGGTGGATACGGGTGAGGGCGTCGGGCAGGTCGGCGAGGCCGCGGCCCTCGCGCAGGGCGGGCGGCAGCGGGTCGACGAGCCCCTCCCACGCGGTGGCGGCCATGGAGTCGAGGGCGATACCGACGGACTGCTCGATGGTCCAGGACTCCAGCTGCTTGCAGGCCGGGTAGATGGGCAGCAGCTCGCTCGCGAAGGCCTTGACGGTCTCGGTGCTGCTCTCGGCGTCGAGGAGCTTGTACTCGGGGTGGGCGAGCTGGAGGCGCCGGTTGAACATGCCGACCTTGCCCGCGAACATGGCGCGCCGGCCGGGCAGCAGTTCCTTCTGGTGGAAGTGGACGGTGCGGCCGAAGAACACCAGCTGCATGCGGCCGCTGCCGTCGGTGATGGTGACCTCCAGGCGCTGGCCCTTGCCGCGCCCGCCCCGGTTGAAGGTGTGCACGCGCGCGTCGGCGACCTGGGCGACCACGGTGACGTGCTCGTCCAGGGGGAGGTCGGCGAGCGCGGTCAGCTCGCCGCGCTCGGCGTACCGCCGCGGGTAGTGGTGCAGCAGGTCGCCGACCGTGTGCAGGTCCAGGTGCTCGGCCATCACCTTGGCGGTGGCGGCGCCGAGCAGTTTCTTGAGGGGTTCGTCGAGCGCGGGCACGTGGTCCATTGCACACCACGGCACTGACAGAAGTCGCGCCCCTCGGTCTCGTGAAGCGGGCTATTCGACGCCGATGAGCAGCGGCGGTGCTCCCGCGCCCGCCTGGTAGACGGTGGTGTCGACGGCCAAGTAGGTGGCGCGGACGTGCTGTTCGAGGGTGTCGGCGAGGTCGTCGGGGGTGTCGGCGGCGACGACCACGGTGACGAGTTCGCCGCCGGCGGAGAGCATGCGGTCGAGGACGGTGACGGCGGTCGTGGTGAGGTCGCGGCCGATGACGGCGACGTCGCCCTCGATGAGGCCGAGGACGTCGCCGGCCTGGCAGACGCCGGCGGAGGTGAAGGACTGGCGTTCGGCGACGCCGAGTTCGGCGTAGCGGGTGGCGCCGGCGGCGGCGGTCATGGCGACGACGTCCTCGTCGAAGCGCCGGCCGGGTTCGTGGACGGCGAGCGCGGCGATGCCCTGGACGGCGGCGCGGGTGGGGATGAGGGCGACCCTGATGCCCTCGCGGCGGGCGTGCTCGGCGGCCTGGGCGGCGATCTCGCGCAGGTCGGTGTCGTTGGGGAGCAGGACGATCTCGCGGGCGTGGGCGCGGCGGATCGCCTCGGTGAGTTCGGCGGCGGTGGGGGTCTCGCCGGGGCGGGCGACCAGGGTGGTCGCGCCGGCCTCGGCGCACAGCCCGGCCAGGCCCTCGCCGGGCAGCACGGCGACGACGGCGCGCTCGGCGGGTTCGGGCCGGGTCTCCAGGTGGGTGACGCCGATGCGGTACGGGCGTCCCGCCTCGATGCCGGCCTCGACCGCGGCGCCGGCGTCGTCGACGTGGACGTGCACGTTCCACAGTCCGTCGCCGCCGACGACCACCAGGGACTCCCCCAGTGCGTCGAGCCGGTCGCGGAGCCGGTCCACGGCCTGGTCGCCGGCCTCCAGGAGGTAGATGACCTCGTACGCGGGCCCTTCCCCGGCCCCGGCCGCGCAGTCGGCGGCGAGCACGGGGTCGACGGCGAGCACCGGGTGGTGCGGGGCGGGTTCGGCGGGCCGGGCCGGGGCCTCGCCGGTGAGGGCCTCCAGGAGGGCGCCGAGGACGGCGACGAGGCCGGCGCCGCCGGCGTCCACGACTCCGGCCTTGCGCAGCACGTCGAGCTGTCCCGGCGTGGCGGCGAGCGCGGCGAGGGCGCCGTCGTAGGCGCTGCGGGCGACGCTGACGAGGTCCCCGCCCGCGGCGCAGGCGGCGGCCGCCGCGTCGGCGACGGTGAGGAGGGTGCCCTCGACGGGGTGGGCGACGGCCCGGCGGGCCGCGTCGGCGGCGCTCGCCAGGGCGCGGGCGAGCCGGTCGCCGTCGGCTTCGCCGGCCAGGACGGCGGCCATGCCGCGCAGCAGCTGGGACAGGATGGTGCCGGAGTTGCCGCGGGCGCCGATCAGGGCGCCGTGCGCCATCGTCCGTATGATCTCCGCCACGTCGGCGTCCTCGGCGGCCTCGTTCACGGCCCGGGCGGCCGACTCCACGGTCAGGTAGAGGTTGGTGCCGGTGTCCCCGTCCGCGACGGGATAGACGTTGATGGCGTCGATCTCCGCGCGCTCTCTCCCGAGCGCCGCAAGGGCTCCTGCGCACCAGGATCGGACCGTCTCGGCGTCGAGGGTCTGCGGAGCTCGCGGCAACGGGTGGTCCTCCTGTGCTTCGCGGTGGGTTCACCGCAGGGTAGACCGGCATCCGTCCGGAGCCGGGGGCGGGGGCCGGGCGGGCCGTGGTAGTTTCGTTCCACGGAAGCAGACGTTGTATGCTGCTTCGGTTGCCCGGCACTGGTCGGGCCATTCCCCGGCAAGCCACTTCAGATCCCTGATCCGATTCCGGTGCGCCGGTTTCACTGTAAATCTGAAGTCTTTGGAGTGACCCGTGGCTGCCAACTGCGACGTCTGCGGCAAGGGGCCGGGCTTCGGCAACAACATTTCGCACTCGCACCGCCGTACGTCTCGTCGCTGGAACCCGAACATCCAGCGTGTGCGTGCCGTGGTCGGTCGGACGCCGAAGCGGCTCAACGTCTGCACCTCGTGCATCAAGGCCGGCAAGGTCTCGCGCTAATCGCGACGTCGTGTCGTAGCGCAGCCCCTGCGGTTGCCTTGAAAGGCCGGTTCACCTCGGTGAACCGGCCTTTTGCCTTGCCCGGAAACGCCTGCGGAAACGGTTGCGGACCCGCCTCCGGACCCCGCCTGAGGGGCATCGGCTAGCGCCGCAGTGCCCATCCGTGGTCGACCGGGCCGATCCCCGCGCCCAGGGCGAATCCTGCGGCGATGGCACCCGTCACATACGCCTTGGCCTGCCGTACGGCCTCCGGGACCGTCAGGCCCTTCGCGAGGCCCGAGGCGACCGCCGAGGCGAGCGTGCAGCCCGTGCCGTGGGTGTGCCGGTTGTCATGGCGCGGGGCGCGCAGCCAGTGCTCCTCGGTGCCGTCGGTGAGCAGGTCGACGGCCTCCGCGGTGTCTCCGGGCAGGTGCCCGCCCTTGATCAGCGCCCAGCGCGGCCCGTACGCGAGGATCGCGCCGGCCGCCCGGCGCATGCCGTCCTCGTCCTCGACCACGAGGCCCGTGAGCTGGGTCACCTCGTCCAGGTTGGGGGTGGCGACGGTCGCGGCCGGAAGCAGCCTCGTACGGACGGAGTCGAGGGCGGAGGCGGCGAGCAGCGGGTCGCCGTGCTTGGAGACGCCGACCGGGTCGACGACCACCGGGGCGTCCAGCGGGGCCAGCAGCTCCGCCACCGTCTCCACGAGCGCGGCGGAGGCCAGCATGCCGGTCTTGACGGCCTGGACGCCGATGTCGTCCACCACGGCCCGGTACTGGGCCCGTACGGCCTCCTCTGGCAGTTCCCAGGCCCCTTGGACGCCCTGCGAGTTCTGGGCGGTCACGGCGGTGATCACGCTCATGCCGTGGACGCCGAGCGCGAGCATGGTCTTCAGGTCGGCCTGGATGCCCGCGCCGCCGCCGGAGTCCGATCCGGCGACGGTCAGGACCAGAGGGGGCCGGACGGTCACTCCATGCCCCCGAAGTGGTCCCAGCCGCCCTTGCTGTGCCACGGCGCGCCGTCCACGGTCACCTGCGGCAGCGCGGAGGGGTTGAGGACCTCGCCGATGACCTTCCAGCGGGCGGGCAGCTTCACGTCCGCCGGGAAGGTCGCGACGATCGCGTGGTCCTCTCCCCCGGTGAGCACCCACTGGAGCGGGTCGACGCCGACGGCCTGGCCGATGTCGTTCATCTGGCTGGGGATGTCGATGGAGCCGGAGCGCAGGTCGATGCGGACCTTGCTGGCCTCGGCGATGTGCCCGAGGTCGGCGATCAGGCCGTCGCTGACGTCGCACATGGCGGTGGCGCCGAGCCCGGCCGCGGCGGGGCCGGCGTGGTACGGCGGCTCGGGGCGGCGGTGGGCCTCGACGAAGGCGCGCGGGGAGCGGAAGCCGCGGGAGAGCACCGCGTAGCCGGCGGCGGACCAGCCGAGCCAGCCGGTGTAGGCGACGACGTCGCCGGGCTGGGCGCCGCCGCGGGTGACCGGGTCGTGGTTGCGCAGATCACCGAGGGCGGTGATGGAGACCATGATCGTGTCGCCGCGGACCACGTCGCCGCCGACCACGGCGGCACCGGCGACCTGACATTCGTCGCGCAGTCCGTCCATGAGTTCGGTGGTCCAGGTGACCGGGAGCTCGGCAGGTACGACGAGGCCGAGGAGCAGTGCGGTGGGCACCGCGCCCATGGCGGCGATGTCGGCGAGGTTCTGCGCGGCGGCCTTGCGGCCCACGTCGTAGGCCGTGGACCAGTCGCGGCGGAAGTGGCGTCCTTCGAGCAGGATGTCCGTGCTGGCCACCACCCGCCGGTCGGGGGCGGAGACGACCGCGGCGTCGTCGCCGGGCCCGATCCGCACCGCGGGGGTGGAGGTGAGCCGGGAGGTCAGCTCCCTGATGAGCCCGAACTCGCCGAGCTCTCCGACTGTGCCCTTCACCGCGATTCACCTCGTGTCGTCGTGCCGGCCGCCGCGCCGCTCCGCCGCTCCTCGCCGTGCGGGTCGCGGGCCGTCACCGTGCCGGATACCGTCAAGTAGACCGTCAACTTCTCATGTGTGTACGCCACCCCGCGCGCGCCTCCGGACCCGGAGGTCTCCCCGCGGCCCGCGGCGACGCGGTACCGTGGCGTCTCTTTCTCCCACAAGATCCTCGTGGCCGCCCTGGAGGTTCCGTGGTACAGGCGTACATCCTTATTCAGACCGAGGTGGGCAAGGCGAACGCTGTCGCCGAGACCATCGCGCAGATCTCGGGGGTGATCCAGGCCGAGGACGTGACCGGCCCCTACGACGTGATCGTGCGCGCCGAGGCCGACACCGTGGACGCGCTCGGGCGCATGGTGGTGGCCAAGGTCCAGCAAGTGGAAGGCATCACGCGCACCCTCACCTGCCCGGTCGTGCATATCTAGCCCCCGTCTACCCTTGGCCGGTGATGTCTTCCCACCGGCCGCTCGGCCTGCCCGTCTCCGCCGCCGCGGCCGTGCTGCTGCTGGCCGTCACCGGCTGTTCCGCGTCGGACGCGGAGGTGTCGGTGCCGGTTCCCAGCCCGCCGGCGGCCGAGGCCGCCGTCTGCCGTGCCCTCGCGAAGGAGCTGCCCGGCACCGTGGCCGGTCTGGCGCGGACCGCGACCGAGCCGGAGTCCGAGCTGACCGCCGCGTGGGGGGATGCGGCGATCGTACTGCGCTGCGGAGTCCCCCGGCCCGAAAAGATGAGCGATCCACAGGCCCAGGGCGTCGACGCGAACGGCGTGAACTGGCTGTACGAGCCGCGCGCGGGCGACGGGCCGCGGTTCACCACCACCTACCGCAAGGCGTATGTGGAGGTGACCCTCGACCAGCGCTACGCGCACGACGTGGGCCCGCTGGTGGACTTCGCCGAACCGGTGAAGAAGGCCGTGCCCCCCAGCCTCTGAGAGGAGCCCCGGAGAGGAGCCTCCGAGAGCCCGGGGCCGGGGGGCCGGGGGCCGGGAAGAGCTAGCGCAGTCCCGTGGAGCGGTTCAGCGCGGCCTGGATGAGCCGGTCGACGAGCTCCTGGTAGCCGACGCCGCTCTCCTGCCACATCCGCGGGTACATGGAGATCGGCGTGAAGCCGGGCATGGTGTTGATCTCGTTGATGACGAACCCGCCGTCCTCCGTGAGGAAGAAGTCGGCGCGCACCAGGCCCTCGCAGGACACCGACTCGTAGGCGAGCACGGCGAGGCGCTGCACCTCGGCGGTGGCCTCGTCGCCGATCGGCGCGGGCACCATGCCGGAGGCCGAGTCGATGTACTTGGCCTCGAAGTCGTAGAAGGCGTGGTCGGTGACCGGCGGGATCTCGGCGGGCACGCTGGCGCGCGGGCCGTCCTCGAACTCCAGGACGCCGCACTCGATCTCGCGGCCGCGGATCAGCGACTCCACGATGATCTTCGGGTCGAAGCGGCGGGCCTCCTCGACGGCCTCGTCGAGGCCGGAGAGGTCGTCGACCTTGGTGATGCCGACGGACGAGCCGCCGCGGGCCGGCTTCACGAAGAGCGGCCAGCCGTGGTCGGCGGCGAACTCCACGATCTTCTTGCGGGCGGCGGCCGGGTTCTGCTCCCACTCGCGCGGCCGGATGACCTCGTACGGGCCGACCGGCAGGCCGAAGGAGACGAAGACCCGCTTCATGTACTCCTTGTCCTGGCCGACGGCGGAGGCGAGGACGCCCGCGCCGACGTACGGGATGCCGGAGAGCTCCAGGAGGCCCTGGAGGGTGCCGTCCTCGCCGTACGGGCCGTGCAGCATCGGGAACACGACGTCGACCTCGCCGAGCGCCTGCGGCAGCGCGCCGGGCTCGCTCAGCACGACCTCGCGGCTGGCCGGGTCGACGGGCAGCACGACGCCGCCGGTGGCGGACTCGGCGAGTTCGGCGACGTCCGGCAGGGCGCGGTCGCTGATGGCCATCCGCTCGGGGGCGTCGGCGGTCAGCGCCCAGCGCCCCTCGCGGGTGATGCCGATGGGCAGCACGTCGTACTTGTCCCGGTCGATCGCCTTCAGGACGGCACCTGCGGTGACGACCGAGATGGCGTGCTCGGAGCTGCGTCCGCCGAAGACGACGGCCACGCGCGGCTTGCGGGGGCTCTGGGTGTTCTCGCTCATATCGCGATGAGCGTACCCTGCGGCGTCCGAACTGCTGAGCGCCCCGCGTCACGCGCGCGCGTACGGGTCAAGCGCGGTCCGCTCAGCGGCGCTCGGGCTTGGCCGAGCGCGACATGAGTTCCTTGAGCGCGACCACCGGCGGCTTGCCGTCGTGGACGATCGAGACGACGGTCTCGGTGATGGGCATGTCGACGCCGTGGCGGCGGGCCAGATCCAGCACGGACTCGCAGGACTTGACGCCCTCGGCGGTCTGCTTGGTGGCCGCGATGGTCTCCTGGAGGGTCATCCCGCGGCCCAGGTTGGTGCCGAAGGTGTTGTTCCGGGAGAGCGGCGAGGAGCAGGTGGCGACGAGGTCGCCGAGGCCCGCGAGGCCGGAGAAGGTCAGCGGGTCGGCGCCCATGGCGAGACCGAGGCGGGTGGTCTCGGCGAGGCCTCGGGTGATGAGGGTGGCCTTGGAGTTGTCGCCGAGGCCCATGCCGTTGGCGATGCCGACGGCGAGACCGATGACGTTCTTGACCGCTCCGCCGAGCTCGCAGCCGACCACGTCGGTGTTGGTGTACGGGCGGAAGTACGGGGTCATGCAGGCGGTCTGGAGCCGCTGGGCGACCGACTCGTCGGCGCAGGCGACGACCGCGGCGGCGGGCTGCCGGGCGGCGATCTCCTTGGCCAGGTTGGGGCCGGTGAGCACGGCCACGCGCTCGGCCGGCACGTCGGCGACCTCGGTGATGACCTCGCTCATCCGCTTGGCGGTGCCGAGTTCGACGCCCTTCATCAGGGACACGAGGACCGTGTCGGGCGCGAGGAGCGGCTTCCAGGCGGCGAGGTTGCCGCGCAGCGTCTGGGAGGGGACGACGAGGACGGTGAAGTCGGCGTCGCGGGCGGCCTCGGCCGGGTCGGCGGTGGCGGTGATCCCCTTGGGGAGTTCGACGCCGGGGAGGTAGTCGGGGTTGGTCCCGGTGCGGTTGATGGCCTCGGCGAGTTCGGCGCGGCGGCCCCAGAGGCTCACCTCGCAGCCCGCGTCGGCGAGCACCATGGCGAAGGCGGTGCCCCAGGATCCGTTGCCGAAGACGGCTGCCTTGGTCACTTCTTGCCTTCCTCCGCGGCCTTGCGGCGCTGTTCCTGGCGGGCCTTGCGGTGGTCGTACGGCTCCGCGGGCGCCTGCTCCCCGCGGATCTCCTCCAGGATCCCGGTGATGGCGGCCATGATCACCTCGGTGGCCTCGCGCAGGACGTCGGGCGTGGGCTCGACGTCGTAGAAGCGGGAGAGGTCGACCGGCGGACCGGCCTGCACGATCAGGGTCTTGCGGGGCCGCAGCCGGAGCTTGTCCTGCTTGGCGTACGGCGGCATCGCGAGGTTCGCGCCCCACTGGGCGACCGGGATGACGGGGGCCTTGGTCAGCAGGGCGACGCGGGCGGCGCCGGTCTTGCCGGCCATCGGCCACATCTCGGGGTCGCGGGTGAGGGTGCCCTCGGGGTAGAAGGCGACGCATTCGCCGCGCTCGATGGCGTCGACGGCGGACCGGAAGGCGTCCAGGGCGTTCGTGGTCTCGCGGTAGACCGGGATCTGGCCGGTGTTGCGGAGCATGGTGCCGACGAATCCGGCCTTGAAGAGGCCCGCCTTGGCCAGGAAGCGGGGTACGCGGCCGGTGTTGTACTGGTAGTGCGCGTAGGAGAGCGGGTCCAGGTACGAGTTGTGGTTCACCGCGGTGATGAAGCCGCCGTCGGCGGGGATGTGCTCCTGTCCGCGCCAGTCCCGGTTGAACAGCACCACCAGTGGGGGTTTGGCGATGACCGCCGCGAGGCGGTACCAGAAGCCGATTCTGCGGCGGGACACTCGAACACCTTTCTCCGGACTGCGCAAGGGGTCAAGTGTCACCCCCTGCCCCTGGCCTGTCGAGGACACCGTACGCCCCGGGGCGTGGGCGATTCGCGCGGGCGGTTGGCGCGGACGGTTCGCGTGGACGGGACAGAATGGGGCGCGATGACGAGCCACGCCGAGCACGACACCGAGAACGCCTGGTCCCTGGTGGTGCCCCTGAAGCCGCTGGCCCGGGCCAAGAGCCGCCTGGCGCCTGCCGTGGGGGGCCTGCTGCGCGGCCGGCTCGCGCTCGCCTTCGCCGAGGACACGGTGGCGGCGGCCCTCGCCTGCCCGGCGGTGCGGGATGTGGCGGTCGTCACGGACGACCCCGCGGCCGGCGCGGCGCTCGCCGCCCTGGGCGCCCGCATCGTCCCCGACCTCCCTGCCGCGGGCCTCAACGAAGCCCTCTCCCACGGCGCCCGCACGGTCCGCGCCCTGCGCCCCTCCGCCCGCGTCGCCGCCCTCAACGCCGACCTCCCGGCCCTCCGCCCCGCCGAACTGGCCCGCGTCCTGGCGGTGGCCGGACAATTTCCCCGGGCTTTTCTCGCCGATGCCGCCGAAATAGGTACGACATTCCTCTCGGCCGCCCCGGGCGTGGAATTGGAACCGGCTTTCGGTGGAGCTTCCCGCCGCCGCCATTTGTCCACCGGCGCCGTGGAAATCCGCCTCCCGGACGTCCATTCCGTCCGCCGCGACGTGGACACGGCCGACGACCTGTCGGCGGCACTCACCCTGGGCGTGGGCCCACGGACGGCGGCGCGGTGGGTACGGGCGGCGGGGTAGGGGGCCGAATCTCGGCCCCCTACCCCCGGCCCGGCCCGGGCTGGGGTGGGGTGGCCGTGACTCCCGGGGCTTCGCCCCGAGGGCCGGCCGGTGGCCGATGGCAGGAGGGGTGGGGCCGTTCCGGGCCCGAAGGGTCGCGGGCGGGCAGGGCGCAGGGCCCGCAGGCGGCCGGGGCGCCCGGGCCTGTCGCACCCGGCGTGGCCGATAGGCTGGCGGCATGCAGGCGACCGCGTACACATACGACCCCGAGAACCGCACCGGCAGCGTGCTGCTCGACGACGGAACGCCCGTGGAGTTCGGGGCCGAGGCCTTCGAGGCCGGGGGGTTGCGGTTGTTGCGGCCGGGGCAGCGGGTGCGGATCGAGACGGAGGGCGCGAAGGGCGACCTGCGGATCACGCTGGTGACGCTGCAGACGTTCTAGTGACGCCCGCGGGCCGGGCTCCCCCCAGGGGAGCCCGGCCCGGCGTGTGAGCGTCCGCCGTCCTGCTACTTCGCGGCGGCCTTCTTCGCGGTGGTCTTGCGCGCCGTCGTCTTCTTCGCCGGCGCCTTCTTCGCGACGGCCTTCTTGGCCGGGGCGGTCTTCTTCGCGACGGTCTTCTTGGCCGCCGCCGTGGTCTTCTTCGCCGGGGCCGCCTTCTTCGCGGCCGCGGTGGTCTTCTTGGCGGCGGCCGTGGTCTTCTTGGCGACCGTCTTCTTGGCCGCGGCGGTGGTCTTCTTCGCCACGGTCTTCTTGGCCGGGGCCGCCTTCTTGGCAGCGGCGGCCTTCTTCGCGGTGGTGGCCTTCTTCGCCGCCGCCTTCTTCACCGTGGCAGCGGCCGCGCCGCCGGTGAGGGAGCCCTTCGGGGCCTTCTTGACGGAGACCTCGCCGCCCTTGGGGAGCTTCTTCGAGCCGCTGACCAGGTCCTTGAAGCCCTGACCGGCACGGAAGCGCGGGACGGAGGTCTTCTTGACCCGCACCCGCTCGCCCGTCTGCGGGTTGCGGGCGTAGCGGGCCGGACGGTCGACCTTCTCGAACGAGCCGAAACCGGTGACCGAGACCCGGTCCCCGGAGACCACGGCGCGCACGATGGCGTCGAGCACGTGGTCGACGGCTTCGGCGGCCTGCTGGCGACCGCCCAACTTGTCGGCAATCGCTTCTACGAGCTGCGCCTTGTTCACGTCTTCCCCTTCGGAGACTTTGCCGGAACGAAAGTGTTCAAGCTTTTTCGCACGTTAGGCATGTATATACCGCAAATCAAACACGAAACGGGCTAATCACCCTTGTGCCGCAACGCGGTAGACGAGTTGCGGAGTTCCGGGTGTCAGTCGTCTTCAGGGAATCGACCCTCGTCGAGGTCCTTCATCAACCGGTCCAGACGCGTTGCCGCGTCCGCAAGATCGTGCTTCGCCGCGGCCGTGACGACCAGCAGCTTCCGGGACAGCGCCATCCTTACGCCCTCCGGGACTTGCAGTTCGCGCACCCTTGTGTGCGCTTCCTTCAATCGGGCGGCGACTGCCTCGTAGAGCTCGAGTTGGCTGTCGCGTTCCATGCACCGATTGTGCCATCTAGGGCGAGTTGTCGCCCGACCGGGCCTCAACAAGCGACTGCGCCCCCCACCGGACGGTGGAGGGCGCAGTACTGGAAAAGCGCTGCTCAGGCGGCAATTGTACGGGGCTTGAAGGCCGGCCTCGCGGCCTCGTAAGCCGCGATGTCCGCTTCGTTCTGAAGGGTGAGGCTGATGTCGTCCAGACCGTTCAGGAGCCGCCAGCGGGCGTTCTCGTCGAGCTCGAAGTCGGCGTCGATCCCGGCCGCGAGGACCTTGCGGGCCTCCAGGTCGACGGTCACCTCGGCGGTCGGGTCGGCCTCGGTCAGCTCCCAGAGCGCGTCCACGGTCGCCTGCGGCAGGACCACGGTCAGCAGGCCGTTCTTCAGCGAGTTGCCGCGGAAGATGTCGGCGAAGCGGGCGGAGATCACGGTCTTGAAGCCGTAGTTCTGGAGCGCCCAGACGGCGTGCTCGCGGGAGGAGCCGGTGCCGAAGTCGGGGCCGGCCACCAGGACCGTGGCGCCCTGCCGCTCGGGGCGGTTGAGGACGAACTGCTCGTCCTTGCGCCAGGCCTCGAAGAGGCCGTCCTCGAAGCCGTCGCGGGTGACCTTCTTGAGCCAGTGCGCCGGGATGATCTGGTCGGTGTCGACGTTGCTGCGGCGCAGCGGGACGGCCCGGCCGGTGTGGGTGGTGAAAGCTTCCATGGTTCCTCAGACCCCCGCGGTGGTGGCGACGTCGGACAGATCGGCCGGGGAGGCCAGGTGGCCCAGGACGGCGGTGGCGGCGGCGACCTGGGGGGAGACCAGGTGGGTGCGGCCGCCCTTGCCCTGCCGGCCCTCGAAGTTGCGGTTGGAGGTGGACGCGGAGCGCTCACCGGGCGCCAGTTGGTCGGGGTTCATGCCCAGACACATGGAGCAGCCCGCGTGCCGCCATTCGGCGCCGGCCTCCTTGAAGACCTTGTCCAGGCCCTCCTCGACGGCCTGCAGGGCGACCCGGACCGAGCCGGGGACGACCAGCATGCGGACGCCGTCGGCGACCTTGCGGCCCTCCAGGAGCGAGGCCGCGTTGCGCAGGTCCTCGATGCGCCCGTTGGTGCAGGAGCCTACGAAGACGGTGTCGACCCTGATGTCGCGCAGCGGCTGCCCGGCGGTCAACCCCATGTACTCCAGGGCCTTTTCGGCGGCCAGGCGCTCCGAGGCGTCTTCGTACGAAGCGGGGTCGGGGACCTGAGCCGAAAGCGGCGCGCCCTGGCCGGGGTTGGTGCCCCAGGTGACGAACGGCGCGAGCTCGGCGGCGTCGATGACGACCTCGGCGTCGAAGACCGCGTCCTCGTCCGTCCGCAGCGTCCTCCAGTACGCGACGGCGGCGTCCCAGTCCTCGCCCTCGGGGGCGTGGGCACGGCCCTTGAGGTAGGCGAAGGTGGTCTCGTCGGGGGCGATCATGCCCGCGCGGGCGCCGGCCTCGATGGACATGTTGCAGATGGTCATCCGGGCCTCCATCGAGAGTTTCTCGATGGCGGAGCCGCGGTACTCCAGGACGTAGCCCTGGCCGCCGCCGGTGCCGATCCGCGCGATGATCGCGAGGATCAGGTCCTTGGCGGTGACGTCGGCGGGCAGGTCGCCGTCCACGGTGATGGCCATGGTCTTCGGGCGGGCCATCGGCAGCGTCTGGGTGGCGAGGACGTGCTCGACCTGGCTGGTGCCGATGCCGAAGGCGAGGGCGCCGAAGGCGCCGTGGGTGGAGGTGTGGGAGTCGCCGCAGACCACGGTGGTGCCCGGCTGGGTCAGGCCCAGCTGCGGTCCCACCACGTGGACGACGCCCTGCTCGACGTCGCCCAGCGGGTGCAGCCGTACGCCGAACTCGGCGCAGTTCTTGCGCAGGGTCTCCAACTGGGCGCGGGAGACCGGGTCGGCGATCGGCTTGTCGATGTCGAGGGTGGGGGTGTTGTGGTCCTCGGTGGCGATGGTGAGGTCGAGCCGCCGCACCTGCCGGCCGTTCTGCCGGAGCCCGTCGAACGCCTGTGGGCTGGTCACCTCGTGCAGCAGGTGCAGATCGATGAAGAGGAGGTCGGGCTCGCCCTCGGCGCGCCGGACGACATGGTCGTCCCAGACCTTCTCCGCGAGTGTCCTACCCATCGCTTTCCCTCCGGCCGGCGGCGTGCGCCGGCACCACTAGAGACCCGTTTCGCGGGCCGTCGTGCGGCCGCCCCACCAGAGTGACGCGTTCCTCGGAAAATTGAACTTGCGTTTCACAGAGTGAGACGCGAATATCGTTGCATGGACAACTCTAGCGGCGTAGGCGTTCTCGACAAGGCAGCCCTTGTCCTGAGCGCCCTGGAGTCCGGTCCGGCCACCCTCGCAGGACTGGTCGCGGCGACGGGACTCGCACGACCCACGGCCCACCGACTGGCCGTGGCACTGGAACACCACCGGATGGTGGCCCGCGACATGCAGGGCCGGTTCATCCTCGGACCGCGGCTCGCGGAGCTCGCCGCCGCGGCCGGTGAGGACCGCCTGCTCGCGACCGCCGGGCCGGTGCTGACGCATCTGCGCGACGTGACGGGCGAGAGCGCCCAGCTCTACCGGCGCCAGGGCGACATGCGCATCTGCGTGGCGGCGGCCGAGCGCCTGTCCGGACTCCGGGACACCGTCCCGGTCGGCTCGACGCTCACGATGAAGGCCGGCTCGTCGGCGCAGATCCTGATGGCCTGGGAGGAGCCCGAGCGGCTGCACCGCGGCCTCCAGGGCGCCCGCTTCACGGCGACGGCCCTGTCGGGCGTACGGCGCCGCGGCTGGGCCCAGTCGATCGGCGAGCGCGAGCCGGGCGTGGCGTCCGTCTCGGCGCCCGTGCGCGGCCCCTCGAACCGCGTGGTGGCCGCCGTGTCGGTCTCCGGCCCGATCGAGCGCCTGACCCGCCACCCGGGCCGTATGCACGCCCAGGCGGTCATCGACGCCGCCGCGCGCCTGACCGAGGCCCTGCGCCGCAACGGCTGATCGCCTTCCCTCTGTTCATCTGTACACGCTTCATCTGCACGTGTCCGGCCCACCGCTCCAACGCCGCAGCGGTGGGCCGGAGTTGTGTGTCACGACACACATGACGAAGAAGCCCTCCCCCGAAGGGAAGGGCTTCTCCTGTGCGTACCCCCGACCGGATTCGAACCGGCGCTACCGCCTTGAGAGGGCGGCGTGCTAGGCCGCTACACAACGGGGGCGCGGATCTTGCAGGCGTTTGAACCGCCGCAGATCCAAGCTGGTCTACCAGGACTCGAACCTAGACTAACTGAACCAGAATCAGTCGTGCTGCCAATTACACCATAGACCAAAGTGGTTTAGACCAACTCGTACCCCCGACCGGATTCGAACCGGCGCTACCGCCTTGAGAGGGCGGCGTGCTAGGCCGCTACACAACGGGGGCCCTAGCGATCCTGCATCGACATCACTGGGAGCTACCCAAGTGATCCCGCGGGAAGGATCTGTACCCCCGACCGGATTCGAACCGGCGCTACTGCCTTGAGAGGGCAGCGTGCTAGGCCGCTACACAACGGGGGCTTTGTGGATCTATTATCCACGGTTGCAGATGAGCTCTGCGAGCTGGCCTACCTGGACTCGAACCAAGACTAACTGAACCAGAATCAGTCGTGCTGCCAATTACACCATAGGCCACCGGAACGTGATCACTTCGAGAAGGGATCTTGCTCGGCTTGCGCTTCCGGGGCTTTCCGGCCTTTCGGCCCGTTCCCCTCGGCGCAGGAAGAACATTACCCGAAGGTGGACGGTGCTCCAAAACGCGTATCCGCGGCCAGCACGCCGGGCAGCTGGTGGAGGCCGGTGATGCGGGTCAGCTCGGGCCTCCCGCCGGTGTCCGCGCGGTCCAGCCAGACCCCGAGCAGCCCCGCCTCGACGGCGCCGCGCGCGTCCGTGTCCGGCTGGTCCCCGACGTACGCCACCTGGCCGGGCGGCAACCCCAGGGCCGTACAGGCCGCGTGGAACGCCTCCGGGGCCGGCTTGGCCACCCCGAGCTCGGCGGCGCACAGCACGGCCTCGAAGCGGTCCCGTACGCCCAGCGCGCGGAGCTTGGGCTCCTGGGCGTGGATGCTGGAGTTCGAAAGCACGCCGTGACGGTAGTCACGGGCCAGCAGATCGAGCACGGGCACGGTGTCGGGGAAGAGCTCCCAGGCGGCCTCGTAGTGCGCCACGTAGCGGTCGAACCACCCGTCGGCCTCGTCCTCGGTCATCCCCGGCCGCTCCAGGAAGTCCCGCACCCGCCACCGCCGCTGCTCCTGCCAGTCACCGAGCCCGGCCTCGTACCGCCGCCAGTGCAGCTCCGTGAGCTCCTTCCAGCGCCCGAGGGCCTGGTCGACGGAGCCGAATCCCCCGGCCAGGCCCTCGGCCGCGAGGTGCGCACGCATGCCGTCCCGGTCGGCGCCCGCGTAGTCGAAGATCGTGTCGTCCACGTCCCAGAGGACGGCGCGGATGGTCATGAAGACGACGGTACCCCCGTCCCGGGGCGGGACGGGGGTACTTCGCGTACGCGCGGGGATCAGCCGGCGAGCTTCGCCAGGGCCGCGTCGATGCGGGCGAGGGTCTTGTCCTTGCCCAGGATCTGGAGCGACTCGAAGAGCGGGAGGCCGACCGTGCGGCCGGTGACGGCGACGCGGACCGGGGCCTGGGCCTTGCCGAGCTTGAGGCCGTGGGCCTCGCCGGCGGCCAGGACGGCGTTCTTCAGGGACTCCGGGTCGTTCCAGTCGGCCGCGTCCAGCTTCTCGCGGGCGGTGACCAGGAGGGCGTCCGAGCCCTCCTTCATGGCCTTGGTCCAGCTGGTCTCGTCGAAGACCGGCTCCGGCAGGAACAGGAAGTCGACGTTGGCCGTGATGTCCGACAGGACGGTCAGACGCGTCTGGGCGTAGGGCGCGATGGCCTCCCAGGCGGCGCGGTCGAAGTCCTCCGGGGCCCAGTCGGCGTGCGGGGCCGCCAGCCAGGGCTCGCAGGCCGCGGCGAAGTCCTTCACGTCCAGCATGCGGATGTGGTCCGCGTTGATGGACTCGGCCTTCTTGAGGTCGAAGCGGGCCGGGTTGGCGTTGACGTCCGCGATGTCGAACTTCTCGACCATCTCGGGGATGGTGAAGAGGTCCCGGTCGGCGGAGAAGGACCAGCCGAGGAGGGAGAGGTAGTTGAGCAGGCCCTCGGGGAGGAAGCCGCGCTCCCGGTAGAGGTTGAGGGAGGCCTGCGGGTCGCGCTTGGAGAGCTTCTTGTTGCCCTCGCCCATCACGTACGGCAGGTGGCCGAACTGCGGGATCTCCTTGGCGACGCCCAGCTCGATCAGCGCCTTGTAGAGCGCGATCTGGCGCGGGGTGGAGGAGAGCAGGTCCTCGCCGCGCAGCACGTGGGTGATCTGCATCAGGGCGTCGTCGACCGGGTTGACCAGGGTGTACAGCGGGGCGCCGTTGGCGCGCACGATGCCGTAGTCCGGGACGTTCTCCGGGGTGAAGGTGAGCTCGCCGCGGACCAGGTCGTCGAAGGTGATGGTCTCGTCGGGCATCCGGAAGCGGACGATGGCCTCGCGGCCCTCGGCCTTGTACGCCTCGACCTGCTCGGCGGTCAGCTCACGGCAGTGGCCGTCGTAGCCGGACGGCCGGCCGGCGGCGCGGGCGGCCTCGCGGCGGTCGTCGAGCTCGGTCTGGGTGCAGTAGCAGTGGTACGCGTACCCGCCGGCGAGCAGCTTCTCGGCGACGTCCTTGTAGATGTCCATCCGCTGCGACTGGCGGTACGGCTCGTGCGGGCCGCCGGTCTCGGGGCCCTCGTCCCAGTCGAGGCCGAGCCACTTCAGCGAGTCGAGGAGCTGGTTGTACGACTCCTCGGAGTCGCGCGCCGCGTCGGTGTCCTCGATGCGGAAGACCATGGTGCCCTGGTTGTGCCGGGCGAAGGCCCAGTTGAAGAGGGCGGTGCGGACCAGGCCCACATGGGGGTTGCCGGTCGGGGAGGGACAGAAACGGACGCGGATGTTCGCGTTAGCCACGCTTGATCACCCTGTTGGTGAGAGTGCCGATGCCTTCGATGGTGACGGCGACCTCGTCGCCGACGTTGAGGGGGCCGACCCCGGCGGGGGTGCCGGTGAGGATGACGTCGCCCGGGAGCAGCGTCATGGCCTCGGAGATGTGGACGACCAGGTCCTCGATGGAGCGGATCATGTCGCTCGTACGACCCAGCTGACGCTGTTCGCCGTTGACCGTCGCCTGGACGGTGAGGTCGTTCGCGTCGGCGGTGCTCAGGCCGGTCTCGACCCAGGGGCCCAGCGGGCAGGAGGTGTCGAAGCCCTTGGCGCGGGCCCACTGGGACTCGCGCTTCTGGACGTCGCGCGCGGTGACGTCGTTGGCACAGGTGTAGCCGAAGACGACGTCCTGGACGCGCTCGCGGGGCACCTCGCGGCACATGCGGCCGATGACCACGGCCAGTTCGGCCTCGTGGTGCAGCTCGTGGGAGAAGGAGGGGTACTCGATGGCGTCGCCGGGGCCGATGACCGAGGTGGTGGGCTTGAAGAAGGCCACCGGGACCTCGGGGACCTCGTTGCCGAGTTCCTTCGCGTGCTCCGCGTAGTTGCGGCCGATGCCCACGACCTTGTTGGGGAGCACGGGCGGCAGGAGCCGGACCTTGCTCAGCGGGACCTTGGTGCCGCTGAGCTCGAAGTCGGTGTACGGGATGCCCTTGATGATGTCGAGGACCAGGCCGCCGGACTCGACGGTCCCCTCGCCCTCGACCGCTCCGAAGGCGACGTTCCCGTCGATGGAGAATCTGGCGATGCGCACGAGTGCTGTCGCCCCTCACTTGCTACTGGCTGGAGTCTGACGCTCCAGGCTAACGCGGCGGGGCCTGCCGGCCGACGCAGACCGGATCAGCGAGCGGGGTCTGGCGCGTGCAGATGCAAGGCGGAGGAGGGAGGCAATGGCGGAGCCATGGCGACCGACGACAACGCGGCAGATGCGCGTGTCAGGGCCCGAGAGCCCGGTCTGCGTCGGCCGGCAGGCCCCGGGGCGCCGCCTCGCCGTATTACTCGCCCGGTTACTCGCCCGGACGGTACGGCGCCGGGGCGGTCATCAGGATCGTGCGGCGCGGGTTGGCCGTGCGGCCGGGGAGCACCGCGGCGTACTCGGGCTGGACGCCCCGGCCGAGCTCCGCCGCGTCCGCGAGGTGGACGAGGGTGGAGCGGCGGGGGTTGGCCGTGGTGCGGAGTACGGACGTCGTCTTCATCGCGGTGTCGGACCCTTGTCTGCGGTGGGGGGCGCCGGTGGGGGCGCGTGTACGGGATGCCCATTCTGTAAAGCGTCAGGCTAAACATGCAATTCCCTGCGAATGCATGGCGGATTCAACGAACTACGTGTGAGTTTGCTCACCACCGGTGGAGCAAACCGGGCATTACGCACCGCCGTCCGAGGTAACCGAAACGGACATTCCTCCACTGAACGATCCATTCCGCTCCTGATCATGGCGACTGGGACACCCCCACCCCTCCGACGTTTCGCTCCGTTCCGCCCGATTCGTCCGTGATCATCTTCTACATGGGGTGACATCGTGTGCACACGTTGTCATGCCTTTCGCGGTAGGCTCCACGGCCCTTGTTGGAGATCCGGCACTGTGCTGGAATTCCACGCACCGTCGCGGGTTTGAGGCCGGCACGCAGGGGGCGCAACGCAGCGCCGGCCGAGTGGCGGGAACAGGGGGAACTGCGCCGGTCACCGACGACCACCACTGGGGTGCACCTGTGCCCCACGACGCCGACACCGTCCTCTCCGTTCACCCGGAAGGACGCCTGGTCCAGAGGTTGCGACGCTAGTGCAGGGACGTTTCAAGAGGGATGGCACGGGCTCTTCCCAGGCCCGCAAGGGCCGAGGGGAAGCTTCCGCGGAGCAGGAGCCGCGTGCCGGGACCCAGCATGGCTCCCCGGCCCCGCAGCCCCAGCAGAACCAGGGGAAGACCCAGGGCAAGGGCAGGAACAAGGGCGACTCCGGCGACGGCACGCCCCGCGGCACCGCCGCGGACGCCGTGGCGGAGAGCGCGCCGCTGCCCAAGCTGGCCGGCGACCACCAGGTCGGGCCGCGAATAGCCCTGCGCAACTGGCGCATCTCCACCCGCCTCGTGGCCCTGCTGACCCTTCCCGTGGTCGCGGCGACGAGCCTCGGCGGCATCCGTATCAACGACTCCTTGAACGACATGGAGCAGCTTGATCAGATGCAGCTGCTCACGAAGCTGACCAAGGAAGCGACCAACTTCGCCGAGAAGCTGCAGGCCGAGCGCGACTTCTCCGCCGGCCCGCTCGCCAACGGCAGGTCGACCAACGACTACCAGGTCTCCAGCCCGCGCAAGGAGTCCGACCGCGCGTACAAGGCGTTCCTCGAGGCCACCAACGACATCCCGACCACCGAGAACGACGACTCGCTGCGGAGCATCCGCCAGAACGTCAACCAGATCGCCTCGCAGCTCAGCAACCTGCACAACATCCGGATGAAGGCGTACGAGAGCGGCGTCGCCCACTCGGTGACGGTCGAGGCCTACAGCCGCCTGATCCAGTCGCTGCTCAGCCTGTCCCAGGACATGGCGCAGGCCACCAGCAACCCGGAGATGATCAAGCGGACCCGCGCGCTCGCCGCGTTCTCGTCCGCCAAGGAGTACGCCTCCATCCAGCAGGCGATCATCGCCTCCGCGCTGCCGCCCAACGACAGCCGCCCGGGCTCGCTGCAGCTCGGTGACCGCCTCTACGGCGACGCCGCGTTCACCAGTGAGGGCGTCGAGCTGAAGTCCTTCAAGGCGATCTACGAGTCGACCGGCGGCGACGCCGAGGAGCTCACCGCCTCGATGGAGCGGGGCAACCCGACGATCGACTCCGCCAACAACTACGTCGAGCGGATGCTGAAGTCGGACCGCGGCCTGCCGGACGTCAAGCGCGGATACCTGAACTTCACCGACGAGTACACCACCAAGATGCGTGCCATGAAGACCATCGAGGCGACGCTGCTCGGCGAGATGGAGACCAAGGCGCGTGAGCTGCGCCAGGAGTCGCAGCGCGACGCCATCATCAACGGTGCGCTGATCTTCCTGGTCCTCGGTGTCTCGCTGGTCGGTGCCTTCGTGGTGGCCCGGTCCATGATCCGCTCGCTGCGCCGGCTGCAGGACACCGCGACCAAGGTCGCCCAGGAACGCCTGCCCGAGCTGGTCAAGCAGCTCTCCGAGTCCGACCCGCAGGACGTCGACACCTCCGTCGAGTCCGTCGGTGTGCACTCCCGGGACGAGATCGGCCAGGTGGCCGCGGCCTTCGACGACGTGCACCGCGAGGCGGTCCGCCTCGCCGCCGAGCAGGCCCTCCTCCGGGGCAACGTCAACGCGATGTTCACCAACCTCTCGCGCCGTTCCCAGGGCCTCATCCAGCGCCAGCTCTCGCTCATCTCCGAGCTGGAGTCCCGCGAGGCCGACCCGGACCAGCTGTCCTCGCTGTTCAAGCTCGACCACCTCGCGACGCGTATGCGTCGTAACGGTGAGAACCTCCTCGTCCTCGCCGGTGAGGAGCCGGGCCGCCGGTGGACCCGTCCGGTCCCGCTGGTCGACGTGCTCCGCGCCGCCGCCTCCGAGGTGGAGCAGTACGAGCGCATCGAACTGGCCGCGGTCCCGGCGACCGAGGTCGCCGGCCGGGTCGTCAACGACCTCGTCCACCTCCTCGCCGAGCTGCTCGAGAACGCCACCTCGTTCTCCTCGCCGCAGACCAAGGTCCGGGTCACCGGTCACGCCCTGCCCGACGGCCGGGTGCTCGTCGAGATCCACGACACCGGCATCGGCCTCTCCCCCGAGGACCTGGCCGCGATCAACGAGCGGCTCGCCTCGCCGCCCACCGTGGACGTCTCGGTCTCCCGCCGCATGGGTCTGTTCGTGGTCGGCCGCCTGTCCCTGCGACACGGCATCCGGATCCAGCTGCGCCCGTCCGACTCGGGCGGCACCACCGCGCTCGTCATGCTCCCGGTCGACGTCGCCCACGGCGGCAAGAAGCCCGCGCCGAAGGCCGGTCCGGGCGGCCAGGGCGCGGTCCCGCAGGGCCAGGGCGCCCCGGGCGGCCGGCTCACCGGCGGTCCCGGCGCGGCCGGCGGACGTCCGGGCGGCGCCCCGTCCGCGCCCGGCGGCCGGCTCGGTGCCGGTGCGACCCGCGGCGCGCTGCCGGCGCGGGAGGGTGCCGCGCAGGCGCAGAACGCCCAGGGCGGACAGAACTTCTTCCAGGAGCGCCCGCAGACGGCCGCCCCGGCCCAGAACCAGGCGCAGGCCCAGGCCCAGGGTCCGTCGACCCAGCAGATGCCGCCGGTGCCGGCGGACCCGCAGTCCCAGGGCGGTTACGTGGGCGGCGCGCAGAGCGCCATCCCGTCCCGTACGGACGTGTGGGGCGGCCAGAACGGGCAGCCCGCCCGTAACCCGCAGGCCGCGCCGCAGGCCCCGCAGGAGCCCCGCCCGGTCCAGGGCGGCTACCCGCGGGCCGAGCTGCCCGGCGGTGCCCCGCAGGCGGCGCCCCAGGCCCGGCCGCAGGCCGCGAGCTGGGGCAACGACCCGGCGCAGCCGGTCCGCCGGCCGCAGCAGGACATGACGCCGCTGGACGCGCCGCGCGGTCACGAGGAGCCGGCCGACGGCCCGGGCTCCACCGGCCAGTTCGCGCGCCCCGACTTCGGCGCGCCCCAGCAGGCCCCGCAGCAGCCCGCGGCCCAGCAGTTCCAGCAGGCTCCGCAGCAGTTCCAGCAGCAGGCCCCGCAGGGCTACCAGGGCGGCGCCCAGGACCCGGCGTCCACGGCGCAGTTCCCGCGCCCGGACTTCGGCGTCCCCCAGCAGCCCGCCCCGCAGCAGCAGCAGTTCGGCCACCAGCCGTACGTACCGCAGGCGCAGGCGCCGCGGCAGGCCCCGCCGGCCCCGCGTCAGCCGGTCGCGGACCAGCAGCAGGTCCGGCAGCCGCAGCTCCAGCAGCCGCGTCAGCCGGAGGCGCTCCCGCCGGCCCAGCACACCGGTGAGGCCCGCACCCCGCTGTACGACACCCTGGAGACCAACTGGTTCCGCCAGGAGCAGGGCCAGGGCGGTCAGGGCCAGGGCGGCCAGGGCCAGGCGCCGGTCCAGCAGCCCGACCAGGGCCGCCACCAGGCTCCGGCCCAGGGCCAGGGTCACTACGCCCCGCAGCCGCAGGCCCCGCGCCCGGCGGCGCCGACCCCGGAGGTCGAGCGGACGATGCAGACCCCCGTGGTCCCGCAGTCCGAGGCCGGCCGGGCGAACGGCCGGGCCGACTGGCGGACCTCGCCCAACGACGAGCTGGTGCGCCAGGCCGAGCGGGTGCGCAAGCCCGCCGCCGGCGGGGTCACCACCTCCGGTCTCCCGCGGCGTGTGCCGCGGGCCAACCTCGTGCCCGGGACCGCCCAGGAGCAGGCCACGCAGGCCGGCCCCCAGGTGTCCCGCGCACCCGACGACGTCCGCGGCCGGCTCACCAATCTGCGCCGCGGTATCCAGCAGGGCCGTCAGGCGGGCAACTCGACCACGGGTTCCTTCCATGTCGGTCCGACCCACCAGCAGGAGCGTTAGTTGAGCGCGATGAGCCAGGCGGCGCAGAATCTGAACTGGTTGATCACCAACTTCGTGGACAACACCCCCGGGGTGTCGCACACGGTGGTGGTCTCCGCCGACGGACTGCTCCTTGCCATGTCCGAAGGCTTCCCCCGCGACCGCGCCGACCAGCTCGCGGCGGTCGCGTCCGGACTGACCTCGCTGACCGCGGGGGCGTCCCGGATCTTCGAGGGCGGGCCCGTGTCCCAGACCGTGGTGGAGATGGAGCGCGGCTTCCTCTTCATCATGTCGGTCTCGGACGGGTCCTCGATGGCCGTACTCGCCCACCCCGAGTGCGACATCGGCCTCGTGGGCTACGAGATGGCGCTGCTCGTCGACCGGGCGGGCAGCGTACTCACCCCCGATCTGCGGGCCGAGCTCCAGGGCAGCCTGCTCCGCTAGGTGTCCCTCCGCCCGGACCGCTCATCACCGATGCATCCGACCCACCCAATCCATCCGATACCGAAACCGACACGCCCGGGCGGTGCGCCCCTCCGCACCGCCCCGGACCTGTTCACCGTCCGGCCGCCCGATACCGCCCCCCACCGGCCCCATCAGACGGCAGAAGGTCTCTGCTGTCACGCCCGGAGGATTCATGACCCCGCCCCCCGCCTCTCACGATCCGTACGGCACATCGACAGAAGAGCCGTACGGATCGGAAGGCGACCAGCCGCTGGTCCGGCCGTACGCCATGACCGGCGGCCGGACCCGGCCGCGCTATCAACTCGCGATAGAGGCGCTGGTCAGCACGACGGCCGACCCGGCGCATCTGGCCACCCTGCTTCCGGAGCACCAGCGGATCTGCCACCTCTGCCGTGAGGTCAAGTCGGTGGCCGAGGTGTCGGCGCTCCTGTCGATGCCGCTCGGCGTCGCCCGCATCCTCGTCGCCGACCTGGCCGAGGCGGGCATGGTGGCCATCCACCAGCCGGGCAACGGAGAGGCCGGCGGCACGCCGGACGTGACACTGCTCGAAAGGGTGCTCAGTGGACTTCGCAAGCTCTAGCGGCCCGGCTCCGGCGAGCCGATCGACCACCAGCGCGAAGATCGTGGTGGCCGGCGGCTTCGGCGTGGGCAAGACCACGTTCGTCGGTGCCGTCTCCGAGATCAACCCGCTGCGGACCGAGGCCGTCATGACGTCCGCCTCGGCCGGCATCGACGACCTGACGCACACCGGCGGGAAGACCACCACCACGGTGGCGATGGACTTCGGCCGTATCACCCTGGACCAGGACCTGATCCTGTACCTCTTCGGTACGCCGGGTCAGGACCGTTTCTGGTTCATGTGGGACGACCTGGTGCGCGGTGCCATCGGCGCCGTGGTGCTCGTGGACACCCGGCGGCTCGCCGACTGCTTCCCGGCGGTCGACTACTTCGAGAACTCGGGCCTCCCCTTCGTCATCGCGCTCAACGGTTTCGACGGGCAGCAGCCCTACACCCCGGAAGAGGTGCGCGAGGCGCTGCAGATCGGGCCGGACGCGCCCATCATCACGACCGATGCCCGGCACCGCGCGGACGCCAAGAGCGCGCTCATCACCCTCGTCGAGCACGCCCTCATGGCGCGGCTGAAGTAGTACACCTCAAGTAGAAGTCGATATACGTCAGTTGTCGTAGAGGTTTTGGGGGCGGTCTGTGTCTTTCGACACGACCGCCCTCAACGGTTCCACCGCTTCATAACGTTTCGACAGAGAATTGCGGGCCCTCCGACACCCGACGCATCCGATCGGTGCCGCTGCGCTCACATGAGCCCCGCCTTTTGGCGGGGCTCGCTCTTTATGCCCGTTTTATCGCGGGCGTGACACTCGAAAACCGGCTGCTTCGCACTGTTTGGAGGGGACCCCCTTCACGTGCTGCAATTCATGAACTCCCGAGTAGTACGGCCCTGAACGAAACATCCGGCACAACACAGGTGCCGGCGCCGAGAGGTTGTTGGTCGAGTGAGGCGAAGCATGGAAAGCTCCGCGGAGCAGCAGACGCGGGGCAACTTCACGCCGCCGTCCCGCGCGGCGATGTCGCCCGCCGTGGACGAGCCCGTGGCGTCGCCGGTCCCGAGCCGCACGGGCAGCTCCAGCAAGCTGTCCCCGCGCAACTGGCGCGTGCCCACCAGGCTGAACGCGATCCTCCTCATCCCTGTGCTGGTCGGCCTCGTCATGGGCGGCTTCCAGGTGAAGGGGTCCATCGACACCTGGCAGGAGGCGCAGGACGCCGAGAAGACGGCGCTCGTCGTGCGCGCGGCCGCGGACTACGGCCAGGCCCTGCTCAACGAGCGTGACCTCACCGCCGCCCCGCTCCTCAAGGCCAAGAAGGACGACGAAGCGGTCACCCAGGCCTACGCCGACACCGACGCCGCCAAGGCGAAGTTCGACGAGGCCGTCGCGAACATGCCGGAGACCGACGGCATGAAGCGCCGCCTGGGCCTGTTCCGCAACGCCGAGCCCAAGCTCCAGGAGCTCCGCAAGGTCGCGTACACCGCGTCCCAGGACCCGGTGGTCACCGAGACCTCGTACACCGAGGTCCAGCACTACCTGATGGAGTTCTCCAACGAGCTCGGTCTGGGCACCGGCAACATCACCAGCTACGGCCGTACCGTCTACGCGCTCCAGCTGGCGAAGGCCGCCGAGTCCCTGCAGCGCTCGATCGGCACCCACCTGCTCGTCCGGCCCAGCAAGAAGGACAGCGACTTCGCCCAGCAGTCGGTCGCCTTCAACTCGTACAACTACCTGGAGCAGATCGCTCTCGGCGAGTACCAGTCCGGTGGCACGCAGGCCGATGTGGACCGCCTCAAGGAGGTCATGGCGGGCAAGTCCGCCGAGGGCTCCAAGAAGATGGCGGCCCTGGGCCTGGAGCTGCCCAAGGGCGGCGGCAAGGACCCGTCCGTCTACGCGGGCGTGGCCCAGGCCATCGGCGGCGCCAAGGACGCCGACGCCATCGCGGACCTGAAGAAGCAGGGCATCACCGCCGAGACCTGGATGGCCGTCGCCACCGCCAAGTTCGACGGGTACACCGAGGTCGAGAAGGAGTTCGTCGACAAGGCCGTGGCCGAGGCCGCCGACATCTCCGACTCGGCGCAGCGGGACGCCTGGGTCAACGGTGGCATCGTCGTCATCGCCCTGCTCGCCGCCTTCATCCTGGCCGGCCTCATGGCCCGCCAGATGAGCCGCTCGATGCGCGAGCTGCGCACCGCCGCCTTCGGCATCGCCGAGCAGCGCCTGCCGATGCTGGTCGACCAGCTCTCCCGGACCGAGCCCGGCCGGGTCGACACCCGTGTGCAGCCCATCCCGATCGACACCACGGACGAGATCGGCGAGGTCGCCCGCGCCTTCGACCAGGTGCACCGCGAGGCCGTCCGGCTCGCCGCCGAGCAGGCCCTGCTCCGTGGCAACATCAACGCGATCTTCACCAACCTCTCGCAGCGCAACCAGTCGCTGATCGAGGGCCAGCTCGGCCTCATCACCGACCTGGAGAACAACGAGGCCGACCCGGACCAGCTGGAGAACCTCTTCCGCCTGGACCACCTGGCCACCCGTATGCGCCGCAACGGCGAGAACCTCCTGGTCCTCGCCGGCCAGGAGCCCGGCCGCCGCTGGGACCAGCCGGTCCCGCTGGTGGACGTCATGCGCGCCGCCGCCTCCGAGGTGGAGCAGTACGAGCGCATCGACATCGCCGGTGTCCCCGAGGCCGAGATCCACGGCCAGGCCGTGACCGACCTCGTGCACCTGCTCGCCGAGCTCCTGGAGAACGCCACCACGTTCTCCTCCCCGCAGACCAAGGTCCGCGTCACCGCGACCCGTCTTCCCGACGGGCGTGTGATGGTCGAGATCCACGACAAGGGCATCGGCCTCACCGCCGAGGACTTCGCGGACATCAACCACAAGCTGGCCAACCCGCCGACCGTGGACGCGGCCATCTCCCAGCGCATGGGCCTCTTCGTGGTCGGCCGGCTCTCCGACCGCCACGGCATCCGGGTCCAGCTGCGCCCCTCGGGCGAGCAGGCCGGCACCACGTCGCTGGTCATGCTGCCGGACGCGATCACCCACGGTGGTGGTGGCGAGACGGCGCCGATGCAGGACGACTTCACCGTCTCGCAGATCATCCCGCAGCAGCAGGCCCCGTCGGCGTTCGAGCCGCAGGCCCAGCCGATGCGCACCGCGGCCGAGCTCGGCTTCGACGACTCGCGCTACGAGCAGCAGGGCGAGGACCGCGAGCTCGACCCGGTCAACCGCTCGCTGATGCGCGAGGAGCGCCGCGCGGCCCTGGAGGCCCAGGTGCAGGGTGGCGAGCGCCCGGTGTTCGGCGACGAGATCGAGTCCGGCGCGCCCGCGCAGCAGGAGTACGGCCGGCAGGAGTACGAGCAGGACTACGCTCCCGCGGAGCAGGCCGGGTACGCGCAGGAGTACCAGCAGGACTACGCACAGCAGCAGGGCCAGGACGGTTACGGCTACGACGGCCAGGGCTACGACGGCTACCAGCAGCCCGCCGAGACCTACCCCGCGCAGGGCTATGCGGAAGCCGCATATGACAATGGCGTGAGCGCGCAGCACGGTTACGAGAACGGCTACGAACCCCAGGCCCACCAGGGTGACTGGCAGCAGCAGCCGTCCTACGACCAGGGTTACGCGCAGCAGTTCGGTACGGAATCGGAATCTGCCCAGGTCGCTCCCGAACAGGACCGCGACCGCGTAGGCTTCGACCGTCCGGCGGGCACCCCCACTCCCACCCCGGACACCGGCCACGCGCTGACCGACTCCGGTCTGCCGCGCCGCGGCAGCGTCGCCCCTCAGGCGCCGCAGACCCCGCAGGCACGACAGCCCGAGCCGCCGGCCCAGCCGGTGCAGCCGGCCGGCCCGGCACCCATGGACGCCGAAGGCTCCGACTCCTGGCGCTCGGCCAACGACGAGCGCTGGCAGCGGGCCGAGAAGCTCCGCGACCCGAAGGCGGGCGGGGTCACCTCCTCCGGCCTTCCCCGACGGGTCCCGAAGGCCAACCTGGTCGAGGGAGCCGCGGAGCACACCCCGCAGGGCGGCCCACAGGTCTCCCGCGCACCCGAGGACGTCCGGGGCAGGTTGAGCAACCTGCGCCGCGGCATCCAGCAGGGACGCAGCGCGGGTACGGACACGAACGGATCGGGCCTCGGCCCGGGCAACACCTACAACCAGGAGCGTTAGTGTGAGCGCGATGAGCCAGGCGGCGCAGAATCTGAACTGGTTGATCACCAACTTCGTGGACAACACCCCCGGGGTGTCGCACACGGTGGTGGTCTCCGCCGACGGCCTCCTCCTTGCGATGTCCGACGGGTTCCCGCGCGACCGCGCCGACCAGCTCGCGGCGGTCGCGTCCGGACTCACCTCGCTGACCGCGGGCGCGTCCCGGATCTTCGAGGGCGGTGCGGTCAACCAGACCGTCGTGGAGATGGAGCGCGGCTTCCTCTTCATCATGTCGATCTCGGACGGGTCCTCGCTCGCCGTCCTCTCCCACCCGGAGTCCGACATCGGTCTCGTGGGCTACGAGATGGCCCTGCTCGTGGACCGGGCGGGCAGTGTCCTGACGCCCGACCTGCGGGCGGAGCTCCAGGGAAGTCTTCTCAACTAACAGACAGACAGTGCGTTTCACGCCACCCACCGTTAGGGTGCGGTGGCGCGGTTCCAAGGGACATGGTGCCGCGAAGCAGTCGGAGGAGGAGACGTGGGTACACCAACGGGCGGAAGCCCCTACAACGGTTATGACGCGCATCAGCCGCACATGGGCGACGGCGCGCAGAACCGGTACAACTTTCCCTCCGCGCCGAGCAGGCAGGGCATGTCGCAGCCGTACCAGCAGCCGCAGGCCCAGCCCGCCCCCGCGGGCGCCCCGGGTGCGCCGGCCGGCCGTGCGGGTGCCTCGGGCGGGAACAACCCGCTGGTGCGCCCGTACGCCATGACCGGCGGCCGGACCCGGCCGCGCTACCAGCTCGCCATCGAGGCGCTGGTCAGTACCACGGCCGATCCGGCCCGGCTGCAGGGCCAGTTGCCCGAACACCAGCGGATCTGCCGGCTGTGCTTCGAGATCAAGTCGGTGGCGGAGATCTCGGCACTTCTCTCCATCCCCCTCGGCGTTGCCCGGATTCTCGTGGCCGACCTGGCCGAGGCCGGACTCGTCGCCATCCACCAGCCCGGCGGCGACGAGGCCGCGGGTGGTCAGCCAGACGTGACACTGCTCGAAAGGGTGCTCAGTGGACTTCGCAAGCTCTAGCGGCGGCGCGGCCCGTTCAACCACCAGCGCGAAGATCGTGGTGGCGGGCGGCTTCGGCGTGGGCAAGACCACATTCGTCGGCGCCGTCTCCGAGATCAATCCGCTGCGGACCGAGGCCGTCATGACGTCCGCCTCGGCGGGCATCGACGACCTGACGCACACGGGCGACAAGACGACGACGACTGTCGCCATGGACTTCGGTCGTATCACCCTGGACCAGGACCTGATCCTGTACCTCTTCGGTACGCCGGGTCAGGACCGCTTCTGGTTCATGTGGGACGACCTGGTGCGCGGTGCCATCGGCGCCGTGGTGCTCGTGGACACCCGGCGGCTCGCCGACTGCTTCCCGGCGGTCGACTACTTCGAGAACTCGGGTCTGCCCTTCGTCATCGCCCTGAACGGCTTCGACGGCCACCAGCCGTACCAGCCGGAGGAGGTCCGTGAGGCCCTCCAGATCGGTCCGGACACCCCGATCATCACGACCGACGCGCGCCACCGCGCGGACGCCAAGAGCGCGCTCATCACCCTCGTCGAGCACGCCCTCATGGCCCGTCTGCGGTAGCTGTCCCAGCGCGTCGCGATCGTTTCGCCGAAGGCCGCTCTCCCGGAAACGGGGAGCGGCCTTCGGCGTGGGCGGACTCCGGCGTGGTCGGCCCCCGGCATGCGACCTCGACATGCGACCTCGGCATATGCCGATTTCGCACCCTTCGGGATGTGATCCCCGGCACGCGAAACCGCCCCCGCCGGGCGGGGCGTCCAGTACGTTGTACGGGGACCTCGGGGGGAGACGATGGGCTCGCTGGACGGAATGCGCCGGATCGGCCGCTTCACGGTCGAACGCACGCTGGGCAACGGCGGGATGGGCAAGGTCTACCTGTGCCGCACCCCCGCCGGGTTACGCCTCGCGGTCAAGGTGATCAGCAGCGAGCTGGCCGACTCACGCACCGGCCGGATCCGGTTCCACCGCGAGGTCGAGGCCCTGCGCGACGTGCGCAGCCCGTACACCCTCCCGCTGTACGACGCCCAGACGCGCACCCCGCCGTACTGGCTCGCCTCCCGCTATGTGGAGGGCCCCACCCTCGACCAGCACGTACGCAAGCGCGGGCCGCTGCCCGAGCGGCGGGTCGCCGAACTCGGCGCGATGCTCGCCGAGGCACTGGCCGGGGTGCACGCCCACGGACTGATCCACCGGGACCTCAAGCCCAGCAACATCATCCTGGAGGACGGCGAGCCCCGGCTCATCGACTTCGGCATCGTCCGCTCCGAGAGCTGGACCCGGGGCCTGACCGACCCGTTGTCGCCGCCCGGCACCAGCGGCTTCATCCCGCCCGAGAGCCTGCGGGGCAACGAACCGACCCCCGCCGTCGACGTGTTCGCGCTCGGCGCCGTCCTGGTGTTCGCCGCCACCGGCCTGCTGCCCTTCGGCCAGGGACTGCCCGCCCTCGTGCGGATCTACGAGGGCGATCCACCCCGGCTCACCGGCGTGCCGACCGCGCTCGCCGACATCGTCCGGTCCTGCCTCTCCCCCGCGCCGGCCGACCGGCCGGACCCCGAGCGCCTCATGGCGGAACTCGGCGCGCTCCTGAAGGCCTCGCCCGGGGCCGGACGGCCGTCGCCCGGTCCGGAGCGGCAGCCCACCGTCCCGGTGGCCGATCCCCCGCACCACTGCCACGTTCCCGTACGGCCGGCCGCCGGCGGCGGCTGCGCGCTGCGCCCGGTCGCCGCCCGGCTGCTCGCGACCGGTCTGTCCCGTCCGCTGATCCGGAAGGCGGTGGAGAACCATGCCCCGTGAGACCGTTCCTCCTGAGCCCGTGGTCGAACTGCGCGACGGCTGGGAGGCGTTGGTACGCGAATGGGCGCGCCGGCGCGGCGAGCCCGTCCACACCGAGGACGGCGCCCTGTACCTGGAGACCAGGACCGGCGACCCGTCCGCGCCCCGGCTCACCGTGGACGTCAGCCGGGCCGCGGGCTCGCTCGTGGTGGCCGTCACCGACGGGACCCTGGTGCCCTCGGACCGGCTCGCCCCGACCGCGGCGGCCGCGACCGCGTGGAACGCCCACGAGGTGACCCCGGCGGCCGTGCTCGGCGACGCCCGCAGCGACGAGCCGCTGCTCTCCGCGGTGCTCGCACTGCCGCTGGTCTGCCACCTGACCGCCACCGGATTCGCCACGACGCTCGACGCGCTGCTCGACCGCTCGGTGCGGCTGCTGCGGGAGTGCCACGACCTGGGATTCGTGCTGCGGAGCACCGATGACCTCGCCTCGCCGGAGTGAGCCCGTGGACGCGTCCGTCTGGATCCTGACCCTCGCGGTGCTGCTGCCGCTGGGGACGCTGCTCGCCGGGCTGTGGGCGAGCACGGGCTCCTGGTTCTCGGGCTCCGGGCGGTCGGAGCCCGAACCCGAGCGTGCGCCCGAACCCGAGCGTGCGCCCGAGCCCGAGCCTGAGGTGCGGAATCCCGAGGAGGCGCCGATGTCCGAGCAGCACGGGAACCGGGAGCGGCCAAGGCGCGCGCCCCGGCCCAGGCTCCAGGACGACGTCAAATGGCTGGCGTCCGCCTCGCGCTCGCTCCTCGGCGACGTCGTCGACAGCGCCCTGGACGCGGCGGCGGGCCTGCTGCCCTTCCGTACGGCCGAGGACCCGGGGCCCGGTGACACCGAACCCGACCGGCCCGCGCAACCGAGACCCGCGCAGCCGGGACCCGCGGCGCCCGCGCCCGTAGCGCAGTCGCCCGCGCCGCTCCCGCCCGCGTCGCCGAAGCCGGTATCCGAATCCCGGCCCGTACCCGAATCCCGGCCCGTACCGGAGACGCGGCCCGAGCCCGGACCCGCGCCGAGACGCGAACCGGCGCCGGAGGCCGGGCGGCCCGGGACGCTGTACCGGGCCGCCGCCTCGACCGCCGCCGCGCGGGAGTCCGACACCCTCGCCCTCGGCACCGGCTACCGCGGTGTCGTCACCGCCGCGACCTGGCTGCGTCCCGAGGGCTACGTGGAGTGGGACGGCGCCCTGTACCGGGCCCACTGGCGCGGCCCCGCCTCGGCGTACCCGCGCCCCGGCACCCCGGTCCGGATCACCGTGACGCCGGACACCGACCCGCCGCTGCTCATCGCGGGCCCGGTCTGAGACCACCCGCCGACCCAGCCCGTTTCCGTCTCTGTTCCCTTTCCCGTCCCCGTCCCCGTCCCCGTTCCCGCCTTCGCACGCCGGAGAAGCCGTGTACCCGACCGCAAGTCCCGACGAAGCCCCACTCCCCGTGCCGTACATGGGCTTCGAGTTCGACAGCGCCCAGCGGCTGCCGCTGCTGCTGTGCCTGGACACCTCCTCGTCGCTCAGCCAGAGCGGCGCCATCGGCGCGCTCAACGACGCCCTGGGCTCCTGGGCCGAGAGCCTCGCCGACGACACCGCGCTCAGCGCCGCCGTGGACGTCGCCCTCATCACCTTCGGCGGCACCGAGCACATCACCGTCTGGCAGGGCACCACCCCGCTCGGCGCGCTCGCGCCGCGCTGGCCGCACAGCCCGTTCGTCCCGGCCCACGAGTTCCGGCCGCCGGCCCTGCGCGCGAACGGCGTGACGCTCATGGACCGGGCGCTGCGGCTCGCCATGGAGGTGGTCGCCGACTACAAGGCCGGGCTGCGCGAGGAGGGCCTCACCTACTACCGGCCGCAGATCTGCGTGGTCACCGACGGCGCGCCCAGCGACGAGCAGGGCCGCTTCTCGCACGCGTACCGGGATCTGCTGCCCGAGCTGCGCAAGGCCGAGGAGGAGCGCCGCTTCCGGCTCTTCGCGGTCGGGGTCGGCGAGCGGCACGCCGGTGCCGAGGAGGTCCTGAAGGAGCTGGCGCCGCACTACCACGCGTGGCTCGACGGCTTCCCGTTCGCCGAACTGCTCACCGCGATGTCGCACAGCGCCCGGGCCACCCAGGGCGGGGCCGACGAGGCCGAGTTCCAGGAGATCTTCGCCCGTCTGAAGCGGCGGCGCGGCGGCGGGCAGGTCCCGGCATGACGCCGGCCCGCCGCTGGCGGGTGCATGGCATCAGCGCGGTCGGCTACCGGCATCTGCGCGACCGCACGCCGTGCCAGGACGCCTGGCGGTACCGGGAGACCCCGGGCGGTCTGGTCCTGGCGGTGGCGGACGGCGCGGGCAGCGCCGAACGCTCCGGCGAGGGCGCGCGGGCGGCGGTGGACCTCGCGGTGGAGGCCTTCGCCCCGGTCGCGGCGCCGTGGCGGCCCGGCGACGACCCCCGGGAGCGCCGGGAGCTGCTGACCGAGGCGTTCCGGGAAGTCCGCGCGGACTTCCTGACCTGGTGCGCCGGCCCACCCGGCCCGTTCGCGACCACCCTGACCGTGGTGGTCGCCGCCGAGGGCTGGCTGGGCCAGGTGTCGATCGGCGACGGCCTGGTACTCGTACGAGCAAAAGCCGGCGCGGCGCCGGAGACCGGGTCCGCCGGGGGCGGGGCTCACGGACCCGGGGGGCACGGACCCGGGTCACCCGAGGCCGGGGCGCACGGACCCGGGGCGCACGGACCCGGGGCCCCCCGGGCGGGGGTTCCCGGAACGGGGGCTTACGGACCCGAGGCGCACGGACCCGGGGCCCCCCGGGCGGGGGTTCCCGGGACGGAGGCTTACGGACCCGGGGGGCACGGGGCTGCAGCTCCCCGGGCAGGGGCCCCCGGGAGGGGGGTTCCCGGATCCGGTGCTCACGGCACGGGGGCACCCGCGCCCGGAGTTCCCGCGACTGGGGCGCCCAGCGTCGGGCAACCCGGGACGGGGGCTCTCGACACCGGGGCTCCCCGGGCTGGGGCTCACGGGACCGGGGCTCCCTCGGCAGGGCCTCCCGGATACGGGGCACCCGGATCCGGGGCCTATGGATCCGGAGGTCCCCGGGGCCAGGCTGCCGACACCGCCTCGCCGGCCGGGCCCGCCTCGTACCATCTGCTACCGCAGTCCCACACCGGCAGCGAGTACGCCAACGAGACCGTCTTCCTCGGCTCGCCGACCGCGCTCGGGCAGCTGCGCGTGGACTGTGTCCGCGACCCGCGGATCGACGGGGTGCTGCTGTCCACGGACGGGCTCACCCACGCTCTGCTGCGCCGCTCGCCCTCCGGGCCGCCGCTGCCGCACGACGCCTTCCTCGGCCATCTCTTCGAGCGGCTCGGCCGGGACGGCTACGACCACGACGAGGAGGACCGCCGGCTCGCGGAATTCCTCGCCTCCGACCAGATCTCCCGAGTGACCGGGGACGACAAGACTCTCCTGTGGGCGATACGACATGACGAGCACTGACGGCACCGGAACCACCAACGGCCCCGGGGACGACGACTCCCTCGTGAACGCCGTGGAGCTGACCCTCGGCGACGGCACCCGGCTCACCCGTACCGGCAAACCCCTCGGCACCGGCGGCCAGGGCAGTGTCTGGGCCTTCGCCGAACGCCCCGACCTCGCCGGAAAGATCTACAGCCGCCCGCCCGACCCCGCCCAGCTGCGCCGGCTCGCCGCGATGCTGCGGGCCGACCCGCTGGCCGGGGAGCGGCTCGCGGCCGGGCAGCCGCCCATGCTGGTGTGGCCGGTGCAGCTGATCGAGGCGGCGGGGCGGCCGGTCGGGTACGGGATGCCGATCCTGGACCAGACGGTGCACGTCCGTCTGAGCGGGCTGCTGCAGAAGAACGTACGGCGCACCCACTACCAGGGCCGCGCGCACTGGGGCTTCCTGCTGGGTGTGGCGTCCAACCTCGCGTTCATGACGGCGGAGCTGCACCTGCGCGGCTTCGTGGTGGGCGATCTGTCCAGCGCGAACGCCATGGTCGACCCGCAGGGCTATGTGACCCTGCTCGACTGCGACTCCTTCGCCTTCACCGACCCGCTGACCGGCGAGTTCTTCGGCAGCGACGTCTTCACCGACGACTACGCGGGGCCCGAGCGGCACCGCGGCGGGCCGCCGACGCGGCACTCGGACGACTTCGCGCTCGCGGTCCTCGTCTACCAGCTGCTCACCAGCGGGAACCATCCGTACGACGGAAGCCCGCGGCAGGGGCCCGCCGAGTCCACCCGCAAGGACAACGTCCTGGCCGGGAACTCCTTCCTGGTGCATCCGGACCGGGTCCGGAAGCCGCGCCGGCAGCTGCCGCCCGAGACGCTGCCGCCGGAGGTGCTGCGGCTCGTCCGGCAGACCTTCGGTCCGGGCTGGCGCGAACCCGCCCGGCGCCCGTCCTCGGCGGCGTGGCTGGAGGCCCTGGACGAGGCGAAGGACTCGGTGGTGCCGTGCGCGAACGTGCCGGACCACCACTACGGCGGGCATCTGCGCGCCTGCCCGTGGTGCGCGCACGCGGCGAAGGGGCATCCCGATCCGTTCACGGCGGGCGGCGGGTCGACCCGGGTCCGGGCGGGCGGGCCCTCGGGCCGCGCCTCGGCCTCGGCATCGGCGTCCGCATCGGCGTCCGCTTCGGCCTCGGCATCCGTCTCGGCATCGGTCTCGGCGAGCGCCTCGGTATCGGCGAAGCCGTCCGCGCCCTCGGTGTCGTACCCCGCCTCGGCGAAGGCCTCCGCACCACCGCCCCCACCCCCGCCGCCGCCGATGCCCCCCAACAACGGCGCGAAGAAGCCCGACCCGCTGACGGCGGGCGACATCGCCCTGGCCGTCACCCTGATCGTGGGCGCGCTCGCCATCCTGGTCGGGGTGATCTGGGGGATCGTCGCGCTGATCGCGGCGATCGTGAACTGAGGACACGGAGGATACGGAGGACACGGCTGAGGGCCGGAACCCCGGTGTTCCCGGGGGTCCGGCCCTCAGCCGTATGTCTCCTGGCGGCGTCAGCGCCAGCTGTGCGGGGCGCGGAAGCCGTTCTCGCGCTCCAGGCGGCGCCAGCCGGCGGTGCGGGGACGGTGGTGGGCGGCCGGCTCGGTCGGCTGGGCCGCGGCGCGCGCGAGGAGGACCGCGGTGATGGCGGCGAGTTCCTCGGGGTCGGCGTGGCCCTTCTCGACCCGGAGCAGATTGGCTGTGGCAGGCGTGGTCACTTCAGTGAGCTCCTGTTACTGAGGCGGGTTGCCGTGCTTGCGGGACGGCAGATCGGCGTGCTTGGTGCGGAGCATGGCGAGGGACCTGATCAGCACCTCGCGGGTCTCGGCGGGGTCGATCACGTCATCGACCAGGCCGCGCTCCGCCGCGTAGTACGGGTGCATCAGCTCGGCCTTGTACTCCTTGACCATGCGCGCGCGCATCGCCTCGGAGTCCTCGGCCTCCGCGATCTGCTTGCGGAAGATCACGTTGGCGGCGCCCTCGGCGCCCATGACCGCGATTTCGTTGGTGGGCCAGGCGTACGTCAGGTCGGCGCCGATGGACTGCGAGTCCATCACGATGTACGCGCCGCCGTACGCCTTGCGCAGGATCAGCGAGATCCGGGGAACGGTCGCGTTGCAGTACGCGTACAGCAGCTTCGCGCCGTGCCGGATGATTCCACCATGCTCCTGGTCTACACCAGGCAGGAAGCCGGGGACGTCCAGAAGAGTGACGATCGGGATGTTGAAGGCGTCGCACATCTGCACGAAGCGGGCGGCCTTCTCGGACGCCTCGATGTCGAGGACGCCGGCCAGGGACTGCGGCTGGTTGGCGACGATGCCGACGACCTGGCCGTCGAGGCGGGCCAGGGCGCAGATGATGTTGCGGGCCCAGCGCTCGTGGATCTCCAGGTAGTCGCCGTCGTCGACGAGCTCCTCGATCACCTTGTGCATGTCGTACGGGCGGTTGCCGTCGGCCGGCACCAGGTCGAGCAGCACGTCGGAGCGGCGGTCGGCCGGGTCCTCGGAGGCGACGGCCGGCGGGTTCTCGCGGTTGTTCTGCGGGAGCATCGACAGGAGGTAGCGCACCTCGGCGATGCAGGTCTCCTCGTCGTCGTACGCGAAGTGCGCGACGCCGCTCGTCCCGGCGTGCACGTCCGCGCCGCCGAGGCCGTTCTGGGTGATCTCCTCGCCGGTGACCGCCTTGACGACGTCGGGGCCGGTGATGAACATCTGCGAGGTCTCGCGGACCATGAAGACGAAGTCGGTGAGGGCGGGGCTGTAGGCCGCGCCACCGGCGCACGGGCCGAGCATCACGCTGATCTGCGGGATGACACCGGACGCCCGGGTGTTGCGCTGGAAGATGCCGCCGTAGCCGGCGAGGGCGGAGACGCCCTCCTGGATACGGGCGCCGGCGCCGTCGTTCAGGGAGACCAGCGGGGCACCGGCGGCGATGGCCATGTCCATGATCTTGTGGATCTTGGTGGCGTGGGCCTCGCCGAGCGCGCCGCCGAAGATCCGGAAGTCGTGCGCGTAGACGAAGACCGTGCGGCCGTCGACCGTGCCCCAGCCGGTGATGACACCGTCGGTGTACGGCTTCTTCGCCTCCAGGCCGAAGCCCTGCGCGCGGTGCCGGCGCAGCTGCTCGACCTCGTTGAAGGAACCAGGGTCGAGGAGCAGCTCGATCCGCTCGCGCGCGGTGAGCTTGCCCTTCGCGTGCTGCGCCTCGGTCGCCCGGTCACTCGGGCCGCGTCGCGCCTGCTCGCGCAGTTCGTGCAGCTCGGCAACCCGGCCTCGGGCGTCGGCGGGCTCGCTCGGGATCTGGTCCACAACGGTCATGTACCGACCCTACGAACTCACCCGAGAAAACCCCGCCGTCGACTCCGTACAGTCTCGCGTGTCGAATCCTGGTGGGGCATGACAGAACCATCAGGCTCACCCGTCCGAGTCAACAGCCAGACACCCCTGGTGATTGTCGGGTTTCCACACTGGTCATGATCGGCGCTTCCGCATGATGCCGCAGCTCCCCGCGCGTCCGCCAGTGCGGGGAGAACATCTTCCCTAGATGTTGAAAGTTGAACGGAATAGGTCTATGGTCGTTCTCGTTGAAGGTTCAACAAAGCGCACACCCTCCCCCTGCGCACCGTCCCCCAAGGAGCACGTCATGGGTCTCTTCAGCCGCAAGAACAACAACGAGTCCGCCGTCGCCACCGCCACCCTCCCGGTGGACCCGGCCCTGGCCGCCCTGACCGGCGACTACACCATCGACGCGGCCCACAGCAGCATCGGCTTCACGGTCCGCCACGCGATGGTCACCAACGTCCGCGGCTCCTTCGGTGAGCACGAGGGCTCGCTGAAGCTGAACGGTTCGGACCCGGCCGCCTCCAGCGCCTCCATCGACGTCAAGATCGCCTCGATCGACACCGGCATCGCGGACCGCGACGGCCACCTGCGCAGCGGTGACTTCTTCGACGCCGAGACCTTCCCGCTGATGACCTTCCGCTCCACCGAGGCCGCGCACCTGGGCGGCGAGAAGTACCGGATCAAGGGCGACCTGACGATCAAGGACGTCACCAAGCCGCTCGCCATCGACCTGGAGTTCAACGGCACCGCCACCGACCCCTACGGCAACGAGCGCGTCGGCTTCGAGGGCTCGGCCGAGATCCTGCGCTCCGACTGGGGCCTGACCTGGAACGCGGCCCTGGAGACCGGTGGCGTCATGGTCTCCGACAAGGTCAAGCTGAACTTCGACATCTCCGCCATCAAGAACGCCGCCTGATCCCCCTCCCCCTCCCCCGGCCGGGGCCGCACCCCGGCCCCGCGGCGACGAGCCACCCCGAACCCGGCAGCCCCGAAGGCTGCCGGGCGGCGGTGTTTCCGTCGTGGATCACCAGGGGCGTCGTGTCAGCCGCGCTCCAGGGCGCCGAGCACCCGCTCCAGCTCCTCCGGCAGCACCGCGAGGAGGACCGGGCCGCCGGCCGACTCACAGGCCACGATCCGGAGCCTCGGGTTGAGCCGCACCGCCTCGCGCACGGTGGGCGGGCGGGTGCCGGCGACCCGCAGCTCGGCCGGAAGGACGACCTCCCCGGCGCGCGCGAAGGGGCGCCAGACCAGCGGCTCCGCGCCGATCACCAGGCGCCCCGCCCGCCAGCGGGAGCCCTGCCTGAACATCACGGGCACCGCTGCCGTACCCCCGTCGGCGAGCGCGGCGGCCCGCCGGCGCTGCCCGGCCCGGACCAGCAGGCCGACGAGCACCGCGAGCGGGACGAAGAACAGGAGCTCGGTCATGCGTGGCCGTCCAGGCGGTCCGCGGCGGACGTGACCGCGCGGATCAGGCGGGCGTTCTCCGCGGCGCCGGGGCCGGCCAGGAAGCCGAAGCGGCGGCGGGTGTAGCTGTAGGAGAGGGCGCGGGAGGGGTCGGCGAGGGACTGGGAGCCGGGGGCGCCGCTGTGGCCGACGGCGGTCGGGCCGAGCGACGGGTAGCGGGTGGCGAGCGGGACGAAGCCGAGGCCGAAGGCGTTTGACTCGCCGGTGACCAGATCCGTGCCGGAGGAGTGCGTCCGGGAGAACTCGGCCAGCGTCTCCGGCTTGAGCAGCGGGGCCCGGCCGTCGAGTTCGCCCGCGACCGCCGCGTACACCCGGGCGAGGCCGCGCGCCGTACCGACGCCGCCGCCGGAGAGCGGGCACGCGGCGTGCACGGCACGGGAGTTGCCGAAGGCCACGATGTCGAAGGGCGGCTCGGCGTGCTGGTCGAAGGCGACGGCGAGCAGGCTGTCCGGCGCGACCGGATGCTCGGCCTGGAAGGCCTCCTGGGCGGGGGTGGGCAGCATCGGCAGGGCCGGGCGGAAGCGGGCCTCCAGTTCCTCGGGGAGGCCCAGATGGTAGTCGGCGCCGTACGGGATCCGGACCCGCTCCGCGTAGTGCTCCTGCACCGGCCGGCCGGTGGCGCGCAGCACCACCTCGCCGACCAGGGCGCCGAAGCTGAGCGCGTGGTAGCCGTGGCCGGTGCCGGGCTGCCAGTACGGGCGGTGGGCGGCGATCCGGGCGGCGACGAGGCGGTCGTCGGTGAGCTCGGCGAGGCTGAGTCCGCCGTCCACGCCGAGGGCCCCGGCCCGGTGGGCGAGCAGTTCCCGCACGGTGACGGCGCCCTTGCCCTCAGCGGCGAACTCGGGCCAGTAGGAACGCACTTCGCGGTCCAGGTCCAGCGCGCCGTCCTGCACGAGGAGGGCCGCGACCAGGGCGACGACCCCCTTGGCGGAGGAGTAGAGCGCGAGGAGCGAGTCACCGTCGACACCCTCGCCGCCCCACAGGTCGGCCACGAGCTCGCCGTGGTGGTAGACCGCGAGCTGGGCGCCGCCGTCCCGGGCCTCCTCGGCCGCGACCGTGGCGAACTCCTCCCGTACGGACTCGAATCCCTTCGCCACGGTGCCGTGGACCTGCGTCATGACCGTCCCTCCCCCTGCGTGCACGGATGTCCCGGACAGCCGAACGATCAAGGGCGCCCGTGCATTCCCGTTCCGCGCGGCGCGACTGTCAGTGGCGGCCGCTAGCGTCGGCGGCATGGAATTCCGTATCGACAGCGGGGTGTTGACCGAGGCCGTGGCCTGGGCCGCCCGCGTGCTGCCCGCCCGCTCGCCCGTACCCGTCCTCGGCGGCCTGCTCCTGGAGGCGGCGGCGGACGGCCGGCTCTCCGTCTCCGGTCTGGACTACGAGGCCTCGGCCCGGATCGAGGCCGAGGCCGACGTGCTCGCGGAGGGCCGGGCCCTGGTGCTCGGGCGGCGCCTTCTCGACATCTGCAAGGTGCTGCCGCAGGGGCCGGTGGAGTGCGCGGTCGACGGGGCCCGGCTCTCGGTGACCGCGGGCGACGCCCGCTTCGGGCTCTCGCTGCTGCCTCTGGACGACTACCCGGACCGGCCGGCCCTGCCCGCGCGGCGCGGCGAGGTCGACGCGGCGGCGTTCGCGGCGGCCGTCGGGCATGTGGCGGTGGCGGCCGGCCGGGACGACGCGCTGCCGGTCCTCACCGGCATACGGCTCGGCCTGGACGGCACGACGATGACGCTGGCCGCGACCGACCGCTACCGGTACGCGGTGCGCACCCTGGAGTGGAAGCCGGCGGCGGACGCCTCCGGGGCCGGCGAGGCCCTGGACGTGGTGGTGCCGGCCCGCCGGCTCACCGAGGTCGCGCGCTCGTTCGCGGGCGCGGGGACGGTCCGGCTCGCCCTGGACGGCGGCTCGCTCGGCTTCGAGAGCGGCGGCATGCGCACCACCACCCGGCTGCTCGACGGCAAGCTCCCCCGGCACGACAAGCTCTTCGCGCTCGGGGAGCACGCGGTGGCGGTCACCGAGCGGGCCCCGCTGGTGGAGGCCGTGAAGCGGGTCGCGGTGGTCGCCGAGGGCGACAGCCCCGTACAGCTGGCGTTCGACGGGTCGACCGTCCACCTCCAGGCGGGGTACGAGGACGATGTGGCCTCGCAGCGCCTGCCCGCCGCCCTGACCGGCGCCGAGACCATGACCGTGGCCTTCAATCCGGGCTATCTGCTCGACGCGCTCGGCTCCTTCGACGCGCCGCGGCTCAGTGTGCGCCTGCTCGGCCCGGGCCAGCGGGCGCTGATCACGGACGCCACGGACGGCGGCGAGGGCACCCACCGCCATCTGCTGATGTCGGTGAAGCCGCTGGTCTAGGACAGGCCTCAGGGCTTGGCGCAGGGGCGCGGCCTAGAAGCCGCCTCCGCCGTCGAAGCCGCCGCCTCCGCCGAAGTCACCGCCGCCGAAATCGCCACCGCCGAAGTCACCGGGGTTGAAGTCGGCGCCGGAGAAGTCGCCGCCCTGGAAGTCCTGGAAGTCCCCGCCGCCGTACTCGGAGGCGTAGGCGGGGGTGGAGAGCATCGAGCCGAGCATGGTGCCGACGAGGAGGCCGGGCAGGATGCCGCCGCCGAAGTAGCCGCCGGCCCACGGCCCGTACGCCGGTCCCGCCTCCCAGTAGGGGCGGCGGCCGCCGTCGGTGTCGACCGTGCGGGCCTGCGGGTCCTGCCCGTCGTCCAGGCGGGCCGCGTCGGCGGCGCAGACCGGGACCTCGCGTGCCGCGCCGCCGGCCGGGATCCAGCTGCGGTCGGTGACGGACGGGCCGTGCCGCGGGTCGAAGAAGCAGGGCGGGCGCCGCTCGGGCAGCGGGCGGTGCTCGCGGCGGGCGGCGAGGACGGCGAGCGAGAAGCGCCCGTCCTCCAGGGCCTGGGTGACCTCGCGCACCTCGTGCGGCCGGGTCACCGCGCCCATCCTGGACTTCGCGGTGTCGTAGGAGTCCAGGGCCCGTTCGTAGTCGCCGCGCATGGCGTCGTCGGCGCCGGCCTCGGCCGGGTGGAAGTCGAGCCGCTCCAGCTCCTCGCCGAAGGCGGTGATGTCCTCGTCCACGACGACCCGCAGCCGGTCGAGGGCGGCGCGCTCCTCGGCCTCCTTGCGGAGCCGGTTGCGCCGGACCACGGCGTAGGCGCCGGCGCCGCCGGCCACCACGACCGCGCCGAGGGTGACCAGACCGGCCACCGGCACCCCGGAGTCACCGGACGCCGTGCCCCAGGAGGCCGGCGCGGAGCCGCGCATGGTGGGCAGGGCCTGGTCGACGAAGTTGTTCAGCTCGGTCGCGGCGTCCACGCCGGGCTGCTTCACGGAGGTGACGAGGTTGTCGACGGCCGCGTTGGACATCACGGAGCGGTCGGCGCCCGCGTCGAAGCCGTCGCCGAGGCGTATCGCGTACAGCCCGGTGATCCCGGTCTGGGTGCGCACATTGCGCAGCAGGTTCTCGGGCGGGAACTGCGCGTTCGCGGGCAGCACCGCCACGAAGAGCGGTTTGTCGGCGTCCTTGATCTTCGTCGCGAGGGCGCTCGCGTCGGCCGTGGAGAGCTGGTCGGCGGCGCCCGGGTCGACGTACACCGGGCCCTGCTTGAGGGCGGCGGCCACGTCGGGTACGCCCGTGGCCCTGGCGCTCGCGACGGGCGCCAGGACCATGAGCAGGAGCAGTATCAGCCCGCCGAGGGCCGACCCTACGGTTATCGCCCTGGTCCTCATGATTCGACGCTACCCGAACCAGGCCAAACCGAACATCGAGGGACTATTCCGCCGGGTCGATCCCCGCTCTGAGCAGCCCGTACGTGAAGGCGTCCTCCAGGGCCTGCCAGGAGGCCGCGATGACGTTCTCGCCGACGCCGACCGTGGCCCACTCGCCGTTGCCGTCGCTGGTGGTGATCAGGACGCGGGTGGTGGACTCGGTGCCGTGGCGGCCCTCCAGGATGCGGACCTTGTAGTCGATCAGCTCGAACTTGGCGAGCTGCGGGTAGATCCGCTCCAGGGCGACCCGCATGGCCCGGTCGAGGGCGTTGACCGGGCCGTTGCCCTCGGCCGTGGCGACGATCCGCTCGCCCTTGGCCCACAGCTTCACGGTGGCCTCGTTGGCGTGGGTGCCGTCGGGGCGGTCCTCGACGATCGCGCGCCAGGACTCCGTACGGAAGTAGCGGCGGGCCCTGCCCTCCGCCTCCTCGCGCAGCAGCAGCTCGAAGGAGGCGTCGGCGGCCTCGTAGGTGTAGCCCCTGAGCTCGCGCTCCTTGACCCGCTCGACGACCCGGGCGACCAGGGCGCGGTCGCCGCCCAGGTCGATGCCGAGCTCCTTGCCCTTGAGCTCGATGGAGGCGCGCCCGGCCATGTCGGAGACCAGCATCCGCATGGTGTTGCCGACCAGCTCGGGATCGATGTGCTGGTAGAGGTCGGGGTCGACCTTGATGGCGGAGGCGTGCAGGCCGGCCTTGTGCGCGAAGGCGGAGACGCCGACGTAGGGCTGGTGGGTGGAGGGGGTGAGGTTGACGACCTCGGCGATGGCGTGCGAGATCCGGGTCATCTCGGCGAGCGCGCCCTCGGGGAGGACCTTCTTGCCGTACTTGAGCTCCAGGGCCGCGACGACCGGGAAGAGGTTGGCGTTGCCGACCCGCTCGCCGTAGCCGTTGGCGGTGCACTGGACATGGGTGGCACCGGCGTCGACGGCGGCGAGGGTGTTGGCGACGGCGCAGCCGGTGTCGTCCTGGGCGTGGATGCCGAGGCGGGCGCCGGTGTCGGCGATGACGGTGGCGACCACGGCCTGCACCTGGGCGGGCAGCATGCCGCCGTTGGTGTCGCAGAGGACGACGACGTCGGCGCCGGCCTCGTGAGCGGTGCGGACCACGGCCTTGGCGTAGTCGGGGTTGGCCTTGTAGCCGTCGAAGAAGTGCTCGCAGTCCACGAAGACCCGGCGGCCCTGGGCGCGCAGGTGGGAGACGGTGTCGCGGACCATCTCCAGGTTCTCGTCGAGGGTGGTGCGCAGGGCGAGCTCGACATGCCGGTCGTGGGACTTGGCGACCAGGGTGATCACCGGGGCGCCGGAGTCGAGCAGGGCCTTGACCTGCGGGTCGTCGGCGGCGGTTCCGCCGGCCCGGCGGGTGGCGCCGAAGGCGACGAGCTGGGCGTTCCTGAACGCGATCTCCTGCCGGGCGCGGGCGAAGAACTCGGTGTCACGCGGGTTGGCGCCGGGCCAGCCGCCCTCGATGAAGCCGACCCCGAAGTCGTCGAGGTGCCGCGCGATGGTCAGCTTGTCCGCGACGGTGAGGTTGATGCCCTCGCGCTGGGCGCCGTCGCGCAGCGTGGTGTCGAAGACGTGGAAACTGTCGTCGAGGCGCGAGCCCTCGGCGTTCTCCGTGGTCATGGCTCTGATGACTCCTGTCGGATGTGGCTCCGGAAGGTATGGATCCACTTGCCCCCATTCTCACGCGCCGTCCGTTTCCGGCTCGGGTGGGGCCGGAAAACGAAAAAACCTCTCGCGGGTGCGAGAGGTCTGCGCGCGGGTCTGGGGCACGGTGTCCACTGCCGCGGGGATCGTTCCGCGCTTCAGCGGCCACTGCGGACCGGCGCGCTGCTGCCGATAATCATGGTGGTAGCGAGCACGCCGGAAGTCTGACACAGGTGGGGGATCAGCGGGACGCCGGTCTCACGATACGGGCAGTTGATCTCGTTTCTGACCGGGCAGGGCCGCGGCCGCCCGGCCCCGCACCTGCGCCAGGTCGATGTCACGGGTCTCGCGCATCGTGACGTACACGACCAGGGAGACGGCCGCGCAGCCCGCCACGTACCAGGAGAAGCCGGACTCGACGCCCGCGTCCTTGAACCAGAGGGCCACGTATTCGGCGGTGCCGCCGAACAGAGCGTTGGCGATGGCGTACGGCAGGGCGACGCCGAGGGCGCGTACGCCGGTCGGGAAGAGCTCGGCCTTCACGCAGGCGTTGATCGAGGTGTAGCCGGTGACGACGACCAGGGCGAGCAGGGAGAGCCCGAGGGCGGGCCAGAAGGAGCCGGCGTGCTTCAGCATCGCCATGATCGGCACGGTGAGCAGGGTGGAGCCGACCGCGAAGGTGATGAGCAGCGGGCGGCGCCCGATCCGGTCGGAGAGCCGGCCGGCCAGGGGCTGGAGGCAGGCGAAGACGATCAGCGCGCAGAAGGAGACCAGGGTCGCGGTCTGCTTGGGCAGTCCGGCGGAGTTGGAGAGGTACTTGGTGAGGTAGGTGGTGTACGTGTAGTAGGCCACCGTGCCGCCCATGGTGAGCGCGACGACGAGGAAGGCCTCGCGCTTGTGCGCCCACAGGGCCTTGAGGGTGCCGCGCTGCTCCTGGCCGACGCCGGACCCGGTGGTCTCCTCGTACACCTCGGTCTCCAGCATGCTCCGCCGCAGGTAGAAGACGACGGCCGCGCCGAGGGCTCCGACGACGAACGGGATGCGCCAGCCCCAGCTGTGCAGGGCGCCGTCGGACAGGGCGCGCTGGAGGATGATCTGCAGGCCAAGGCCGATGATCTGACCGGCCGTCATCGACACGTACTGGAAGCTGGAGGCGAAGCCGCGGTGCCGCGGCGCGGAGGCCTCGGTGAGGTAGGTGGCGCTGGCGGCGTACTCGCCGCCGACGGACAGGCCCTGGAGGAGCCGGGCGACCAGCAGCACGGCGGCGCCGCCGTAGCCCGCGACGGCGTAGGTGGGGGCGACGGCGATGAGGACCGCGGAGGCGGACATCAGGCTGACGGTGAGGGTGAGGGCCGCCTTGCGGCCCTTGCGGTCACCGACCCGGCCGAGCAGCCAGCCGCCGACCGGGCGCATGAAGAAGCCGACGGCGAAGATGCCGGCCGTGTTCATGAGTTTGGCGGTGTCGTTCCCCTCGGGGAAGAACGCCCCCGCGAAGTAGGTCGCGAAGCTCGCGTACACGAACCAGTCGAACCACTCGACCATGTTGCCGGCCGACCCGACCCAGATCTTCTTCCAGTGCTCTCGTCCCATGGGCAGGAACCGTGCCGGAGGCGGCGGGGCGCCAACAAGGGAGCGCGGGGCAACGATCGGGAGTACTTGCGTGCCTAACGGTCACGCGAGCAGCGTTTCGGCGATGAACTCCCGTACATGGTCGAGGACTTGAGCCCGCCCGGTGCCGGGGATGCCGACCGCGACATGCACGCTGAACCCGTCGAGCAGGGCACGCATCCGGTGCGCGAAGCGGTCCGGGTCGACGGGCCGGAACTCGCCGCGCGAGACGCCCTCGGCGAGGATCGCGACCAGGTCGCGGTGCCAGGCGCCCTCGATGGTGGCCTGCCGGGCGCGGGCGTCGTCGTCGGCGTTCTGCGAGCGGTTCCAGACCTCCAGCCACAGCGTCCAGTGCGGGTCGCGCGGCCCGTCCGGCACGTACACCTCGACGTACCCTTCGAGCCGCTCCCGGGCCGTCCCGGGCCGGGCGAGCAGCGCGCTCCGCTCGGCGCCGAGCCGGCCCTCGCTCCACTCCAGGGTGCGCAGCAGCAGCTCGTCCTTGGTGCCGAAGTAGTAGAGCAGATGCCCACTGCTCATCCCGACCTGCCGCCCGAGCCCGGCCATGGTCAGCCCGTCGAGCCCGCGCGCGGCGATGGTGTCCATGGCGGCGGCGAGCACGTCCTCACGGGGCGGTGCGGCCTGGTTGCGGCGGCGGGGGTGGGGGGTGGGTGGGTTGTCGCTCTGACTCACCCGTACGTTCTACCCGATGCGGCGGAAGAGTCCCGCCGTCGCCCAGGATCCAGGGGGGATCATGCGTACGCGCACCATCACGGCCACGGCTCTCACGGCAGGGCTGCTGCTCGCCGCCACGGCGTGCGGATCGGCCGAGGACGACAGGGCGGCCTGCAAGGCGGAGACGGCGAAGGTGTTCGCCAAGACCGCCGAGGTCGACAACGCCGCGTTCAGGGCGGCCTGCGACGGTCTGGACCAGAAGGAGCGCCACCTGATCACCCGGGAGGCCATCAACGAGTACCTCGCGGCCCACCCGGACGCGCCCGGAGGGACCCCTTCGAGCACGCCCTGACGGGGGTCCCCGACCGGGTGCGGGCGGAGGGGGGCGACCCTCGCGCACTGGGGGGGGTGGCCCCGGAGCTACGACTGCCGACGCACCCGCACGGCGTCGGTGTAGAGCTCGCGCGTCAGGTCGTCCTCTCCGATGCCGAGCTCGGCCAGGACCGCGCGAACGTCTGCCAGAGCCTCCTGGACCTGATCGTCAGCGACCAGCGTCTCCACTTCGAGGAAGGTGCCGTCGATCTCGGGGACCCGCACCAAGGTCGCGAGCATCTTCCGCCCTCGGGCCTTGAAGACGTAGTTGCGGCACCGCTTCTCGAAGGCGATCGTGGGGACATGGCCGAGGCCGCGCACGATCGAGTGAGCCGCTTCGACATCCTCCACGCGTGTCTCCGCCTCCGGCTTCGAGCCCGACGCCTCATCGACTGCGGCGCCTTTGTACGTCAGGACTGTGCGCGTGTCGGTGGGCCCGTGGACGGTGCGGATGCGCAGCTCGGCGCCGCGCGCTTCGAGGTTGCCATCCGGGGTGTCGTAGTACGTGTCCTGGTAGACCTCCGGGACACCCTCACCTCGCTCGTCGAGTCGCCGCAGGACCTCCTCCGGTGTGTGCACGCGGGCCTTGAGCTCCGCCTCGATCACCGGCTTCCCCCTTCCCTCATACGGTCCGCTCCGCACCGTCGAGGAGCGCCTCGAACATCCGCCGGAAGCCGCGGAACAGCGGCCCGTGCGGTGTCTCCATCACCTTGTACGTCGCCGACTCGTGCCCTTCCCAGCCCGGGTCGAAGGCGCCGAGGAACATGGTGCTGCCCACGCGGATGATCCGCCAAGTGGGTAGCTGCCGGTACCGGTAGACCTGTACGTCACCCGAGAGTTCGCGCAGCCGTGCCTCGGCCAGCCGGATCCCGCCGGCGAGGGATTCGGCGGACTCGCCGATCTCAGCTGCACGGCGGACGGTGACCGGCGACTCGGGGTCGAGGAGCAGCACCCGGACGCGCAGGCCGCGGCCGCCTTGGTCACGAGGCAGGCAGTACTCCCGGAGAAGGCTGTCGTTGAGGCCGATCAGCCCCAGGCCGCGAACGGCCAGGACGTCGAGCTCCTCGGCCGCCGCGGCGTGCTGGCGGATCTCGTCGCGCGCGGCGGCCTGAGAGGAGTAGACGCGGACGACCTCGGGGAAGGCGGCGAGGTCGAACGCGACGCCACCGGCTCGCTTCTCCCTGCCGGCGGCGAGGCCGAGGAGGTGGCGGGCGTCGTCGGGCATCCGCAGTCCGTCGGCGATCCGCTCGTAGACCTCCAGGTCCTTGACCTCCCGCCTGCCGTTGATGATCTCGTTGACGCGTCCCTGCGAGAGTTCGACGGCGGTGGCGATCCGGGCCTGGCTGGCGCCGCTGTACTGCTGTACGTACCGGAAGACCGCGCCGATGTTCCGCGCACGAAGGGCTTGCCGGACCTCCGCCCGCTCCCATGACCACGCCTCTAACTCGATGGGCCCGAGAGCCATGTGACGCCTCCTCATTCATCATGGGATCGAAATCCATCTCACCATGAGATTACCGGTCTGGGATCGAGCCAGTACCCTCCGTCACATGATCCTTGCGGCATGACACCTCAGCGCGAGACCCTGCACATTGAGTCCGGCCCGCGGGGCGGCGCCCAGTGAGTGCCCCGGCCAGGCCGGCCGCCGACGTCCTCCCGGAGTGCCGGTTCGACGTGCACTTCGCCTGCAGGACCGGCGAGGTCCGCACCCCGACGTACGGCGACCTGGTGTTTCCCGCCCGACACTGCGCCTGCCTCTGCCACCGGCCGAAGCCGAAGGAGAGCCCACGTGCGTGACCGCCGCTGTGCCCGCTGCCGCAAGACGACCAGCCCCAACGGCGCGCCCGTCGTGGTCGTCGCTGTAGAGGACGGACGCGATGTGTACGCCTGTGCGGACCACAGGCAGGAGCTGGCGTCCCCGACCGGCGACCTGCTCGTCACGATCGCCCAGTACCAGGACATGGCCCGCCGTCGTCGCGCGGGCCGATGAGCTCCTGCTCGTGGACGTGACGACGGATCCGTTCACGGCAGGTTCAAGACCGCCCCGGCCGCATGCCTCGCCAGGAACCCGACCGGGGCGCGCCCACCATCCACCAGAACGGGAGGCACCACCATGAGTACCACCACCCAGCCCGCGGTTCGAGACGCCGCATCCCTCCTCACTCAGGAGGAGTTCGACGGTGTCGCCGCCACCGTCCTCGACAACAACAAGGACATGGCCGAGCCGGATGCCGGGCGGATCGTCGAGGAGGCCCTGAAGTTCGTCGCTGCCGCGGCCATGTTCCCGGGAGGCATGAGGCCCTCCAGGGTCGTCGACGAGGGCTGGCACGCGCTGATCCTGCACACCCGCGTCTACCAGACGCTGTGCAGGCGGCTCGGCCGCTTCGTGCACCACGTGCCCGAGCGCCCGGACCCGGCCCGCCATGGCCTCACGGCCCTGGAGCACACCCAGGCCCGGATCGCCGAGGCCGGATACGAGGTCGACCGCGCACTGTGGCTCGGCCCGTCGAACGGGAGCGTGACCGTCGCCGCCACGTGCGAACACACCAGCTGCGGGGACGCGAACTGCGAGGCCAACTGCAGCGACGCCCACCCGAACTGACCTGCACAGCGCTAGGCTGACCGACCGTGAGCACCTCGTGGCAGAACGACAACACGGGCAGCCTCCTTGCCCACCTTGCTGAGCTGCGCCGGGGCGGTCGATTCCTCGGGACCCGCCGTGGCCTCAACCGCTGCCGCAGCTGCAAGGGCGCCCGACGCGTCGTCCTGGTCGACGCCGACCGCCACGTGTTGTACAGCGAGCCGTGCCTCGCCTGCACCGGCGAGGGCACCAGCGAGCCCGTCACCTCTGCTTGAGAACCCGGTCCCAGCCGGTCACGTCCTGCGTGGCCGGCCGGGACTGTCGCGGGGTACCCCGCTCACACCGCCGGCTGCTGCTGCGTGATGCAGTGGATTCCGCCGCCGGCCGCGAAGATCGGGCGGGCGTCGGCCAGGACCACCTCGCGCTCCGGGAAGAGGCGGCGGAAGATGTCCGCGGCGAGCTCGTCGTGGGGGTCGTCGAACGCGCACAGCACCACGCCGCCGTTGCAGAGGTAGTGGTTGATGTACGAGTAGTCGACCCAGTCGCCGTCCTCGTCCTTGAGGACGGTGGGGGCCGGGACCTCGATGACCTCCAGGGGGCGGCCCTGGGCGTCGGTCTGGTCGCGGAGGAGATCGACGTAGAGGCGGGAGCGCTCGTGGTCGGGGTGCTGGGGGTTCTGCTGGCTGTGGACGAGGACGGTGCCGGGGCGGGCGAAGGCGGCGACGATGTCGACGTGGCCCTGGGTGCCGTAGCGGCCGTAGTCGCCGGCCAGGCCGTGCGGGAGCCAGATCGCCTTGGTGGTGCCGAGTCTGGCGTGGATCTCCCGCTCGACCTGCTCGCGCGTCCACTCCGGGTTGCGGCCCGCGCCGAGCTGGACGGTGTCGGTGAGCAGGACGGTGCCCTCGCCGTCGACGTGGATCGCGCCGCCCTCGTTCACCAGCGGGCTGCCCACCACCGGCACACCGGCCACGTCCGCGACATGGCGGGCGATCTTGGAGTCGTGCTCCCAGCGGGCCCAGTCCTGGGCGCCCCAGCCGTTGAACACCCAGTCCACGGCCGCGAGTTCGGTGCCGTTCGTGACGAAGGTCGGGCCGATGTCCCGCATCCAGGCGTCGTCCAGCTCACGCTCGACCAGGTCGATCCCGGGGCCGAGGAGCGCCGCGGCCGACTCGGCGTCGCCGGGCGCGACGACCATCGTCACCGGCTCGAAGCGGCGGACGGCGCGGGCCACGGTGGCCCAGGCGGTACGGGCCTCGGCCAGTTCCTCGGCGTTCGTGAAGGTCGGGTTGGGGCTCGGCCAGGCCATCCAGGTGCGCTCGTGCGGCGTCCACTCGGCGGGCATGCGAAACATCATGAGTCAGGTCCTAGAGGAAGTAGAGGCGGTTGAGCGAGACGGACTCGGCCGCCTCCGAGCGGATCGGCGCGCCGTCGAGCGAGACGAGGCCCGTGTGCCCGTCGACCTGGACGTCGCCGGTGCGGGAGTTGAGCCGCAGGTCGGCCGGGCCGATGCCGCGGGTGCCGCGCACGGCGACGCGGCGACGCCGGGTCGGCATCGCGTCGGCACCGAGGTCGACGGCGGCCTGCGCGACGAAGGCGACCGAGAGGTCGGCGGCGGTCGCGCCGTGCGCGCCGAACTGCGGGCCGAGGACGAGCGGTTCGCAGGTGTCGGTGGCGGCGTTCGGGTCGCCCGTGACCCCGTACGCGGGGAAGCCGGACTTCAGCACCAGCTGCGGCTTGGCGCCGAAGAACTCGGGCCGCCACAGCACGATGTCGGCGAGCTTTCCGGTCTCGATCGAGCCGATCTCGTGCGCGAGGCCGTGGGCGATGGCCGGATTGATGGTGAGCTTGGCGAGGTAACGGAGCACGCGCGCGTTGTCGTCGTGCGCGCCGTCGCCCTCCAGGGGGCCGAGCTCGGCCTTCATCTTCCCGGCCATGGCGAAGGTCCGGCGTACGGTCTCGCCGGCCCTTCCCATGCCCTGCGCGTCCGAGGACGTGATGCCGATCGCGCCGAGGTCGTGCAGGACGTCCTCGGCGCCCATCGTCCCGGCCCTGATCCGGTCGCGCGCCATGGCGGCGTCGCCGGGCAGGTCGGTCTTCAGGTCGTGGACGGACACGATCATGCCGTAGTGCTCGGCGACGGCATCGCGTCCGAAGGGAAGCGTGGGGTTGGTGGAGGAGCCGATGACGTTCGGCACGCCCGCCATCTTCAGCACGTTGGGTACGTGTCCGCCGCCGCAGCCCTCGATGTGGAAGGCGTGGATGGTGCGCCCGTCGAGGACCTTCAGGGTGTCCTCGACCGACAGGCACTCGTTGAGGCCGTCGCTGTGCAGGGCGACCTGGACGTCGTGCTCCTCGGCGACCCGCAGCGCGGTGTCGAGCGCACGGGTGTGGGCGCCCATGTCCTCGTGCACCTTGAAGCCGGACGCGCCGCCCTCCGCGAGCGCCTCGACCAGCGGGGCCGGGTCGGAGGACGAACCGCGGGCCAGGAAGCCGATGTTGACGGGCCAGGCGTCGAAGGCGTCGAAGGCGTGGCGCAGGGCCCACGGCGAGTTGACGCCGACGCCCCACACCGGGCCGAACTCCTGGCCGATGACCGTGGTGACGCCGCTCGCCAGGGACGCCTCCATGATCCGGGGCGAGAGCAGGTGGACGTGGGTGTCGACGGCGCCGGCGGTGGCGATCAGGCCCTCGCCGGAGACGATCGAGGTGCCGGTGCCGACGACGACGTCCACGCCGTCGAGGGTGTCGGGGTTGCCGGCCCGCCCGATGGCGTGGACGCGGCCCTCGCGGATGCCGATCGAGGTCTTGCGGATGCCCTGCACGGCGTCGATGAGCAGCACGTTGCTGATCACGACGTCGCAGGTGTCGCGGACGGCGGCGGCCTTGAGGTGGAGTCCGTCGCGGGCGGTCTTGCCGAAGCCGGCCAGGAACTCGTCGCCCGGCTTCTGGGAGTCGGACTCGACGCGTACGACGAGACCGGAGTCGCCCAGGACCACCCGGTCACCGGCGCGCGGTCCGTGCACGGAGGCGTACTCGTAGGGGTCCATCAGACGTCCTCGCTTCCCAGGTAGCCGCAGGCCGCCGCCCTGCGGAGGGCCTCTTCCTTCGCGCCGGGCGCGTCCAGCGGGCCGTCGACCAGGCCGGCGAAGCCGATGGCGACGCGGGCGCCGCCGATCGGGACCAGCCCGACCTCGGCCTGGCCGCCCGGGTCGAAGCGGAAGGAGGCGCCGGCCGGGATGGCCAGGCGCATGCCGTAGGCGGCGGCACGGTCGAAGTCGAGGCGCGGGTTGGCCTCGAAGAAGTGGAAGTGGGAGGTGACGCTGACCGGGACGGCGGCCGTGTTGCGGACGGTGAGCGTGACGGCCGGGGCGGTCCCGGACCCGGCCCCGGACCCGGATGACCCGGATGACCCGGCCCCGGACCCGGTTCCGGCCTCGCTCTCCGTCTCCGTCTCGCTCTCCTCGTACGCGGGGCCCGGCAGCAGCGCGCCGGGCGCGGCCGGTCCGAGCGAGCCCCCGCCGATGGGGTCGGTGACCACGGCGAGCCGGGAGCCGTCGTCGAAGACGGCCTCGACGTGCACCTCCGTGACCACGTCGGCGACGCCGGGCAGCACGTCCTCGGGGCCGAGCACGGAGCGGGCCGCCTCGATCGCCTCGGCGAGCCGCCTGCCGTCGCGGGCCGCCTCGCAGACGGTGTCCGCGACGAGCGCGGTCGCCTCGGGGACATTGAGCCGCAGCCCGCGGGCCCGGCGGGCGCGGGCGAGCTCGGCGGCGCCGAAGAGCAGCAGCCGGTCGCGTTCCGTGGGGGTCAGTCGCACGTCCCGTACACCTCCTGATCGAGCCGATCCAAGAACTTTGAGCGACACTCTAAATGTTCGCGAGACATCTTCCAAGCATTGACGCGGCTCTCCGCGATGAGTCACATTGGCTGACATTGAGCGTCGCTCTAAACATCCCTCCCCTTGTCCCCCAGGGAGTTCCCATGGCGATAGAACAGCGCGGAGTCGACACCATCCCCGAGGCCGAACGCACCAGCGGCCCCCGTGACCTCGTCTCGATCCTGCTCGGCTCCAACCTCTGTCTCGGCGTGATCGTCTTCGGCTGGCTGCCGGTCTCGTTCGGACTCGGCTGGTGGGCCTCGGTCACCTCCGTCGTCGCCGGCACCCTCGTCGGCGTGGCCGTCACCGCCCCGCTGGCGCTCGTGTCCCTCCGTACCGCGACCAACCTCTCCACCTCCTCCGGCGCCTTCTTCGGCGTCCGCGGCCGGCTCGTCGGCTCGGTGGTCGGGCTGCTGCTCTCGCTCGGCTACACCGCGCTGACCCTGTGGATCGGCGGCGACGTGATGGTCGGCACCCTGGAGCGCCTGGTCGGTCTGCCGACCGGCGGCACCGCCCACGCCCTCGTCTACGCGTTCCTCGCCGCCTGCACGGTGGTCGGCGCGGTGTACGGCTACCGGCTGCTGCTGCGGCTGAGCAAGGCGCTCGCGGTCGGCATGACGGTGCTGCTCGCCGTCGGCCTCGTCGCGTACGCCGGGGACTTCACCACCGCGGCCGTGCCGGACACCCCGTATCTCCTCGGCTCGTTCTGGCCGACCTGGCTGCTCTCGGCCGTCGCCGCGGGGCTCAGCGGGCCGGTCGCCTTCATCACCCTGCTCGGCGACTACACCCGGTACATCTCCCCCGAGCGGCACAGCACGCGGACCGTGTGGCGGGCCACCTGCCTCGGCCTGACCATGGGCCTGCTCGTCCCGCAGCTCTTCGGCACCTTCACCGCCCTCGCGGCACGCGGCGGCCTGGACTACGCCGGGCCGCTCGTCGACGCGTCCCCCGCCTGGTACCTCGTGCCCCTGCTCGTCGCCGCCACGGCCGGCTCCGTCGGAAACGCCGGGCTGATGCTGTACTCGATGGGCCTCGACCTCGACGCGATCCTGCCGCGGGCCACGCGCGCGCGTGCCACCCTCGTGGTCGCGGCCGTGTCGACGGCCTTCGTCTTCCTCGGCCACTTCGCCTCGGACGCCCAGACGGCGATGACCTCGTTCGTGCTGCTGCTCACCGCGATCGGGACCCCGTGGGCGGTGATCACCCTGATCGGGCACGCGCGCTGCGGCGGTACGTACGACCCGGAGGCGCTCCAGGTCTTCAACAACCGCTCGCGCGGCGGGATCTACTGGTTCACGGCGGGCTGGCACCCGCGCGCCACCGTCTCCTGGGCGGTCGGCGCGGCGGTCGGCCTGGCCGCGGTGTCGACGCCGCTCTACGAGGGGCCGCTGCTCGCCCTGACGGGCGGGATCGACTGCAGCTTCGTGCTGTCCGGGATCGTGGGCGGTGCGCTGTACGCCGTACTGACGCCGGGGCAGCGCGCTCAGCACGCGGAAACGCCCGGGACGGTGACCGTCCCGGGCGCCCTGGTGGACTCGGAGCCGTAACCCCGGAGCCGTGACCCCGGAGCCGTAACCCCTGGGCCGTAACCCCTGAGTCCGGGGGCCTACTTGCCCAGCTCGTGCATCCAGCCGTTGACGTCCTCGGCCTTGCCGGTCTGGATGGCGAGCAGCGCCTCGCGCAGCTTCATCGTGACCTCGCCCGGCTGCCCGCCGGACTGCTGCCACTCGCCCCGGGCGGACTTGACCGTGCCGACCGGGGTGATGACGGCGGCGGTGCCGCAGGCGAAGACCTCGGTGAGGGTGCCGTTCGCGGTGTCGGCCTGCCACTGGTCGATGGAGACACGGGCCTCCTCGACCTCGTAGCCGAGCTCGGCGGCGAGCTTGAGGAGGGAGTCGCGGGTGATGCCCTCGAGGATGGAGCCGGTGAGGGTCGGGGTGACGATCTTGTTGCCGTACACGAAGTACAGGTTCATGCCGCCGAGTTCCTCGACCCACTTGTGCTCGACCGCGTCGAGGTAGCAGACCTGGTCGCAGCCCTTCTCCGCCGCCTCGGCCTGCGCGAGCAGGGAGGCCGCGTAGTTGCCGCCGGTCTTGGCGTCGCCCATGCCGCCCGGGACGGCGCGGACGCGGTCCTCGGAGGCCCAGATGGAGACGGGCTTGACGCCACCGGGGAAGTACGCGCCGGCCGGGGAGGCGATGACGACGAACAGGTACTCGTTGGCCGGGCGGACACCCAGACCGACCTCGGTCGCGATCATGAACGGACGCAGGTAGAGGGACTCCTCGCCACCGTGCGCCGGGACCCAGGCCTGGTCCTGGCGGACCAGCACGTCGCAGGCCTCGATGAAGGTCTCGACCGGCAGCTCGGGCATGCCGAGCCGGTGCGCGGAGCGCTGGAAGCGGCGCCCGTTGGCGTCGGGGCGGAAGGTGGCGACGGAGCCGTCGGGGCGGCGGTAGGCCTTCAAGCCCTCGAAGATCTCCTGGGCGTAGTGCAGGACGTTGGTCGCCGGGTCGAGGGAGAGCGGGCCGTACGGCACGAGCTGGCCGTCGTGCCAACCGCGGCCCTCGGTCCAGCGGACGGTGACCATGTGGTCGGTGAAGTGCCGGCCGAATCCCGGGTTGGCCAGGATCGCCTCGCGCTCCGCGTCGGACAGCGGGCTGGAGGAGGGCTTGAGCTCGATCGTGGGCGTCGTCATGAGTGCTTGTCCTTCACCGGTTGTGATGGGTCGGACCGCGCTCACGCCGCACGTGCTGCTGATGCTGGGACGTGTCCTCGGACGTCCGAGCTTTCCCACATGCCGCGGCCCCACGTCCGATTATCGCGCGTGGGGCCGCGGCACGAAACGTGCGGGTACGCGTAGACGCGTGTAGACGTGCGCGCGGTCCAAGGATTCGATGGTGGCACCGGACGGCCGCACAGGTACAGCCGCCGGGTGCGAGGCCCTGAGGGTGACCCGGCGGCTGGTGGGAGTTCAGCGGCGGGTCAGCTCGCTACTCGCGCGGCGAGCGCGTCGCCGATCTCGTCCGTGGAGCGGACGGCGTTGCCGCGCTCGGTGAGGTCGGCCGCGACGGCCTCCTCGATCCGGGCGGCCTCGGTCTCGTGGCCGAGGTGGCGCAGCAGCAGGGCGACGGAGAGGACGGTGGCCGTCGGGTCGGCCTTGCCCTGGCCCGCGATGTCCGGCGCGGAGCCGTGGACCGGCTCGAACATGGACGGGAACGCGCCGCTCGGGTTGATGTTGCCCGAGGCGGCCACGCCGATGCCGCCGGAGACGGCCGCGGCGAGGTCGGTGATGATGTCGCCGAAGAGGTTGTCGGTGACGATGACGTCGAACCGGCCCGGGTCGGTGACCAGGAAGATCGTGGCCGCGTCGACGTGCAGGTAGTCCGTCGTGACCTCGGGGAACTCGGCCGCGACCTTGTTGAAGATGTTCGTCCACAGGTGGCCCGCGAAGGTCAGCACGTTGTTCTTGTGGACCAGCGTCAGCTTCTTGCGGGGGCGGGCCTGGGCGCGGGCGAAGGCGTCCCGGACCACGCGCTCGACACCGAAGGCGGTGTTGACGGAGACCTCGGTGGCGACCTCGTGCTCGGTGCCCTTGCGGATGGTGCCGCCGTTGCCGGTGTACGGGCCCTCGGTGCCCTCGCGGACGACGACGAAGTCGATCTCGGGCTGGCCGGCGAGCGGGGTCGCGACGCCGGGGAGCAGCTTCGAGGGACGCAGGTTGACGTGGTGGTCGAAGGCGAAGCGGAGCTTCAGCAGGAAGCCCCGCTCCAGGACGCCGGACGGGACCGACGGGTCGCCGATCGCGCCGAGCAGGATCGCGTCGTGCTGCTTGAGGGCGTCGAGGTCGGCGTCGGTGAGGGTCTCACCGGTGGCGTGGTAGCGCTTGGCGCCGAAGTCGTACTCCTTCGTCTCCAGCTTCACATCCTGGGGAAGGACGGCCGCGAGGACCTTGAGGCCCTGGGCCACGACCTCCTGGCCGATGCCGTCGCCGGGGATGACTGCGAGATCGATGCTGTGAGACATGTCGGCACCCTACTGCTCGTCCCATCGTCTGACACGTCACGTCCACCATGTGGACGAACGGACAGTCGAGAGAGTGGGGGTCAGTGACCGGTCTCGCCGCCGTTGTCACGGCGGTCGAGGGCGCGCTGGAGGGCTGCGGCGGCGTTCTTGCGGGCGTCGTCGCTGGGGCGGACGGCGGAGTGGCGGACGCGGCGGGCGGTCTGAGCGGCCATGAGGGATCGACTCCTTGAGATCAGTACTCCGGACATGCGGGCGCGGAGTTGCGTGGTGATCGAAGGCGCCGGAAGGGGCGGGGAGCGCCGCCGCAGGGGTTGCCTGCATGGGGCGTCGCGCTCTCGACCGCCCTGCGCTCGATGGAGCGGGACGTTCGGCTTCTACAAAGCTAGGGCAGGCCGTCGCATCTGTCTCCACAATTACTCGGACTTCCTACTATCTGAGACGGCGAACGGGTCACACCCGGGCGCCACCGCCCCTCAGTTCACGGATCAGCGCCCGTACGGCGAGGGATCTGCCCAGCTCAGGGGTGGTGACATAGCCGACCGCGCGGGTCGGCCGGTCCGCTCCGAGATCGGTGATCTCCACCGAGGGCGGTGCTCCGATCAGGGACAGTTCCGGCATCACGGCCATGCCGAAACCACTGCTCACCATCGAGAGCACCGCTCCGTCGTCCTCCGCCTCCACGGTCGCCGCGGGCAGCCACTCCTGCGCCGCCCACCAGTCCCGGGTGTACGAGGTGCAGTTCTCCGCCCAGTCGACCAGCGGCAGCGAGCGCGGCGCCGGATGACCGGCCGGGTGCACCAGCGCGTACCCCTCCTCCAGGAGCAGTCCGCCGATCAGCTCCGGCGGTACGGGCGAGGTGGTGCCGATCGTCGCGATGCCCAGGTCCGCCCGCCCGTCGAGCACTTCACCGGCCGTGCCGCGCCCGACCTCCCGTACGATCCGGACCTCGGGCGCGATCCCCGGGTGCCGGGTGGTCAGGCGTTCCAGGGCCGGCGGCAGCAGACGCAGGGCCGCGCTGCGGAAGGCGGCGATCCGCAGCGGCCCGGCGAGCACCGGGTCCCCGCCGCCGCCACCCGCACCGCCGCCACCCGCGCCGACGCCCCGCACCTCGGCGCCCATCACCTCCAACAGCCGCAGCACCCGCCGGGCATGACCGAGCGCCACCTCCCCGGCCGCGGTGGGCGCGGCACCCCTGCGGCCCCGCTCGAAGAGCACGGCGCCGAGCCTGCGCTCACTCATGCGTACGGAGTGGGAGACGGCCGACTGGGTCATGCCGAGCCGGGCCGCGGCGGCGGTGAACCCGCCCTCGCTCCCGACGGCGAGCAGGATGCGCAGTTCATGCGGCGCGAGGTCGGTCATACGGCTCTCACCTCTGACTATGAGGAGCTTCGATGGATCGGCTGCTGCCATCGACGCAACCTACTGCCCGGCCGCCGGATTCCTTCCTACGGTCTGCGGCATGACGAACGAGACCATGATCACCGTCCACCAGACCGCCCGCCCGCACGGCTTCCCCACCCCGGACCTCTTCGCCTTCACCGAGTCCCCGGTCCCGGCCCCCGAGCCGGGCACGGCCCTGGTCGAGAACCTCCTCTGGTCCGTGGACCCGTACCACCGCGAGGCGATGGACGGGGACTTCCTGTGGACGCTGAACTCCCCCATGGAGGGCCGCACGCTCGGCCGGGTCCTCGACTCCCGCGACCCGGGCCTGCGCCCCGGCGACCTCGTCCTGCACCGCAAGGGCTGGCGCACCCACGCCCTCGTCGCCCGCGCCGAGGTCCGCCCGGTCCCCGACCTCGGCCCCGGGGTGCCGCTCGCCGCGCACCTCAGCATCCTCGGCGGCACCGGGCTCTCGGCATATGTGGGCCTCACCCGGATCGCCCGGCTCCAGGCGGGCGAGGACCTGTTCGTGTCGGCGGCCGCGGGCGGGGTCGGCACGGCGGCCGGGCGCTTCGCCCGGCTGCTCGGCGCCGGGCGGATCGTCGGCAGCGCGGGCTCGGCGCGCAAGGTCGCCCACCTCACCGGGCACATCGGCTTCGACGCGGCCTTCGACTACCACGAAGGACCGGTCGCCGCACTGCTCGCGAAGGCCGCGCCGGACGGCGTCGACGCGGTCCTCGACGGGGTGGGCGGCGATCACCTGGAGGCCGCGATCGGCTCCCTGCGGGAGTACGGGCGGATCGCCTGGGTCGGCGCGGTCGCCCAGTACCACTCGCTCGCGACTCCCCCGCCCGCCCCGCGCAACCTCTTCGACCTGGTGGAGAAGAGCGCGCGCCTGGAGGGCTTCCTGGTGCGGAACCACATGGACGCGCAGGAGGAGCTGTACGACTTCGCCGTGCCGCATCTGCGCAGCGGACGCCTTGAGCCGGACGTCACCGTGACCGAGGGCTTCGAGCACATCGTGACGGCGTTCCTGGGGATGCTGCGCGGCGAGAACACCGGCAAGGCACTCGTCTCCACGCGGGGGCTGGAGAGCTAGCTAGATTGCACAGCTAGATTGCATTCCTACCTAGGTAGTGATGGAATGCCGCCATGGCCGCAGACCGCAGATCCAGCTGGCTCAAGGGAGTCCTCGACCTGCTCGTCCTCTCCTGCCTGACCGACGGCGAGAGCTACGGGTACGAGATCGCCAAGGCGCTCGCGGAGGCGGGCCTGGGCGAGATCAAGGGCGGGACGCTCTATCCCGTACTGAACCGCCTGGAGGAGGCGGGCCTGGTGGAGGCCGAGTTCCGGGCCGCCGAGCGCGGGCCCGGACGGCGCTACTACCGGCTCACGGAGGTGGGCCGCACCCGGCTCGCGGCCGAGACCGAGGCGTGGACGGAGTTCCACCGGGCCGTACTGAGCAAGCTGCACACAGGGGGAACCGCATCATGAGCACCGACAATCACGGCACCTACTTCGCCGAACTCACGGAGACGTTGCGCGCCGCCGGGATCCCGGCCGGACAGATCACCCGGACGGTGGACGAACTGCGCGCCCACCTGGCGGAGTCGGGGACGGCGCCGGAGGAGGAGTTCGGCCCGGCCGCCGCGTTCGCGGCCTCGCTGGGCGGGCTCGCACCCGCGCCCGGCGAGCCGGAGGCCGACACGGAGGCCGGGACGGAGCACTGGACCTGGACGGCGGACCTCTTCAACGACCGGCGGATGCTCGCGGTCCACGGCGACCAGGGCTGGGAGGTGGAGTGCCTGGACTCCCTCGGCCGCTTCGTCTGCCGCCGCGCGTCCGGGGTCGCGCTCGCCTGGGAGTACCGGCGCGAGGTGATCGCCGGCCGCCGCCGCGCGGCGGTCCTCGGCGAACTGGAGCCCGAGGGCTGGGAGCTGTGCGGCGAGTGGCTGGTGTACGGCTACTTCAAGCGCCCGAAGGCGGCGACGGCCGGCCCGGCGGGCGCCCTGCGCTCGGTCCCGCGCACCCCGCTCGGGCATCTGTTCCTGAGCCGGCGGGCGAAGGTGCTGCTCGTGGTGTGGGCGCTGGCGTCGGTGGCGGCGTACGCGTCGATGGGCGCGCCGGGCCTGGCGGTCCTGGTGGCGTTCGGCGGCGCGGCTCTGGCTCTGCTGACGGCGAGCCTGGAGACGCGGAAGGGCAGGGAGATCGAGCGGGCCAAGGAGGAACAGAACTCCACTAACCATTAAAACTCCATTGACAGGTTAGAAGGAAACACGGTTGACTCCTCTCATCGCCACCTAACCAGTGAATACGCACTGAGAGGTTAGAGAGATGTCCGTGCTCCCGGTCCACCACCGCTCCGTCACCGTCCGCGGCCACGCGATCCACTACCGGGAGGCGGGCCCGGCCGACGCCCCCGTGCTCCTCCTCCTGCACGGCTTCCCGACCAGCTCGCACATGTTCCGCGACCTGATCCCCCGGCTCGCCGGCGGCTACCGCCTGATCGCCCCGGACCACCTGGGCTTCGGGCGCAGCGACGCGCCGGACGCCGCCGACTTCCCGTACACCTTCGCCGAACTGGCCGCGCTGACCTCGGACTTCACCGAGGCCCTCGGGCTCGACCGGTTCGCCCTCTACATCCAGGACTACGGAGCCCCGATCGGCCTGCGGCTCGCGCTCGCCCACCCCGAGCGGATCACCGCGATCATCAGCCAGAACGGCAACGCGTACGAGGAGGGCCTGGGCGCCGAGGCCTGGGCGCCGGTCCTGGCGATGATCGCCGACCGCACGCCCGAGACGGAGGAGCCCGTCCGCGCGATCCGCTCGCTCGACGGCATCCGCTGGCAGTACGAGACGGGCGTCCCGGACGAGTTCCGCGAGCTCCTCAGCCCCGACGCCTGGCACCACGACGCCGCCCTGATGGCCCGCCCGGGCCAGGACGCGATCCAGCTCGGCCTGATCGGCGACTACGGCGCCAACTTCGCGCTCTACCCCGCCTTCCAGGAGTACTTCCGCACCAGCCAGGTGCCCCTCCTCGCCGTCTGGGGCGAGGGCGACCAGGTCTTCGTCCCGGCCGGCGCCGAGGCCTTCCGCCGCGACCTCCCGGACGCCGAGATCCATCTGCTCCCCACCGGCCACTTCGCCCTGGAGACGCATGCGCCGGCGATCGCCGGGCTGATCGGCGACTTCCTGAAGAGGAAGGTCGGGGCATGAGAACCGCCCCCGTCCTGGTTTGGGGGTCCAGGAGGGGGGCGGTGATCAGGGGCCGCTCGGGGAGCGGCGGGCGGGCGTCAGCCCATGTGCGGGTAGCCGTACTCGGTCGGCGGGACCAGCGTCTCCTTGATGGCGCGGGTCAGCGTCCAGCGCATCAGGTTCTGCGGGGCGCCGGCCTTGTCGTTCGTACCCGAGGCGCGGCCGCCGCCGAAGGGCTGCTGGCCGACGACGGCGCCGGTCGACTTGTCGTTGATGTAGAAGTTGCCCGCGGCGTAGCGGAGCTTCTCCATCGTGTACGCGGCGGCGGCGCGGTCGTTCGCGATGACCGAGCCGGTCAGCGCGTAGGCCGACACCGACTCCATCTGCGCCAGCATCTCGTCGTACTTCGCGTCGTCGTAGACGTGCACGGCGAGGATCGGGCCGAAGTACTCGGTCGTGAAGACCTCGTTCTCCGGGTCGGAGCACTCGATGACCGTCGGGCGCACGAAGTAGCCCTCGGAGTCGTCGTACGTGCCACCGGCGACGATCGTGCAGCTCGGGTCGGCCGCGGCGCGGTCGATCGCGGCCTTGTTCTTCGCGAAGGCGCGGTCGTCGATGACGGCGCCGATGAAGTTCGACAGGTCGGTGACGTCACCCATGGTGATGCCGTCGACCTCGGCCGCGAACTCCTCCTTGAAGCCGTCGTTCCAGATGGAGGCCGGGACGTACGCACGCGAGGACGCGGAGCACTTCTGGCCCTGGAACTCGAAGGAGCCGCGGGTCAGCGCGGTCTTCAGGACGGCGCGGTCGGCGCTCGGGTGCGCGACGACGAAGTCCTTGCCGCCGGTCTCGCCGACGATCCGCGGGTAGGAGCGGTACTTCTCGATGTTGGTGCCGACCGTCTTCCACAGGTGCTGGAAGGTCCTGGTCGAGCCGGTGAAGTGGATGCCGGCCAGGTCGGGGTGGTTCAGGGCCACCTCGGAGACGGCGATGCCGTCGCCGGTCACCAGGTTGATGACGCCCTTCGGCAGACCGGCCTCCTCCAGGAGCTCCATGAGGAGCACGGCGGAGTGGGTCTGGGTCGGGGACGGCTTCCAGATCACCACGTTGCCCATGAGGGCGGGGGCGGTGGGCAGGTTGCCCGCGATGGCCGTGAAGTTGAACGGCGTGATCGCGTAGACGAAGCCCTCCAGCGGGCGGTGGTCCAGACGGTTCCAGACGCCCGGGGAGTTCGCCGGCGGCTGCTCGGCGAGGATCTGGCGGGCGTACGCCACGTTGAAGCGCCAGAAGTCGACGAGCTCGCACGGGGTGTCGATCTCGGCCTGCTGGGCGGTCTTCGACTGGCCGAGCATGGTGGAGGCGGCCAGCGTCTCGCGCCACGGGCCGGCGAGCAGCTCGGCGGCGCGCAGGATGATCGCGGCGCGGTCGTCGAAGGACATCGCGCGCCAGGCCGGGGCGGCGGCCAGGGCGGCGTCGATGGCGTCCTGGGCGTCGGCCTGGGTGGCACCGGCGAAGGTGCCGATGACGGCCTTGTGGTTGTGCGGCTGCACGACGTCGACGCGCTCGCCGCCGCCCATGCGCTTCACGCCGCCGATGGTCATCGGCAGGTCGCGCGGGTTCTCGGCCAGCTCCTTGAGCTTGGCCTCCAGGCGGGCACGCTCGGGCGAACCGGGGGCGTAGCTGTGCACCGGCTCGTTGACCGGAGCGGGGACCTGGGTGACAGCGTCCATGGGTCGCGTGACTCCTTCTTGAGGGGTGTGAGTCCGGGGGCGGGGGGCCGGGGGGTGAGTCCGGAGGGGGGTGGGGCTCAGCCCTTGGTGAGCATCGAGCGGACGAAGAACAGCAGGTTGGCCGGCTTCTCCGCGAGGCGGCGCATGAAGTAGCCGTACCAGTCGGTGCCGTACGCCGTGTAGACGCGCATCCGGTGGCCCTCGGCGGCGAGCCGGTTCTGCTCCTCGCTGCGGATGCCGTACAGCATCTGGAACTCGTACTCGTCCAGCTTGCGCCCGGCGCGCCGCGCCAGCTCCTGGGCGACCGAGATGAGGCGCGGGTCGTGGGACCCGATCATCGGGTAGCCCTCGCCCTCCATGAGGATCTTCATGATCCGGACGTAGGCCTTGTCGATCTCGCCCTTGTCCTGGATCGCGACCTCGGCGGGCTCCTTGTAGGCGCCCTTGACGATCCGCACGCGCGAGCCGGCGGCGGCCAGGCGGCGGGCGTCCTCCTCGGTGCGGAAGAGGTAGGCCTGGATGACGCAGCCGGTCTGCGGGAAGTCCTTCCGCAGCTCCTCGTGGATGGCGAACATCGAGTCGAGGGTGGTGTGGTCCTCGGCGTCCAGGGTGACCGTGGTGCCGATCTCGGCGGCGGCCGCGACGACGGGGCGGACGTTCGCGAGCGCCAGCTCGTGCCCGTTGTCGAGGGACTGGCCGAACATCGACAGCTTGACGGACATCTCGGCGCGGGTGCCGAGGCCGAGGTCCTTGAGGCGGCCGATCAGCTCCAGGTAGGCGTCGCGGGCGGCGTAGGACTGCTCGACGGTGGTGATGTCCTCGCCGACGACGTCGAGGGTGACCTCGAGACCGCGGGCGGCCAGGTCCTGCACGATCGGGACGACGTCGTTCACCGACTCGCCCGCGATGAAGCGGGCCACGACCTGCTTGGTCCCGGGGGCGGCCGACACGAAACGGCGCATCTTGTCGCTGCGCGACGCGGCGAGGATCACGGGACCCAGCACGGGGACCTCCAGAGGGCGGGGTGACGAAAGGTGCCGTACCCGATCTTCGGTAAGGAATCGGGAACAGCACGAAGAACCACCGTGAAACCTAAGGATCGCTCCGATCGTCCGCCATCTACAGCTGTCACGCATCCGTGTCCCCGCTCTCAGACATCTGTCTGAAGAATCGGGGTCCGTGGTGCGAGAATGGCGCCGTGAAGGGCGATTACCAGGAGCTGGTCGACGAGATCTCGACGCTGCTCGGCACCCCCGCGACCCTGGAGAACCGCGACTTCGGGCTGATCGCCTTCGGCGCGCACGACAGCGACGACGACAGCGCGATGGACCCGGTCCGGACGCGGTCGATCCTCACCAGGAAGTCGACGCCGGCGGTGCGGGCCTGGTTCGAGGGCTTCGGGATCACCCGGGCGACCGGCCCGGTGCGGATCCCGGCCGCCCCGGACGCCGGGGTGTTCCGGGACCGGATCTGTCTGCCCGTACGCCATCGGGGTGTGGTCCTCGGGTACGTGTGGCTGCTCGACGCCGAGCCGGGCCCCTCGCACGAGCGGCTGGCCGCGGCGATGGAGGTCGCGGCCCGGATCGGGGACCTGCTCGCCGACGAGGAGCGGGCCGGGGCCGACCTGTCCCGGGAGCTGCGGGCCACCCTGACGGCGGAGCGCGGCTGGCAGTACGACATGGCCGTCGCCGCCCTGCGCGCCGCGCTCGGCCCGGACGCGGACGGGCTGCACACCCTGGTCTGCGTCGCGCCCTGGCCCGAGGAGGACTCCCCCTCGCCACGTACGGTGCCGGGCGCGGCCGCCCTGTGCACGGTGCCGTGGAGCCCGCCGGCGTGGGCGGGTCCGGTGGCGGGTCCGGTGGCGGCCTTCGGCACGGGCCGCGGCGCGGGCGCGGGATCGGGCCGCGGCGCGGGCGCGGGGTCGGGCCGGAGCCCGGGCGGCGGGCCGGGTGCGGGATCCGCACCGGGCTCACCCACGGGTCGCACCTCGGGGCCGGCACCGCACCTGCCCGGCTCCGACGCCGGGCCGGGCCGCGCTCTCGCCGCGCTCGTCCGACTGCGCTCGGGCGACAACCTCTCCCCCGCCACCACGGCGGCCGGCCGGCTGCGCGGCTTGGGGGGCGCGGGGGGCGCGGGGGCGGTCGCCGGCATCGCCGCGCCGCGCCGCGGGCTCGCGGACCTCGACCTCGCCTGGCGGGAGGCCACGTCGGCCGCGCGGGCCGCGAGCGCCCAGCCGCACCTCGGCCCCCTGGCCGAGTGGGCCGCCATCGGCCCGTACCGGATGCTCACCGCCCTCCCGGCGGCCGAACCCGACCCGGCGGTCCGCGCGCTGCTCGCCCCGGCCCATGCCGAACTGGCCCGCACGGCCGAGGCGTTCCTCGACCACGCGGGCCAGGCCGGCCGCACGGCCACGGCCCTCGGCATCCACCGCCAGACCCTCTACTACCGCCTCTCCCGCGTCGAGCAGCTCACGGGCCTGGACCTGGACGCGGGCGAGGACCGCCTGCTGCTGCACATGGCGCTGAAGGCGGCGCGGCTGTAGGGAGGTTCGGCAGCCGCCCCTCGGCTACCGCTCCCCCATCAGGACCTTGAGGCCCTCGGTCAGGTCGTCCGCGCTCGGGGCCGTGTCCGGGTCCACCAGCCACTGGATCATCACGCCGGTGGCGAGGGCCTGGCAGAGGAGACCGGCCACCCTCGCCTTCTCGGGGTCCTTCTCGGGGTCGATGCCGAGGAAGCCCTGGGCCATGCCGAGGCGGCCCTCGCGCTGGGGCTCCTTGATGGCCTCGCGCAGCTTCTCGTCGTCGTCGAGGCGGGTGACGACCTCGGTCTGGAGTTTCCAGACCGGGCGGCTCGGGCCCGCCGCCGCGATGACCTGTTCCCAGACGGCGCGGAAGCGCTCGTACGGGTCGGCCGGGAGCGGGGTCGCGCCGTCCGGGCCCGCGGCGCCGGCCTGGCCGCCCCATTCCTCGGTCAGGGCCAGGAAGGCCTGCTGGAGGAGGGCGTCCTTGGAGCCGTAGTGGTAGCCGATGGAGGCGAGGTTGGTGCCCGAGGCGGCCACCACGTCACGGGCGGTGGTGCGGGCGTAGCCCTTCTCCAGGAGGCAGCGCTTGGCGCCTTCGAGCAGATCTTCCTTGTGTCCCATGACAGCACTGTACCCGGCCGCTAGACGAACGTGTAAGACGTACGTCTAGCGACCGGGCACAGAGGGTGTCCACCGGATCGGACCCGGTCAGGCCAGGTCAGGCCGGGTCAGGCAAGGTTGACCGAGCGGGCCGAGGCCGCGCCGATCTCCTCCGCGATCTCCGCGAGCACCGGCGCCGGGACGGTCTCGTCGACGGTGAGCACCACCAGCGCCTCGCCGCCCTCGTTGGTCCGGGAGACCTGCATGCCCGCGATGTTCAGACCGGCCTCGCCGAGGATCCGGCCGACCGTGCCGACGACGCCCGGGCGGTCCTCGTAGCGCAGCACCGCCATGTGGTCCGCGAGCGCCAGGTCCACGTCGTACTCGCCGACGGCGACGATCTTCTGCAGGTGCTTCGGGCCCGCGAGCGTGCCGGAGACCGAGACCTCCTGGCCGTTGGCGAGCGTGCCGCGCACGGTGACCATGTTGCGGTGGTCGGGCGACTCGGAGCTGGTCGTCAGGCGCACCTCGACACCGCGCTCCTGCGCGAACAGCGGGGCGTTGACGTACGACACGGTCTCGTCGACCACGTCCTCGAACACGCCCTTGAGCGCGGAGAGTTCGAGCACCTTCACATCGTGCTGGGTGATCTCGCCGTACACCTCGACGTCGAGGCGGGAGGCGACCTCGCCGGCCAGGGCCGTGAAGATCCGGCCGAGCTTCTCGGCGAGCGGCAGACCCGGCTTCACGTCCTCGGCGATGACACCGCCCTGGACGTTGACCGCGTCCGGGACCAGCTCGCCCGCGAGCGCCAGACGCACCGACCTGGCGACGGCGATGCCCGCCTTCTCCTGGGCCTCGTCCGTGGAGGCGCCGAGGTGCGGGGTGCAGACGACCTGGTCGAGCTCGAAGAGCGGGGAGTCCGTGCAGGGCTCCTTCGCGTACACGTCGAGGCCCGCGCCGGCGACCCGGCCCTCCTTGAGGGCCGAGTACAGCGCGGCCTCGTCCACGATCCCGCCGCGCGCGGCGTTGACGATCCGGACCGACGGCTTGACCTTGTGCAGCGCCTCGTCGCCGATGAGACCGAGGGTCTCCGGGGTCTTGGGCAGGTGGACGGTGATGAAGTCGGCGACCTCGAGCAGCTCGTCCAGGGACAGCAGCTTCACGCCCATCTGGGCGGCGCGGGCCGGCTGCACGTACGGGTCGTAGGCGACGACCTTCATGCCGAAGGCGGACATGCGCTGGGCGACCAGGACGCCGATGCGGCCGAGGCCGACGACACCGAGGGTCTTCTCGCTGAGCTCGACGCCCGTGTACTTGGAGCGCTTCCACTCGCCGTTCTTCAGCGCGGTGTTGGCCTGCGGGATGTTGCGCGCGGTGGCGACGAGCAGACCGCAGGCGAGCTCGGCGGCGGTGACGATGTTGGAGGTCGGGGCGTTCACGACCATCACGCCGGCCTTGGTGGCGGCGGAGACGTCCACGTTGTCCAGGCCGACACCGGCGCGGGCGACGACCCGGAGCTTCTTCGCGGCGGCGACGGCCTCGGCGTCGACCTTGGTCGCGGAGCGGATCAGGATGGCGTCGACATCGGCGATCGCGGGGAGCAGCTCGGCGCGGTCCGCGCCGTTGCAGTGCCGGATCTCGAAGTCCGGGCCCAGTGCGTCGACGGTGGCGGGCGACAGCTCTTCAGCGATGAGTACGACGGGTTTCGAGCTCACGTTGAGTCCTCACAAAGACGGTGCGGACGGCCGTCCCGACGGCCGCAGCGGTGGAGGGGGGCTAGCCGCGTGAAAGCGCACGACGCTGTGGGCCCAGACGCGATGTTGTTGAGCAGTGTAGTGGTGCGGAGGCGCGGTACCTGCGCCTCGTTGGAAGGATCACTCTTCCGTGGTTGGACGAGGTGTCCAGGATGTGGCCCGGGGCCGGACACAGTGTCCGGCCCCGGCCCGGGAGGCTTACGCCTCGTCGTCGTTCACCCAGCTCATGAGCTTGCGCAGCTCCTTGCCGGTGGTCTCCAGGAGGTGCTTCTCGTCCTGGGTCTTGTACTCGTTGTACTTCTTCAGACCGCCGTGGTACTCGTCCATCCAGTTCTTGGCGAAGGTGCCGTCCTGGATCTCGGCGAGGACCTTCTTCATCTCGGCCTTGGTGGCGTCGGTGATGATCCGCGGGCCGGTGACGTAGTCGCCCCACTCGGCGGTCTCGGAGACGGACCAGCGCATCTTCTCCAGGCCGCCCTCGTACATGAGGTCGACGATGAGCTTCAGCTCGTGCAGGCACTCGAAGTACGCGATCTCCGGCTGGTAGCCGGCCTCGGTCAGGGTCTCGAAGCCCGCCTTGACCAGCGCGGCGGTGCCACCGCACAGGACGGCCTGCTCGCCGAAGAGGTCGGTCTCGGTCTCCTCGGTGAAGGTCGTCTTGATGACGCCGGCGCGGGTGCCGCCGATGCCCTTGGCGTACGAGAGGGCCAGCGCGAACGCGTTGCCGGTGGCGTCCTTCTCGACGGCCGCGATGCACGGGACGCCGCGGCCCTCCTCGTACTGGCGGCGGACCAGGTGGCCCGGGCCCTTCGGGGCGACCAGGGCGACGTCGACGCCCTCGGGGGCCTTGATGAAGCCGTAGCGGACGTTGAAGCCGTGACCGAAGAACAGGGCGTCGCCGGCCTTCAGGTTGTCCTTGATGGACTCCTCGTAGACCTGGGCCTGGATCGGGTCCGGCACCAGGATCATGATGACGTCGGCCTCGGCGGCCGCCTCGGCGGGCGTGACGACGCGCAGGCCCTGCTCCTCGGCCTTGGCCTTGGACTTGGAGCCCTCGTGCAGACCGACGCGGACGTCGACACCCGAGTCACGGAGCGACAGCGCGTGGGCGTGGCCCTGGCTGCCGTAACCGATCACCGCGACCTTGCGGCCCTGGATGATCGAGAGGTCGGCATCGGCGTCGTAGAACAGCTCGGCCACTGGATATCTCCTTGAGGTGCTGGTGTTGCGACCCACCGTACGGCGGGGTGCGGAAGGAAGGTTTTCGGGTCTCGCCAGGCGGACCGCCGGGTGGACCGGCGGTCGGCCTCTGGTGACGTGCGGTGTATCGGAGGCGCTGTGTATCAGGGGCGCCGACGTGCGGTGTATCAGAGGCCGCGGCCGGCCGTCAGGCGCTGCGGTCGAGTGCGCGCAGCGAACGGTCCGTGATGGACCGGGCGCCGCGCCCTATGGCGATCGTGCCGGACTGGACGAGCTCCTTGATGCCGAACTGCTCCAGCATCTTGAGCATCGCCTCCAGCTTGTCACTCGAACCGGTGGCCTCGATGGTGACCGCCTCGGGCGAGACGTCCACGGTCTTGGCGCGGAACAGCTGGACGATCTCGACGATCTGGGAGCGGGTCTCGTTGTCGGCGCGGACCTTCACCAGGACGAGCTCGCGCTGGATCGCGGCGCCGGGCTCGAGTTCGACGATCTTCAGGACGTTGACCAGCTTGTTGAGCTGCTTGGTCACCTGCTCCAGGGGCAGGTCCTCGACATTGACCACGATGGTGATGCGGGAGATGTCGGGGTGCTCGGTGACACCGACCGCGAGCGAGTCGATGTTGAAGCCGCGGCGGGAGAACAGGGCGGCGATCCGGGCGAGGATGCCGGGCGTGTTCTCGACCAGGACGGAGAGCGTGTGCTTGGTGGACATGGTGTGGGTCTCCTCTTCGCGCTTTCGCTCTTCGCCTCAGTCGTCTTCGCCGTCGCCGAAGTCGGGGCGGACGCCCCGGGCGGCCATGACCTCGTCGTTGGAGGTGCCGGCGGCGACCATCGGCCAGACCTGGGCGTCCTCGTGGACGATGAAGTCGACCACGACCGGACGGTCGTTGATGGCGTTGGCCTCGGCGATGACCTTGTCGAGGTCGGCCGGGTCCTCGCAGCGCAGGGCGACACAGCCCATGGCCTCGGCCAGCTTGACGAAGTCCGGGACGCGGGTGCCCTTGGCGTCCGGGTTGACGTCGTCCGGGCCGGAGTGCAGGACGGTGTTGGAGTAGCGCTGGTTGTAGAACAGCGTCTGCCACTGGCGGACCATGCCGAGGGCGCCGTTGTTGATGATGGCGACCTTGATCGGGATGTTGTTCAGGGCGCAGGTGGTGAGCTCCTGATTGGTCATCTGGAAGCAGCCGTCGCCGTCGATCGCCCAGACCGTGCGGTCCGGCATGCCGGCCTTGGCGCCCATGGCGGCCGGGACGGCGTAGCCCATGGTCCCGGCGCCGCCGGAGTTGAGCCAGGTCGCGGGCTGCTCGTAGTCGATGAAGTGGGCGGCCCACATCTGGTGCTGGCCGACGCCGGCGGCGAAGATCGTGCCCTCGGGGGCCAGCTTGCCGACCCGCTCGATGACCTGCTGCGGCGAGAGGCTGCCGTCCTCGGGCAGGTCGTAGCCGAGCGGGTAGGTCTCGCGCCAGCGGTTGAGGTCGCTCCACCAGGCGGTGTAGTCGCCCTTGTGGCCGTCGCTGTACTCGGCCTGGACGGCCTGGACCAGGTCGGCGATGACCTCGCGGGCGTCGCCGACGATCGGGACGTCGGCGGTGCGGTTCTTGCCGATCTCGGCCGGGTCGATGTCGGCGTGGACGATCTTGGCGTACGGGGCGAAGCTGTCCAGCTTTCCGGTGACGCGGTCGTCGAAGCGGGCGCCGAGGGCGACGATCAGGTCGGCCTTCTGCAGCGCGGTGACGGCGGTGACCGAACCGTGCATGCCCGGCATTCCCACGTGCAGCGGGTGGCTGTCGGGGAACGCGCCCAGGGCCATCAGGGTGGTGGTGACCGGGGCGCCGGTGAGCTCCGCGAGGACCTTCAGCTCGGCGGTGGCGCCGGCCTTGAGGACGCCGCCGCCGACGTACAGGACGGGCCGCCTGGCGGCGGTGATCAGCTTGGCGGCCTCGCGGATCTGCTTGGCGTGCGGCTTGGTGACCGGGCGGTAGCCGGGCAGCTCGGTCTGCGGCGGCCAGCTGAAGGTGGTCTTGGCCTGGAGGGCGTCCTTGGCGATGTCGACCAGGACCGGGCCGGGGCGGCCGGTGGAGGCGATGTGGAAGGCCTCGGCGATCGTCTTCGGGATGTCCTCGGCCCGGGTGACCAGGAAGTTGTGCTTGGTGATCGGCATCGTGATGCCGCAGATGTCCGCCTCCTGGAAGGCGTCCGTGCCGATCGCCTTGGAGGAGACCTGGCCGGTGATCGCGACCAGCGGGACGGAGTCCATGTGGGCGTCGGCGATCGGGGTGACCAGGTTGGTCGCGCCGGGGCCCGAGGTCGCCATGCAGACGCCGACCTTGCCGGTGGCCTGCGCGTAGCCGGTGGCGGCGTGGCCCGCGCCCTGCTCGTGGCGGACCAGGACGTGGCGCACCCGCTTCGAGTCCATCATCGGGTCGTACGCGGGGAGGATCGCGCCGCCCGGAATGCCGAAGACGGTGTCGGCCCCCACTTCCTCGAGAGAACGGATGAGGGACTGCGCACCCGTGACGTGCTCGACGATGGTGGCGGGCTGGTGCGCGCCGCTACGGGTCCGCGGCTGCGGATGGTGCCCGGTGGCCTGCTCGGTCATCAGCATTCTCTTCTCGAAGCAGAGGGTTTTTGCGAGGGTTTGGTACGACTTCGGGGTGATCCGGTGCAACAAAAAACCCCTCGTGCCGTCAGGCAAGCGAGGGGAGCGCGTCGGGTGCGTTTCAGGCGGGCCTTTCGTGGCCTGCCTCAGCCGACGCGCTGTCCAAGTACGAGAATTCGGGTGCGCATGGCACTGACCCTCTCGCCGACGCCCGGTGACTGTCAAGTAGGTGGGACAGGAGTCTCATCATGTGAACGGCCCGAGGGTCGGTTTCCGGCACTCACGGCCACCACTCCGGCCGCCGCTCCGGGCGCCGCTCCGGGCGCCGCGCCGGGCACCGCTCCGGGCAGCGGGTACTCGTCCCTGACCAGGGCCCGGCGCAGCCGGTACTCGTCCAGCGGGCCGGAGAACGCCATGCCCTGGCCGTGGGTGCAGCCCATGGAGCGCAGCGCGAGGACCTGCTCGGGCATGTCCACGCCGTCGGCCACGGACTGCATCCCGAGGTCGCCGGCGATGCGGAGCAGCCCACTGGTGATCTTGCGCAGCCGGGCCGATTCCACGATGCCCTCGACCAGGCCGCGGTCCAGCTTCAGTATGTCGACGGGCAGCCGCCGCAGGGCGTTGATCGCGGCATGTCCGCTGCCGAATCCGTCCAGGGCGATCTTGACGCCGAGCCGGCGCAGGGCGGCCAGACGCTGCTCCAGCTCGTCGAAGGAGACCCGGGGGTCCCGGGGGTCGCTGTCGGCGAGTTCGACGATCAGGGAGCCGGACGGCAGCCCGTGCCGGGTGAGCAGGGACTCGACGGACCCGAGCGGCATCGAGCGGTCGAGCAGCCGGCGGGCGGAGAGCCGTACGGTCACCGGGGCACGATGGCCGATTCCGGCCCGTTCGGCGGCCTGCGCGACGGCCTCCTCCAGGAGCCAGCGGCTGAGCTCGGCGGTGCGCTCGCCGTCCTCGGGGACCCGGAGGAACTCGGCGGGCGTGAAGAGGATGCCCTGGGCGGAGCGCCAGCGGGCCTGGGCGGCGACGGCGGCGATCCGGCCGGTGCTCAGGTCGACCACGGGCTGGTGCAGCAGGGCGAACTCGCCGTCGTGCAGCGCGGTGCGCAGCCGGGCGGCGAGCTCGGTACGGCGCACCACCTCGGCCTGCATCTGCGGGGCGTAGAGCTCGACCCGGTCCTTTCCGGCGGCCTTGGCCCGGTACATCGCGAGGTCGGCGTTGCGCAGCAGGTCGCCCGCGCTGATGCCGGGCTCGGCGAAGGCGACGCCGATGGAGGCGGCGACCCGCACCTCGTCGGCGGCCCCGTCCACGCGGTACGGCTGGGAGAGCGTGGTCCGCAGCCGGTCGGCGATCTCGTGCACCCGGCACTCGCGGTCGGCCCGGTCGCGGGTGCCGTCGCCGAGGATGAGCGCGGCGAACTCGTCGCCGCCGAGCCGGGCGGCGGTGTCCCCGGCGCGCACCGAGTCGTGGAGCCGGCGGGCGGCCTGGACGAGGAGCTCGTCACCCGCCTGGTGGCCGAGCCGGTCGTTGACCGCCTTGAAGCCGTCGAGGTCGATGAAGAGCACGGCGGTGCCGGCGTCGCTCGCGCGGCGGTTGTTCAGCGCGCCGCGGACCCGCTCGGTGAACAGGGCCCGGTTGGGCAGGTCGGTGAGCGGGTCGTGCTCGGCGTTGTGGCGCAACTGGGCCTGGAGCCGGACCCGTTCGGTCACGTCGCGGCTGTTGAAGATCAGCCCGCCCTGGTGCCGGTTGACGGTGGACTCGACGTTGAGCCAGTCGCCGCGGCCGGAACGGAAGCGGCACTCGATCCGGGTGGTGGGCTCCACGGAGGGCGGCGCGGCGAGGAAGCGGCGCACCTCGTGGACGACGCCGCCCAGGTCCTCGGGGTGGATGAGGGAGGCGAGCTCGGAGCCGATCAGCTCCTCGGCCTCGCGCCCGTACACCCCGGCGGCGGCGGGGCTGACGTAGCGCAGTATGCCGGTGGGCGCGGCGATCATGATGACGTCGCTGGAGCCCTGCACGAGGGACCTGAAGTGGTTCTCCTGCTGGGCCAGTTCGTGGGTGAGGGCGATGTTGTCGAGCAGCATGATGCCCTGCCGTACGACGAGGGCGAGCACGACCGCGCACCCGGTGAGGACGACGACGCGGTCCACGCTGCGTCCCTCGACGACGTTGTACAGGATGCTCAGGGTGCAGACGGCGGCGGCGAGGTACGGCGTGAGGGCGGCGAGCGAACCGGCGAGGGGGCGGCTGTGCGGGTGCCGGGCGCGGGCCGCGGCGGGCACGGTGTCGGGCCTGCGGGCGCCCCAGGGGGCGTACGCGAGGAGCAGGGAGCCCGCGAACCAGCCGGCGTCGAGGAGCTGCCCCGAGCTGTAGTGCTCGCGCAGCAGCGGCGAGGTGAACAGCGCGTCGCACAGCACGGTGAGGGCGAGCGCGGCGATGGCGGTGTGGACCGCCGAGCGGTTGAGGTAGGAGCGGCGGAAGTGCAGCGCGAGCACCATGCTGACGAGCACGATGTCGAGCAGCGGGTACGCGAGGGAGAGCGCCGCGCGGGCGACGCTCTCGCCCGGCACGTACGCGGTGTGCGCGAGGGCGAGGCTCCACGAGAGGGTGAGCAGGGAGCCGCCGATCAGCCAGGAGTCCAGGGCGAGGCAGACCCACCCGGCGCGGGTGACGGGCTTCTTGGCGAGCACGAGCAGGCCGACGATGGCGGGTGGCGCGAAGAGCAGGAAACAGAGGTCCGCGGCGGAGGGGCTGGGCACCTCGCGCCGGAGCACGACCTCGTACCACCCCCAGACGGCGTTCCCGGCGGCGGCCATGAACGACGAGAAGGCGAAGAGGTACCAGGCGGGGCGGAAGATGCGGCGGCGGCCGCGGGCGTAGCGGAAGCAGGAGACGGCGGCGGTGAGCGCGGCGGCGCTCAGCCCGAAGTCCCCCATGACGAGGGAGAGTCCCTCGGAACCCCAGCCGAGGGCGGCGCCGGTGGCGTAGCCCCCGCAGAGCAGACCGAGCACGACCTGGGCGAGCATGCCGCCGAGTGCGCTCCCGGGGCGGCGGGGGCCGCGCTCGGGGGCGGGAGCGGGCGCCCTGACGCCGGGCCCGGGGGCGACGGGCGGGGCGCCGACGAGCGCCCCGGCGCTCACCGGGCCCTCCGGGCCTTCGCCGGGATGCGGCTGGGCCGGCTGCCCCGCGAGTACGTCACCGGGCCCCTCGGAGCGCGGCACGTCATGACTCCCGCAGCCGCCGGACGGCTCACCGTGCCCCGTGCAACGGGGACCGGCCGCGCCACGGGGCGCGGGAACGGCCACGGCGCCGGAACCGGCCGGCGGCTGGATGCCACGCCCGTCCGGGACGGCCCCGGCGGCCCCGGCGGCGCGGACGGGCTGGCCGGGTACAGCATGTCCTGGCAGAGTGCCGGCCCGTCCTGGAACCGCCGCCCGGCCCGGCACGGCGGCAGGCCTGCCCGGAATCGTCCCGCCCGGCAGGGCGGGTGTGAGGGAGGGGGCGGCCGGTGGCGGCGCCGTGGCGTCGGGTCGTCGATCGCTCGGCCGTGCTCCACCCGTCGCCCCCCTCGGCTTCTGATGTCCCGTCACTTCGCTCCCCAGCGTCTGCCCGTTCTCGACGCAGTCCCCCGCTCCGGGACCATACACCAGGATCGTCACTCAGGGACAGGGGTGGAGTACTCTCCGTGACGATCAAGTGGCTTGTGAGGAGCGCGTTCAGGGGGCGCACTCCCCCGGCGGCTCAGGTGGTGAGGACCACGTTGGCCAGGTCCTCACCCGCCGCGAAACGGTTCAGCTGCGCCGCGATCAGCCGCTTCGCGCGCGGCATGAACGCCGAGGTGGAGCCGCCCACATGGGGGCTCACGAGCACACCGGGAGCGTGCCACAGCGGGTGCCCGGCGGGCAGCGGTTCCGGATCGGTGACATCGAGTGCCGCGCGGATCCGGCCGCTCTCCGCCTCCTTCAGGAGCGCGGCGGTGTCCACCACGGGTCCGCGCGCCATGTTGACGAGCAGGGCGCCGTCCTTCATCCGGGCCAGGAAGTCCGGGCCGGCCAGGTGCCGGGTCTCGGGGGTGAGCGGCGTCGAAAGCACGACCACGTCGGCCTCGGGGAGCAGCGCGGGCAGTTCGGCGAGCGCGTGCACCGGGCCGCGCGCCGTGGTGCGCGCCGAGCGCGCGACGCGTGTGATCCGCGCGCACTCGAAGGGGGCGAGCCGGTCCTCGATGGCGGCGCCGATCGACCCGTACCCCACGATCAGCACGGACTTGTCCGCGAGCGCCGGGTAGAAGCCGGCCCGCCACTCCTCCGCGTCCTGGCCGCGCACGAAGCCGGGGATGCCGCGCAGCGAGGCGAGGATCAGGGCCAGGGCGAGCTCGGCGGTGCTGGCCTCGTGCACGCCCCGCGCGTTGCACAGGCGCACGCCGGGGCGCAGGTCGCCGATGCCGGGGGTGACATGGTCGACGCCCGCGGACAGCGTCTGCACGGCGCGCACCGAGGTCATCGCGGCGAGCGGCCGGACCGCGACGGCCTCGCCCTTCATGTAGGGCACGACATAGAAGGCGCAGCGGGCGGGATCGGCCGGAAAGTCCGGTCCGCCGTCCCAGAAACGGTAGTTGAGGCCCGACTCGCCCGGCGCGGGAAGCCCTTCGATCTCGTCCGCGGGAATCGGAAGCCACACGTCAGCGGCGGTGTCATCGAGTGTCATGAACGGGAGGCTATGCGAAGAATCCCGTGCGCCATTGGTTACTTTGGGGGCTGCACAGGGAGGGGTTGCGGCAGGTGGAGCGCAGGACGATCGGGGCGGCGGCGCTCGGAGTGGGTGCGGTGGGTCTCGGATGCATGCCGATGAACTGGGCGTACGACTCCTCCCAGCAGCGGGGCGACCGCTCGCTGCGCACGGTGCACGCGGCCCTGGACGCCGGGGTGACCCTGCTCGACACCGCCGACATGTACGGGCCGTTCACCAACGAGCTGCTGCTCGGGCGGGTGTTGAAGGAGCGCCGGGCGGACGCGTTCGTGTCGACCAAGTGCGGGCTTCTGGTGGGCGACGGGCATGTGGTGGCCAACGGGCGCCCCGGTTATGTGCGCCGGGCCTGCGACGCCTCGCTGCGGCGGCTGCAGACCGATGTGATCGACCTCTACCAGCTGCACCGGGCCGATCCCGAGGTGCCGGTGGAGGAGACCTGGGGCGCGATGGCCGATCTGGTACGGGCCGGGAAGGTGCGGGCGCTCGGGCTGTGCGCGGTGGGCGCGCGGACCCGGTCGTTCCGGCGGCCGGTGACGGGCGGCGGCTATGACGGAACGATCCGGCAGCTCGAACGCGTCCAGCAGGTGTTCCCGGTGAGCGCGGTCGAGGCGGAGCTGTCGGTGTGGTCGCCGGAGGCCCTGGAGCGGCTGCTGCCGTGGTGCGCGGCGCGCGGGGTGGGCTTCCTGGCGGCGATGCCGCTGGGCAGCGGTTTCCTCACCGGCACGCTGACGCCCGGCGGCGGTTTCGAGGCGGACGACCCGCGGGCCCGCCACCCGCGCTTCACGGCCGAGATGATGGCCTCGAACCAGCCGCTGGTGGCCGGTCTGCGCCGGGTCGCCGCCCGGCACGGCGCGGATGTCACCCCGGCGCAGGTCGCGCTCGCCTGGGTGCTCGCCCAGGGCCCGCACGTCGTCCCGATCCCGGGCGCGAAGCGGGAGCGCTGGGCGGTGGAGAACGCCCGGGCGGCCGGTCTGGTGCTCGGCGCCGCCGACCTGACGGAGATCGCGGCGCTTCCGGCGCCACGGGGGTCCTGGGACTAGGCCGCGGCCCAGGGCGCGCCGGGGCGCCGGCGCGTGGTGCGGGCCGCTGTCCCGGCGCCCTCGGGCCCGCACCGCGGCGCCCGGTCGAAAGTCCCGCGTCGCCCGTGCGGCCTGGTCCCGTGCGCGGGGCACGCGGGGTATCAAGGGGGGAGACCGTCGGGCGAAGGGACCGGAGCATGCCTCCAGGGCGTGTGTCGAAAGCGGCGTCGTCCGCCCGCGGGGCGGGCTGGGAGGCGTCCGGTGCGTGCGTGCGGGGCGCCTCCCGGCAGACGGGACTTTCGACACACGCCCTGGGGCGGGGCCTCGTGGGAGGTGCCGCGGGCGTCGTCGCCGCGCTGCTGCTGGTCGCCGGGTGCTCCTCGCCGGAAGACGGGGAGGGCGGGGACCGTACGGCGAGTGCGCCGCCCCCGTCGTCCGCCGCGCCGACCGGCTCCGCCGACCCCGGCACCGTACGGGTCGCGGGCACGCTCACCGAGAACCTGAAGTCGCCGTGGGGCCTCGCCGAGCTGCCCGGCGGGGACCTGCTCGTGTCGTCACGGGACGAGCGGACGGTCACCCGGGTCGACGGGCGGACCGGCCGGCAGACCCCGCTGGGCGAGGTGCCGGGGGTGGTGCCGGAGGGCGAGGGCGGGCTGCTCGGCCTGGCCTTCCGGGACGGCTGGGTGTACGCGTATCTGACCGCCGCCTCCGACAACCGGATCGTGCGGATGCGGTACGGGGGCGGGGCGGGCGACCGGCTCGGGGCGCCGGAGCCGGTGCTCACCGGCATTCCCAAGGGTTTCGTCCACAACGGCGGGCGGATCGCCTTCGGCCCGGACGGGATGCTGTACGCGGGGACCGGCGAGACCGGCCGGACCGGGCTCGCCCAGGACCGGGGCTCGCTCGGCGGCAAGATCCTCCGGATGACCCCGGAGGGCCGCCCGGCGCCCGGCAACCCCTTCCCGGGCTCCCCGGTGTACTCGTACGGGCACCGCAATGTGCAGGGCCTCGCCTGGGACGCCGACGGACGCCTCTGGGCGTCGGAATTCGGCCAGAACACCTGGGACGAGCTGAACCTGGTCGAACCCGGCCGCAACTACGGCTGGCCGGTCGTCGAGGGCGCGGCCGGGCGGGCCGGCTACACCGATCCGGTGGCCCAGTGGCCGACCTCGGAGGCGTCACCGAGCGGCATCGCGTACGCACGCGGCGCGATCTGGATGGCCGCGCTGCGCGGCGAGCGCCTGTGGCGCATTCCGCTCTCCGGGGCGGAACGATCCGGGGACCCGACGGCGTTCCTGAAGGGAGAGTACGGGCGGCTGCGCACGGTCCTGGCGACCGCGGGCGGCACCCGGCTCTGGCTGGTGACCAGCGAGACCGACACCCGGGGCACCCCGGGACCCGGCGACGACCGGATCCTGCGCCTTGAGGTCGGTCCCGAGGGGTCCTAGACACCTCAGGGAGGCGGAGCACGTGTTCAACATGATGGAAGAGCTGTTCGCGCCCGGCCGCAAGCACACCGAGGACGAGCGGCAGCGGCTCGCCCTGACCCGGGAGGACCTGGGCGAGGGAGACCCGTACCGGGGTCCGATAGACCTGACCTCCGGGAAGGTGACCATACGCATACCCGCCGCCGCCGAGGCCCCCGAAGACGCCGAAGACACCGACGGCGACTGATCACACGGGCGCGTCGAGCAGCCGCAGGCGGTGGGCCAGGGCCGCCGCCTCGCCGCGTCCCGCGACGCCCAGCTTGGCCAGGATGTTGGAGACATGGACGCTCGCCGTCTTCGGCGAGATGAACAGCTCCTCGGCGATCTGGCGGTTGGTGCGCCCGGCGGCGACCAGGCGCAGGACGTCCTGTTCGCGCGGGGTGAGGCCGAAGGCGTCCGACTCGGGCTCGGGCCTGGCCGGGGCGGTGGACGGGCCGGCGTCGAGCGGGGCGAGGCGGGCGCGGGCGGCGAGGAGTTCGATGTCCTCGCGCAGCGGGTGGGCCCCGAGGCGTACGGCGGTGGCGTGGGCGGCGCGGAGCAGGGCGGCGGCCTCCTCGCGGTGCCCGCCCTCGGCGAGCAGCGCGTCGGCGTGCCGGTGGCGGGCCATCGCCAGTTCGTAGGGCCGGTCGAGCGGCTCGACGGCGGCGAGGATCTCGGCCCGGCGTTCCGCGCTGTCCCGGCCCTCGGCGCGGGCCAGCTCGGCGGAGACGTACAGGGAGTACGCCTGCCAGACGGGCGCCGGAGCCGCCATGCCGCGCACGAAACGGCGGATCTGGCCGAGGGCCTCGGCGCGGCCCTCGGCGGCGGCTGGCAGGCCCCGGGCGTCGGCCTCCGCGGTGGCGGCGGCGGCCGCGAGCGGCCAGCCGTAGCGGTGGGTGCCGGGCGGGCACCCGTCCGCGACCGCCGCGGCGAACCCCGCCCGTACGTCGCCGAGCCGGCCCTCGGCGGCGGCGATGTGAGCCGTCACCTCGGCCATCGGGAGCGTGTACTGCGGGATCGGGTCGCGGCTGCCGTAGCGGGCGGCCGCCTCGGCGAGCCGGGCGGTGGCCTGGGCGGGTTCGCCGCGGACGACGGCGAGGTGGGCGAGCAGCAGCTGCGCGGTGACGCCCGGCTTGGAGGCGCCGGCCCCGGTGCGGAGCAGTGCCTCGGTCTCCTCCTGCACCCGGTCCCACTCGCCGAGGGAGAGCAGGGACTCGGCGAGGTTGGCGCGGACCCAGCCGGCGCTGTCGACGAGGCCGTGGGCGCGGGCGGATTCGATGCCGGCGGTGGCGATCTCGACGGCCTCCCGGGAGCGGCCGAGGCCTTCGAGGACGGAGGAGATGTTGACGTAGGTGCGCGAGGCCTCGTGGAACTGGCCGAGGGCCAGGGTCCGTTCGCGTACCTCGTGGAGCTGGGCGAGTCCGGCCTCGGGATCGCCCGCGGCGGCCATGATGGTGCCGAGGGTGCCGCGGGCGGAGAGTTCGATGGCCTCGGCCTTGACCAACCGGGCGTATTCGACGGCGCGTTCGGCGTCGGCGACGGCCTCGGGGCCGGGGTTGCGGAGCATGCCCCAGCCGGCGGCGAGGGCGAGGACCACGGCGTGCACGGCGGACGGCGGCAGACCGCGGACGAGTTCCTGGGCGCGGGTGATCTCGGCCCAGCCGTCGCCGCGGGCCAGGGCGGACTGGAGGCGGGCGCGTTCGACGTAGAACCAGGCGGCGCGCAGGGGGTCCTGCTCCTCGTCGCTGTCGAGGATCCGGAGCGCGGTGCGGCCGATCTTGAGGGCGCGTTCGCGTTCGCCGGAGAGCCGGGCGGCGACGGCGGCCTCGGCGAGCAGGTCGAGGTGGCGCAGCGGGGTCTCGGGGTCGCAGCCGCACGCGGGGTAGGACTCGGCGTGGTCGATGGGGCGCAGGGCGGCACGGACCTCGTCGGGGACCTCGTCCCAGAGTTCCATGGCCCGTTCGAGGAGCCGGAGCTGCTCGGCGTACGCGTAGCGCTTGCGGGTCTCGACGGAGGCGCGGAGGACGGCGGGCAGGGCGCGGGCGGCGTCGCGGGCGTGGTACCAGTACGTGGCGAGCCGGGTGGCGCGTTCGTCGGCGCGGACCAGGCCGGGGTCGGCCTCCAGGGCCTCGGCGTAGCGCCGGTGCAGCCGGGAGCGTTCGCCGGGCAGCAGGTCGTCGCTGACGGCCTCGCGGACCAGGGAGTGCCGGAAACGGTAGCCGTCGCCGTCGGGGGCGGCGAGCAGGATGTTGGCGCCGACGGCGGCGCGCAGGGCCTCGATGAGGGTGTCCTCGGGGAGTCCGGCGACGGCGGCGAGCAGGTCGAACTCGACGGTGGAGCCGCCCTCCGCCGCGATCCGGACGATCCGCTGGGCGGCCTCGGGCAGCGCTTCGACGCGGACCAGGAGCAGGTCGCGCAGGGAGTCGCTGAGGGAGTCGTTCAGGGGGCCGGTGGCGCAGCCGGAGGTGTGGGAGGCGACGAGTTCCTCGACGAAGAAGGCGTTGCCGTCGGAGCGTGCGAAGACCTGGTCGAGGAGGGCGGGGTCGGGTTCGGCGGCGAGGATGCCGGTGAGCTGGCGGTGCACCTCGGCGCGGGTGAAGCGGGCGAGTTCGACGCGGCGGACCGAGCGCAGCCGGTCGAGTTCGGCGAGCAGCGGACGCAGCGGGTGGCGGCGGTGGATGTCGTCGGCGCGGTAGGTGGCGACGACGGCGATCCGGCCGTGCGCGAGGGTGCGGAAGAGGTAGGCGAGCAGATGGCGGGTGGAGGTGTCGGCCCAGTGCAGGTCCTCCAGGACGAGCGCGAGGGTGCGGTCGGCGGCGAGGCCTTCCAGGAGCCGTACGGTGAGCTCGAAGAGGCGGGCGGTGGCCTCCTCGGCGGCGGGTTCGTGGCCGGTGGGGCCCGTGGGGCCGGTGGGGTCGCCGAGTTCGGGGAGCAGCCGGGCGAGTTCGCCCTCCTGCCCGGCGGCGGCCGCGGCGAACTCGGCGGGGAGTTCGCGGCGCAGGGCGCGCAGGGCGGTGGAGAAGGGTGCGAAGGGCAGTCCGTCGGCGCCGATCTCGACGCAGCCGCCGAGGGCGACGACGGCGCCCGCGGCACGCGCGCGCGTGGTGAACTCCTCGACGAGACGGGTCTTTCCGACGCCGGCCTCACCGCCGAGGAGGAGGGCCTGGGGCTCTCCCGCGGTCGCGCGGGAGAGCGCCTCGGTGAGGGCGGTGAGTTCGCCGGCCCGGCCGACGAAGACGGGGCTGACTGACCTGGTCTCCACGGCGCCGAGCATCGCACAGGCGTCCGCGTTTTCGCTCGTACGGGCGTCACGCGGCCCGCCGAGGTCACGCGGCCCACCGGGATCGTGCGGGCCGCCGAGTTCGTACGGCATGCCGAAGTCGTACGGCATGACCGGTCACGCGGCCCGGGCGAAGCGGCGCCGGTCGGGACTCACCCGCCCCTCGGGGTCGTGGCTCCGGCTGCGAGCGGCCTCGCGGGCGGCCTTGCGGGCCTCGCGGGCGAGGCGCTGGGCGGCGGCCTCGGCGACCAGCTCGGTGTGGCGGACCTGGTGGAGTTCGTACGCGAACATCGTGTTCTCCCTGGGGTTTCGGGACCGCCGGTCCCGGTGTCGGCATCGCTCCTTGCGATGCCTCCACTCTCGTCTCCCAGGGGGTACGGCCACATCGGGCGGGTGCCGCATGTTCGGCGCACGGGGGGCCTTAGACATCCCTCAGGGGGCCTTAGAGCAGGTCCAAGCGGATCCGGCCCTGGGGCCTGTCCGACCCTGATCCGCCGGACAGGCCCTAGGCACCCCGCGTGACCCAGCCCTTCTCGTACGCGTGCCAGCCCAGTTGCAGGCGGGTCGTGACTCTCGCGCGTCGCATCAGCCCCTTGACCCGCCGCTGCACGGTGCTCAGGCCCAGGTCCAGCTGTCTGGCGACGCCGGCGTCGGTCGATCCGGCAAGCAGCAGGGAGAGGATCCGCAGGTCGGTGAGGTCGGGTCCGGACCGTTCCGCCTCGACGACCTCCTCGCCCTCGCCGAGCCGCAACGGCAGCGCGTCCCGCCACACCGCCTCGAACAGGCCCACCAGGGATTCAAGGAGATCGCTCGCGTGGACCACCAGGGCCGCGGGCTCGGCGCCCGACGCGCTCAGCGGCATCATCGCCACGGCCCGGTCCGCCACGACCAGCTTGGTCGGCACCCGGTCGACCACCTTGACCTGTTGGTCGCGTCCCAGTGCCGCGGTGAGCTCGGTGGCCCCGCCGGGCAACGACAGCGCCTCGCGCTCAAGCACCGCGCGGTAGGCGACCCCGCGGTTCGCCACCCGCTCCTCGGCCGAGTTGTCCACGGGGGTGACGGCCACGGGTGTCCCGGTGACCAGGGCACAGACCTCGCGGGTCGCCCCCAGCTGGAGCTGGAGGAAACGGTGCGAGACGGCGCTCGCGCCGGTCACCACCTCCACCAGCTCGTGCACCGCGGGTTCCGCGGCCTGCGTCCGGTACTCCTCCGCCAGCCGCGCCGCGGCCCGTTCGGCCTGCTCCAGCTCATGCCGCTGCCGGGTGAGCAGCGCGCCGAGCGCGAGCCCGGGCGGGGCCGCCGTCCAGCGTCCCGCGCGGTCCGTGGACCGAGCGGCGAGGCCCTGCCGTTCGAGCCGGCGCAGCGCACCCTCCGCGGCGGTCTCGGTGAGCGACAGCCGGTGCGCGAGGGCGGGGACGTCGGCGGCCCCGAGCGTGACCAGCACGCGGTAGGCCAACTCCTGTGTCCGGTCGAGACCTATCGCTCCCAGCACCACCCCTCACCCCTTCCGGAGGCAATGCTTCCATCAGCACCCATGGCGGGAAACATTCATGGCGCGTTCCCGCCTCCGCGCATCGTTCCCGCGCCGCCCGCCGCTTTGCGATGGTGTCGCCACCGCAGCACCGACAAGCAGAGGGAGAGCGATGCGCCCGATATCGCGTACGGCCCTGGGAGCGGCGACCGCCGCCGTCCTGGCCGTCACCGCGCTCGCGCCGTCCGTGGCCGCCCGGCCGCAGGACGACGCGTCCGGCACCAGACCACTCGTCGGCAGTGAGGCCGCCGTCCGGCAGGCGGGCAAGCCCGTCACGGTCACCCTGGTCACCGGCGACAGGGTGCTGGTGACCACCGACGGCTCCGGCCGGAGCGCGGCCACCGCGCTGCCGCGCGAGGACGGCAGCGTGCCGCTCCTGGAGACCCGTCGGACGGGCAAGGACCTGTACGTCTATCCGGAGGGCGCCGCCGCGGCGCTCGCCGCCGGCAAGGCCGACGAGGAACTCTTCAACGTCACCGGGCTGATCCGGCAGGGATACGACGACGCGCACGCCGCCGACCTCCCGCTGATCGCCGTCTACGGCTCCTCCGTCGACGTCGCCCGCGCCGTGCCCGCCACCCCGCGCGGCGCCGCACGCGGCCTGGTGCTGAAGGCGGCCCGCGGTGTGGCCATGAAGGCCGACAAGAAGCGCGCGGCGGACTTCTGGGCCGACGTCACCTCCCCCCGCTCGCGCGCGGGCTCCGGCCTGAAGAAGCTCTGGCTGGACCGCAAGGTCGAGGCCACCCTGGAAAGGTCCACCGCGCAGACCGGCGCGGACCTCGCCTGGGCCGCCGGATACGACGGCAAGGGCACCAGGGTCGCGGTCCTGGACACCGGCGCGGACACCGGACACCCCGACCTCCAGGGCCGGATCGTCGCCTCTGCGAACTTCACCGACTCCACCACCGCCGAGGACCGGCAGGGCCACGGCACCCACACCATCTCCACCGTGGGCGGCTCCGGCGCGGCGAGCGGCGGCAAGAAGAAGGGGGTCGCCCCCGGTGCCGGGCTGCTGAACGGCAAGGTCCTCAACGACTGGGGTTCCGGGGCCACTTCGTGGATCATCGCCGGTATGCAGTGGGCCGTCGACAACAAGGCCGACGTCGTCTCGATGAGCCTCGGCAACCCGACCCCGACCGACTGCACCGACCCCATGAGCACGGCCGCCGAACAACTCGCCCAGTCCAAGGGCACCTTGTTCGTCATCGCCGCCGGAAACTCCGGCCCGTCCCTCAACACCGTCTCCTCCCCCGGCTGCGCCCCCAGCGTGCTCACCGTCGGCGCCGTCGACCGGGACGACTCCACCGCGTACTTCTCCAGTCGCGGACCGGCACTGATCTCGCACACGCTCAAGCCCGAGATCGCCGCCCCCGGTGTCACCATCTCCGCCGCAGCGATGGGCGGGCGCGGCGTCTACGCGTACCGCTCGATGTCCGGTACGTCCATGGCCACCCCGCATGTCGCGGGCGCCGCGGCCGTGGTCAAGCAGCGTCACCCCGACTGGACCGCGCAGCAGATCAAGGCCGCGCTCGTCTCCTCCGCGAAGGCCTCCGTGCCCGGCGACGTCCGTGAGACCGGCGGCGGCCGCCTCGACGTCAAGGCGGCGATCGACGCCACGGTCCTCGGCGCCCCGGCCGTCCAGGGCGGCGGCTTCGACTGGCCCCAGAGCAGCGCGGACCGCTCCACCGTCGCCGTCCCCTACACCAACACCACCGACCGGCCCGTGCGGCTCGGCCTCTCCGTCCAGCGCGTCACCGGCAACGACGGCACGGACGTGCGCTCGCCCCTCGCCAGGCTCGGCGCGGACAGCGTCACCGTCCCGGCCGGAGCCACCGTCGAGGTCCCGCTGGTCCTCGACCCGGCCGCCCACCTGGAGCCCGGCCAGTACGGCGACATCACCGGCCGGGTGCTTGCCACCGCCGACGGCGTCGGCGTCTCCACCCCGTTCTCCCTGTACGTCCAGCCCGAGACCGTCACCCTGAAGGTCGAGCTCGTCGACCGGCTCGGCAAGCCGGCCGCGGGAACGTCCTCGCTCGACGTCATCGGCACCGACACGGCCACCGGCGAGCGCCGCTACAACGGGGGCGCCGCGGTCCAGGAGTACCGGCTGCGCCCCGGCGCCTACTTCCTGTCGAGCTACGTCGTCACCCCCGACGCGGGCGAGGGCGCGAAGCTCGCCGACTCCCTCACCTACCTGAGCCGTCCGCAGCTGAAGCTGCAGAAGGACACGACCGTCGTCCTGGACGCCCGCGACGCCCACCGGCTGCGGGTCAGGACCGAACGCCCCACCGAGGTGCGCTCCGCCACCCTGGCCTTCAACCGCTCCTGGGACGACACCTGGCAGCACTCCGGCACCCTCTCGGGCGGGCGCACCCTCCGCGGCTACTACGCCTCCGTCGAGGGCACGGCGACCGACGGCGACTTCGAGTTCGGCAGCTACTGGCGCGCCACCACCCCGCTGATCTCCGAGCTCGCCGTCGTCGGCGGCGAGACGCTCCACCCGATCACCGCCACCACCGGTTCGGTCAACCTCGACGGCACGGGCGAGGCGCAGCTGGTCGACGCGAAGACCGGCACGGCGGGCGAGCTCGCGGCCGCCGGCGTCCAGGGGAAGATCGCCCTGGTCCGTGTCGCCGACGGCCAGACCTCCGTCTACCAGCAGGCCCGCGACGCCAGGGCGGCGGGCGCCAAGGCCGTCCTCGCGTACCACTCCGCCGCCGGCCGCTGGGTGCCGGCGACCGGCACCGTCACCGAGCTGCCGGTGCTCGCCGTCGAGTCCGCCGAGGCGAGCGCGCTGCTCGGCCGGCTGTCCGGCGGCCAGGTCACCCTCCGCTGGAAGGCCTGCGCGAAGGCCCCGTACGCCTACAGCCTCGCCTTCCCCCAGCGCGGCGGGATCGACGAGGACCTGACGTACCAGGTCGACGACGAGCGGCTCGGCCGCACGGAGGCGACCTATCACGCCATGGGCGTCGCCACCGACTTCATCGACTTCGTCGGCGCCGCCCGGCCGGACGGGACGCAGGTGTTCCTCGGCCTGGACGTCGTCCCGGCGCCCGGCACGCGCACCGAGTTCGTCACCCCCGGCGACACCTCCTGGATCCACTACATCTCCAGCAGCTTCCCCTGGGGCGAGTTCATGATCGGCCGGTGGCGGGCGTACCAGGCGGGTGAGCGGGACACGGAGCGCTGGTACGACGGAGCGGTCGCCCCGGTCGCCCCGCTCGACGCGGCCGGAAAGCCCGTTCTCACCGCCGAGCGCCAGGGCGGCCTGATCGGCTTCGCCGCCGCGATGTGGGGCGACGGCACCCACTACGCCCAGGACGGGTCGTTCGGCGACATCGGCAACCTGCAGCTGCGTCGTAACGGCGAGCAGATCGGCACGAGCTACTACCCCTTCGGGGTCTTCGAGGTCCCGGCCGAGGAGGCGTCGTACGAACTGGAGCAGAACACCGAGAAGTTCGGTGCCCCGGCCAAGGTCTGGCAGCGGTCCGTCAGGGTCAACACCGTCTGGCGGTTCCGTTCGGCGCTCGACGAGAACGTCTACTCCCAGCCCATCCCGATCCTCTTCCCCCGCTACAGGCTCCCCGAGGACGGCTTCAAGACCCTTCCCGCGGCCGACGGTCTGAAGATCAGCCTCTCCGCCACCGGCCACGCCGGCTACACCCCGGCCGCCCTGACCGATGCGAAGCTGTCGTACTCGTACGACGGAGGCGCGACCTGGACCGAGGCCCCGGTCGCCCTGCGTGACGGCACCTGGAGCGCCACCGTGGACCACGCGGGCGACTCCGGCAAGCAGGTCACGCTGAGGGCCGAGCTGACGGACGCGAACGGCAACTCCGTCCGCCAGACCGTGGTCCGCGCCTACGACGTGCGCTGACGGCGGCGGGTGCGGGAGCGGGAGCGGGCGGTCGCGCTGCGGCCGCCCGCTCCCGTACGTCCGCTCCCGTACGTCCGTTCCCTGACGGCCCCGTCAGGGCCTCAGGCGGTCTTCGCCGCGCGCCACTCCGGGGCGAGCACCGACCAGATCTCCGTGTCGTTGCGCTTGCCGCGGTAGGGGTAGTTCTCGCGCAGCACGCCCTCCTTGGTCATGCCGAGGCGGCGGGCGACGGCGATGCTGGGCGTGTTCTCGGGCGAGACCTGCCACTCGACGCGGTGGATGCCGCGCTCCTCGATCGCCCAGTCGATGATGGCCCGGCAGGCGCGGGTGACCAGGCCCCGCCCGGCGTACCCGGGCTCGATCCAGCAGCCGGCCTCGGCGGTGCCGCTCTCGGTGTCGAAGTGGACGAAGAGCACGCCGCCGACGAGGAGGCCGTCGACCCGGATGCCGTAGATGTGGCCGGCGTCGCGGGCGGCCCGGTCGGCGTAGCGGGTGAGGTGGGCGCGGGCGGTGTCGAGGTCGGTGACGATGTCCGGGAGGCCGACGTGGGCCCCGATGAACGCGCGGCCCCGGTCGATGTGGGCGAGGAACTCCTCGGCCTGCCAGGGGTCGAGCGTGCTGAGCTCGGCGCCGTCGTCACCCAGTGGTATCGCGAACATCCTCGGTCTCCTCCGCCGGTCCCGTCGTCACCCGCTGTCCGGGTATCCGCGCGGCCTCGGCGGACTCCCCGTGCGCCGTGGCCTCCACGGCGTCCGCGGCGATCTTCGCACGGGCCGCGTCGGCCGCGCGGGCGTCGGCGGCCACGCGGCACTCCGGCGGTTCGATGCTGATCCGCGGCAGCCGGCGGTCGAGCCAGCGGGGCAGCCACCAGTTGGCGCCGCCGAGCATGTGCATGAGGGCGGGGACGAGGAGCGTGCGCAGGACGAAGGCGTCGAGGGCGACGGCGGCGGCGAGCGCGATGCCGAACATCGCGATGACCCGGTCGCCGGAGAGGACGAAGGCGAGGAAGACGGAGATCATGATGACCGCCGCGGAGTTGATCACGCGGCTGGTCTCGGCGAGGCCGACCCGGACCGCGCGGCGGTTGTCGCCGGTCTCCAGCCACTCCTCGTACATCCGGCTGACCAGGAACACCTGGTAGTCCATGGAGAGACCGAAGAGCACCGAGACCATGATCACGGGCAGGAAGGGTTCGATGGGCCCGGCGCTGCCGAGGCCGAGCGCCTCGCTGCCCCAGCCCCACTGGAAGATCGCGACGACCACGCCGAAGGCCGCGGCGACGGCCATGACGTTCATCAGGGCGGCCTTGAGCGGGATGCCGATCGAGCGGAAGGCGAGCAGCAGCAGTACGCAGCCGAGGGCGATCACGGCGCCCACGAAGAGGGGCAGCTTGCCGACGATGATGTCGGCGAAGTCGTCGTACGAGGCGGTGACGCCGCCGACCTCGACCTGGAGCGAGGTGCCGTCCTCGGCGGTCGGCAGCACGTCGTGGCGCAGCCGGTCGACGAGCTCGCTGGTGGCCGTGGACTGGGGCGAGGAGTCGGGGACGACGGTGAGGACGGCGGTGTCACCGGTGCTGTTGTACGTGACCGGCGAGACCGACTCGACGCCCTTGGTGTGCGCGAGGCGGGCCGGGAGCGCGTCGAGGGCGACCCGGTCGTCGGCGCCGTCGAGCTGGGCGACGAGGGCGAGCGGGCCGTTCGCGCCGGGCCCGAAGCCGTCGGCCATCAGGTCGTAGGCCTTGCGGGTGGTGGCCGTGGCGGGGTTGTTGCCCTGGTCGGAGCTGCCCAGGTGGAGCCCGAAGGTGGGCAGGGCGAGCACCACCATGACGACGGCGGCGACCGCGCCGAGCAGCTTGGGGTGGCGCTCGACGAAGGCGGACCAGCGGGCGGCGAAGCCGGTGGGCAGCTCGGGCTGCGGGCCGTGCTCGGCGAGCTGCCGGCGTTCCTTGCGGCTCAGCGCGCGCATGCCGATGAGGGAGAGCAGCGCGGGCAGCAGGGTGACGGAGGCGGCGACGGTGAGGACGACGGTGAGCGAGGCGGCGATGGCCACGCCGTTGAGGAAGCCGAGCCGGAGGATGAGCATGCCGAGCAGGGCGATACAGACGGTGGCGCCCGCGAAGACCACGGCCCGGCCGGTGGTGGCGACGGCGATCCGGGCGGCCTCGTTCACGGGCAGACCGCGTTTGAGGCCCTTGCGGTGCCGGGTCACGATGAACAGCGCGTAGTCGATGCCGACGCCGAGGCCGATGAGCATGCCGAGCATCGGCGCGAAGTCGGCGACCGTCATCAGATGCCCGAGGAGCACGATGCCGGAGTACGCGAGGCCGACGCTGACCAGGGCGGTCGCGATGGGGAGGACGGCGGCGGCGAGGGAGCCGAAGGCGAGGAAGAGGACGACGGCGGCGACGGCCACGCCGACCGCCTCGGCCATGTGCCCGCCGGGCGCCACGGTGGCGCCGACGGCGCTGCCGCCGAGCTCGACCTGGACGCCGTCCGTGGCGGCGGCCTTCGCGGTGTCCACGAGGGCCTGCGCCTGGGCCTTCGGGATGTCGGCGGCCTGCGCGTCGAAGGTGACGGCGGCGTAGGCGGTGCGCCCGTCCTCGCTGATCTGGCCCGGCGTGGAGCCGTACGGGGAGGTGACGGAGGCGATGCCGGGCAGGTCCTCGACCTGGTGGAGCATGGCGGTCATCCGCTGCTCGACGCCGGCGGCGCGGACGCTGCCGTGGTCGGTGTGCCAGACGATGGTGTCGCTGTCGCCGCCGGCGCCGTGGAAGCCGCGGTCGAGGAGGGCGGTGGCCCGCCCGGACTCGGTGCCGGGCACCTCGTAGTCGTTCGAGTACGCGCTTCCGGCGAGCGCCGCTCCGGTCACGGCGCCGCCGAGGGCGACGAGCCAGAGCAGAACGGCGACGAGGCGGTGCTGCACGCACCACCGGGCGATAGCTGCCAACGGACGTTCTCCCCTGGGTGGACCTGTACTCCGCCCACTGTTACAGCCAAACGTGATCGTTTGTCCGTTTCGTGGCGATCCTCACAGGGATGTCGGAAGCGCATAAAGAAGGAGGTGAGGACCGCGGTGAGGACCGCGGTGAGGACTGCGGCGCGGACCGCGGAAGCAGCGGTCCTCACCCCCGGCGTCGCGCCCCTGGCGTCGCGGGGCCGAAGCCCCGGCGTGTCAGGTCCCGCTCGGGGTGACGCAGTGGCCGGGACCGCTCGGGAGGACCCGCTTCTCGTCGTACAGGTCGGCCAGGGCGACCTTGGTCTCCTTGGCCGCCTGGCCCGCCTTCCACCGCCCCTCGGCGAAGAGCGGGTGGAGGTATCCGTCCTTCGGAGCCGAGCAGTCGTGGTTGGCGACCTCGCTCGCGTAGGCGCCGAGCACGAGCTTCCCGTCCTTCGACGTGACCGTGAACTGTCGCCGTACGGCGATCCGCGCCACCTCGGGGGCGCCCGGGACGACCTCGTGGCCGCCCTCGGCCCGCACCAGGGGGTAGACGAAGGAGAAGTCGACGTGCACGGCCAGCTCCCCCGCCGCCGAGACCTTGTACGTCATCGTCCCCTTCGTCCGGACACCGCTCTCGTCCAGGTACGCCTCCGCGGGGTCGAAGCGGGTGACCATGTCCTTCCGTACGGCCTCGTCGGCTCCGCTCGGGTCCAGCAGGGCGAGCGCTGCCGCCGGCTCGGCGCCGGCGAGGGTGTCCTCCGCGACGTTGGTCTCGACGAGCAGGGTCTTCACGTCGTCGAGGACGGCGGTGATGTCCTTCGCCGTGAGCCCTCCGGAAGCCATCGGCACGGGGACGTAGATCCCGTCGGCCCCCTCGGTCCAGCCGGCGGCGGGCGAGTTCCGGAACGGCATGTCGGGCGTGTACGGCCATTCCAGAGGCCAGGCCTCCTCGTCGAGCACCCCGGCGCCGTACGGCTCGTAGGGCGGCCGCTCCCCCGTCACGTCGGTCAGCCAGAACCCGAACCCGCCGAGCAGCAGTACACCGGCACCTGCCGCGGCCCCGATCTTGAGGCGCCGCGCCCTCCTGTCGCGCCGCAGCGCCTCCTCGCGGCCCGGATCGTTCGCCTGCGCGCGCAGACGGGCGACGTAATCCGTCGGTTCCACCGACATGTTCTGCTCCCTCCCCTGCTCCGCCAGGGTCGGCAGAGCGGAGCGGAGCCTCTCACAGGGCGGCGCGGGCCGTCATCACGGTTTCCCCTTGTCCGAACGGTGGGGTTCGCGAGCACTCTCGGTCACGTCGGCGCGGGGCGGTGCCGGGCTGAGTACCGTGGGGGTACCGCGCTTCCTCATGGAGGCACGATGTCCACCCGAGGGCTGACGTACGCACAGGGGCGGGCCCGCACCGGTTGGTGCCGAGTTGACCCCGGCTCCGCGCGGGCGGCAAGCTGATCGCCTGTCAACTCATGGGTCTTGGGGGAACATTGAGCGGTACAGCGCATCACATCGGACCCGACTCCGCGCCCGACCGGTACCGGCTGCTCCGGTCCATCGGGCGCGGCGGCGAGGCCGTGCTCTATCTCGCGGAGATCGAGCTTGCGGGCGGCACCGAGCCCGTCGTCGTCAAGGTCCTGGACTCCAAGACGACGATCACGCCCGAGATCTTCGAGCGGGTCAGCAACAAGTGGAACGAGCAGGCCGAACTGCTGCGTTTCGTCAGCCGCCCCGGCGTCGTCGGGGTGCGCGAGCACTTCCAGGGCGCGCCCATCCACCGGCCCGGCGAGTCCGAGACCCTGACCGGCCGGGCGCTCGTCCTCGTCATGAACCATGTCGACGGCCTCGACCTGCGCGACTGGCGCGCCGAGCGGTCCCTGGCCACGCCCGCCGAGCGGCGCGAGGTCATGCGGACCCTCGAACAGCTCGCGGACGTCCTCGACTGGCTGCACTCCGGCAAGGCCACGCCGTCCGGGCGGACCGTGGTGCACGGCGACCTCTCGCCGGGCAACGTCATGGTCGACGAGCACGGCCAGGCCACCCTCGTCGACTTCGGCCTCAGCAAGCTGACCGCCGACCACCAGACCGCCGAGGTGTGGTTCACCCCGGGCTACGCGGCGCCGGAGATCTTCGACGGCAAGCGGACCCCGGCCACCGACCGGTACGCCTTCGGGGCCATCGCCTACTTCCTGCTGAGCGGCCAGTCGCCGCCCTCCGCGCCCGAGCAGCTCACCGCGGCGCTCGGCGCCGTACCGCAGCTCGCCGGGCTCACGGCGGAGCAGCGCGAACGGGTGCTCGCCATCGCGGCGGCCGACGCCGACCGGCGTCCGCTGTCGCTCTCGGCGTGGGTCAAGGAGGTCCGGCACGGGGTGGTGTCCACGACCACGACCTCCCGGCCGGCCGAGCCCGAGGACGCGGTCCCGCCCCGCCCGGCGGACGCCCCGTCCGACGCCCCGGCCGCCGCCGCGCCGGCCGTCCCGCCGCTCCCGGCGACCCCTCCGCCCACCCCGCCCGCGCCGGTGGCCGACACGCCCACGGTGGGCTTCGGGGCGCCGGCCCCTGCCCAGGCCCCGGCCCCGTACGGGCAGCCGACCGCCGGCATCCCGGCGTACGGAGGCCCTGGTGCTCCTACGGCCGGGATGCCCACCGGACCCGGGCGGCCGGAGCCGCGCAAGAGCCGCAAGGGGCTGGTGTTCGGCGCCGTCGCCGGGGTGCTGCTGATCGCCGTCCTCGCGGTGGTCGGGGTCCGGATGCTCGCCGACCGCGACGACAAGGCCGGCGGGGACGGCAAGAACGACCAGGCCGCGCCGCCCTCCACCTCGGCCCCGGTGACGCCCGAGCCGACCACCGAGCAGCCGACGGACGAACCGACGACCGAGGACCCCGCGACGGAGGAGCCCGTCGACCCGAGCGGGAGCGGCAGCCCGTCGGTCGACCCCGGCTCCGTCCCGGACGCGCCCGTGGCCGATCTGACCGCCCTCGCCTCGGTCAGCGACCCCGATGACTTCACCGTCGGCAGCGCCAAGATCAACACCAAGGAGTACGGCGCGGCGCTGATCGGCGACTGCTACGGCGGGGCCTACGTCGAGTACGACCTCAACCGGGAGTGGAAGTCCTTCGAGTTCACCGCCGGCATCGATGACGGCTCCGAGATCGAGAGCGCGCGGATCGTGATCTCGGTCGACGACAAGCCCGCCGACTTCAACGAGACCGTGCACCTGGGCAAGCCGATCTCCCGGACCCTGGACATCAGCGGGGCGCTGCGGCTCCGGCTCAAGGTCGAGTCGACCTGCACCGACTCGGGAAGCGGGATCATCGCGGCCCCGCTCCTCAGGCGGTAGGACGGCTCGGCCGGCCCACAAGACACGCCCCAGGGACGGCCCCCCGCATTCGCCGTGTCACACGCGGATACGGGGGCTGCCTCCGTCCAGGAGCGCGAGGCCGAGCTCGGTGACGGTGTGCAGGGTCGCGTTGCGGTGACGCAGGCTGGTGACGAGCGCCGCCTCCCGCAGGGCCGTGATGTGGCGGCTGGCGTTGGGCGCCGTGGTGCCCGCGGCGCGGGCGAGCTCGCCCGTCGTCGCGATGCCGTCCGCGAGCGCCGACAGCAGGATCGCCCGGGTCGGGCCGATCAGGGCCGCGAGCGCGCGTCCGTCGGCCGGCCGGGCCTCCGGGGTCGCCCAGGCGGCGTCGTGCTCGATCGGGTGGACCAGGACCGGCGGCAGCGTCGGGTCGGCCAGCGTCGTCGGCGCGTAACGGCTGAAGAACGACGGCTGGAGCAGCAGGCCGCGGCCGCCGAGATGCAGGTCCTGGTCGACCGGGAAGTCGAGCCGGAGCACCGGATAGTCCCACTGCGCGGACGGATGGATCGTGTTGAGGACCGCGTCCCAGCCGCCCTCCGCGAGCACGGTCGAGCGCCGGGACCTGTCCCGGCTGACCTGCACCCGAATGCGCTCCCAGAACGGCGCGAGCACGGTGTCGAAGTACGCGCCGGCCGCGTCGGCGAGCCGGCCGATGCCCTCGGTGTCCCCCTCCGCCAGCTCCCGGCTCCAGGACGGCATCCGCCTGGCCCCGTTCTGGCGTGTGAACTCCCGTAAGTCCCGGTGCACTTGACGCAGCGGTGTGGAGCGCAGGGCCTCAAGGCGTTCGGCCAGACCGCCGTCGACCGCGGGCGTCAGGAAGTCCACCGCGTAGCCGACAGGCGGCGCGAGCGCCGTCAACAGGCGTGTGGCGGACGGGACTCGGGGCAGCGACTCGCGCAGCCAGGGCCCGAACAGCACCCCCGCGTCCCGTCTTCGCAGCCGGTGCAGGCTGATCAGCAGCTCCCACATCGGGTCGGGTTCGGATGCGATCCGCACCCGCGCGAGGTCCTCTCCCGTGAAGTGGATGCGCAGCATCCTCTCAACCCCTCCCACCACGGCAATTGCGTTCCAGCGCAACGAAGTTCACGGAACTCCCCCCGTCCTCACAGACTCTGACCGAACAGTGTTCGATCAACGCACTCACCAACAGGACGGTGGATCGTAAAATGCCCGAGACCCTGGCGAAGAACGTTTGCGGTGCGCGTGTCGCCGCGCGGGGGCTCGTACGCGCACTGGCCGCGGGAGCGGTCGCGGGAGCGGTCCTCGCCTCCGTGGCAGGCTGCTCCGGAGCGGCCGGCGGGCCGTCCACGGCACCGGCCCCGGCGCCCGCGCCGAAGCAGGTGATGGCACCGGCCGAGCTGACCGCGCTGCACGAACTCCCGCCGATCACCGCCCTGTTGTTCACCCCTCAGCTGCACGGCGCCCAGGCCCAGCAGAAGGTGGCCATCGCCTGCATGGCCGAGCGCGGCTACCGCTACGCCCCCGCTCCCCCGGCTGCGGACACGGGCAAGGACGGGGGCACGGATGGCGGGGGCGGCGCGGAGGAGCGTCCGCGGCCGTTCGGCCTCGAGTCCTCGGTCCCGCCGCGCGCCGCCACGGCGTCGCCCGCGACACCGCCCGAGGCGCCGCCCCGGCCCGGCAGCCCGGAGAGCACCCCCGCCTACGCCCAGGCCCTGTTCGGCCGGGAGAGCGCGCGGGTCTCGACGAAGGGCATCCGGATGAGCGTCTCGCGGCCGGGCGAGGGCTGCCTCGCCGAGGCGGAGAAGCGGTTGCTCGGCGACGGGCGGATGCGCTGGCTCCAGGTGCGGATCATGCTGTTCGAGGCGCAGGAGCTGGCGCGCGGCGACGTGGAGAAGGACCCCGGGTTCCGGGCGGCGACCACGCGCTGGCGGGCGTGCATGGACCGGGCCAAGGTCAAGGCCCAGGACCCCGTGCAGGTCCTGAACTCGCTGCCCTCGGCCGACGCCCGGCGGACCAGCCCGGTCGCTGCGGCGGATCTGCGCTGCAAGGCGGAGACGGGGTACCTGACCACCGCGTACCAGCGGCTCGCCGCCGCGCAGCAGCGCTGGCTCGACAAGAACCCGACCGTCGGAGCCGACTGGAAGAAGCTGTCGGACCGTCAGAACAAGGCGGCCGGCGAGGTCCTGAGCGGCTCGACGACCGGCTGAGCCCTCCTCTCCCGCCCCCGCCCCTCCCGCACAGTCTTCCGCTCGCCGGTCCCGGCGAGCGGATGTTCCCCGCATTTCCCCACACGAAAGAGAGACCGATCATGTCCTCGACCCCGTCCCGCCCGAAGTCCGGCCTCCGCAGGAAGGCCGCCGCCGTCGCCGGCGCCACGGCGCTCCTCGTGGGCGGCGGCATCGCCACCGCGACGACCGCCTCGGCCGGCCCCAACTGCGCCTCGGGCTACCACTGCGTCTTCTACGGCGGCATCGGCACCTCCGCCGGGCACGCGTTCTACAACAGCGACCCCAACTTCACCGACAACTACTTCGACGGCACCTCGAACAACATCAACGACAACGTGTGGTCGGCCAGCAACTCCAGCAGCGGCGGCTACGAGAGCCACTACTACTACGACACCGGCTACAGCGGCGGCCTGGTCTTCTGCGTCAACCCGGGCAGCGCGGTCAACTACGACCGCCTCTCGGACGACGGCGTCGACGGCAACCACATCGGCCAGCGCGACGAGGCCAGCTCGCTGCTGATGCGCCCCTCGACGACCATCTCCTGCTTCTGAGCGTCCGCAGACGGAAGGTGGCGCACGGAGGAGCTTCCTCTCCCCCGTGCGCCCATGCGGACGGTGCCTCTCACAGCACTACCGACAACCGAAAGGTAGAACAGAACATGCGCAGGATCGGCATGAACGCCGGATTCCGCCGGAAGGCCGCCGCCGTCGCCGGCGCGACCGCGCTCCTCGTGGGCGGCGGCGTCGCCACCGCGACGACCGCCTCGGCGGGCCCGTACTGCCCCTCGGGCTACCACTGCCTCTTCGAGGGCAACCTCAACACCCCGGTGCACCAGTACTTCAACAGCGACTACGACTTCAGGAACGACGTGTTCACCAGCGGGCACGGCGTGAACGACAACTCGTGGTCGGCCAGCAACTCCAGCAGCGGCGGCTACGAGAGCCACTACTACTACGACATCGGCTACCAGGGCGGACTCGTCTTCTGCGTCAACCCGGGCAGCTCGGTCGAGTACAACCAGCTCACGGACGACGGCATCGACGGCAACCACAACGGTCAGCGCGACGAGGCCAGCTCGCTGCTGCTGCGTCCCACGACCACCGTCTCCTGCTTCTGACATGAGGGCGGCCCCGCACCGGAGTTCCGGTGCGGGGCCGTTCGATGCCCGGGGGCGGGGATCAGCCCTCGGTGACGCCCAGCTTCTCCAGGATCAGGTCCTTGACCTTCGCCGCGTCGGCCTGGCCGCGCGTGGCCTTCATGACCGCGCCGACCAGGGCGCCGACCGCGGCGACCTTGCCGCCGCGGATCTTGTCGGCGATGCCCGCGTTGCCCGCGATGGCCTCGTCGACCGCCGCGCCGAGCGCGCTGTCGTCGGAGACGACCTTCAGACCGCGCTTCTCGACGACCTCGTCCGGGGTGCCCTCGCCGGCGAGGACGCCCTCGATGACCTGACGGGCCAGCTTGTCGGTCAGGTCACCGGCGGCGACCAGGGCCGACACGCGCGCCACGTCCGCCGGGGTGATGGGCAGCTCCTCCAGGGAGACGCCCTTCTCGTTGGCGTTACGGGCCAGCTCGCCCATCCACCACTTGCGGGCCGACGCCGCGTCGGCGCCCGCCTCGGTCGTGGCGACGATCGCGTCGACCGCGCCCGCGTTGAGGATGGCCTGCATGTCGTGCTCCGACACGCCCCACTCCTCGCGGAGCCGGTTGCGGCGCACGCGCGGCAGCTCGGGCAGGCCCTTCCGCAGCTCCTCGACCCACTCGCGGGCGGGGGCCACCGGCACCAGGTCCGGCTCGGGGAAGTAGCGGTAGTCCTCGGCGTTGTCCTTGATGCGGCCCGAGGTGGTGGAGCCGTCGTCCTCGTGGAAGTGCCGGGTCTCCTGGACGACCGTGCCGCCGGACTCCAGGATCGCCGCGTGGCGCTGGACCTCGTAGCGCACCGCCCGCTCCACGGAGCGCAGCGAGTTGACGTTCTTCGTCTCCGAGCGCGTGCCGAACTCCGACGCGCCCTTCCGCATCAGGGAGAGGTTGACGTCGCAGCGCATCTGGCCCTGGTCCATACGGGCCTCGGAGACGCCCAGGGCGAGGATGAGCGCGCGCAGCTCCGCCACGTACGCCTTGGCGACCTCGGGGGCCCGCTCGCCCGCGCCGACGATCGGCTTGGTGACGATCTCGATGAGCGGGATGCCGGCCCGGTTGTAGTCGAGCAGCGAGTGCGAGGCGCCGTGGATGCGGCCGGTCGCGCCACCAATGTGGGTGGACTTGCCGGTGTCCTCCTCCATGTGGGCGCGCTCGATCTCCACGCGGAAGACCTCGCCGTCCTCCAGCTGGACGTCCAGATAGCCGTTGAAGGCGATCGGCTCGTCGTACTGCGAGGTCTGGAAGTTCTTCGGCATGTCCGGATAGAAGTAGTTCTTCCGGGCGAAGCGGCACCACTCGGCGATCTCGCAGTTCAGCGCGAGGCCGATCTTGATCGCGGACTCGACGCCGACGGCGTTGACGACCGGCAGGGCGCCGGGCAGGCCGAGGCAGGTGGGGCAGGTCTGCGCGTTGGCGTCCTGGCCGAGCTCGGTCGAGCAGCCGCAGAACATCTTCGTCTTCGTGCCGAGCTCGACATGGACCTCAAGGCCCATGACGGGGTCGAACTCGGCGAGCGCCGCCTCGTACGACAGCAGTTCAGTGACAGTCACGGTGGAACTTTCCCTCTCAGCCCAGCAGGACGTCGTCGTCGCCGAGGCGCTTCAGCTCGCGATACAGGATCGCGAGGCCGGTGACGATGGCGGCGGCGGACACCACGGCGTCGACGAGCTTGAGCGTGTCATGCTCGGCGCGGGCCTTCTTGATCTGCTTCGTCACGGCGATGGCGCCGAACGCGGTGGTGCCCATGGACAGGTACGTACCGGTCTTGGACTTCTTGAAGCCCTTGGCCTTCTGCAGTGCACTGGTGGAACTCGTGGTCGTACTCACAGCGACGGAGCCTCCTCGAGCAGCGGGTGGCCCCACTTTTCCACGAAGGCGGCCTCGACGGCGGCACCGACCTTGTAGAGGCGGTCGTCCTTCAGGGCGGGGGCGATGATCTGCAGACCGACCGGCAGGCCGTCCTCCGGCGCGAGGCCGCAGGGCAGCGACATGGCGGCGTTGCCCGCCAGGTTGGTCGGGATCGTGCAGAGGTCCGCGAGGTACATCGCCATCGGGTCGTCGGCGCGCTCGCCGATCGCGAAGGCGGTGGTCGGCGTGGTCGGCGACACGATGACGTCGACCTGCTCGAAGGCCTTCTCGAACTCGCGGGTGATGAGGGTGCGGACCTTCTGGGCCGAGCCGAACCAGGCGTCGTAGTAGCCGGAGCTCAGCGCGTACGTACCGAGGATGATGCGGCGCTTGACCTCGGGGCCGAAGCCGGCCTCGCGGGTGAGCGCGGTGACGTCCTCGGCGGACCGGGAGCCGTCGTCGCCGGCCCGCAGGCCGTAGCGCAGACCGTCGAAGCGGGCCAGGTTGGACGAGCACTCGGACGGCGCGATCAGGTAGTACGCGGAGAGCGCGAGGTCGAAGGTCGGGCAGTCCACCTCGACGATCTCGGCGCCGAGCGACTTCAGCAGCTCGACGGACTCGTCGAAGCGCTGCACGACGCCGGCCTGGTAGCCCTCGCCGCGGAACTGCTTGACGACACCGACGCGCATGCCGGCGACCGAGCCGTTGCGGGCGGCCTCGACGACCGGCGGGACCGGCGCGTCGATGGAGGTCGAGTCGAGCGGGTCGTGCCCGGCGATGGCCTCGTGCAGCAGGGCCGCGTCGAGGACCGTACGGGCGCAGGGGCCGCCCTGGTCGAGCGAGGAGGAGAAGGCCACCATGCCGTAGCGGGAGACCGCGCCGTAGGTCGGCTTGACGCCGACGGTGCCGGTGACGGCGGCGGGCTGGCGGATGGAGCCGCCGGTGTCCGTGCCGATGGCGAGCGGGGCCTGGTACGAGGCGAGCGCGGCCGAGGAGCCGCCGCCGGAGCCGCCGGGGATCCGGGTGAGGTCCCAGGGGTTGCCGGTCGGGCCGTAGGCGCTGTTCTCGGTGGAGGAGCCCATGGCGAACTCGTCCATGTTGGTCTTGCCCAGGATGACCACGTCCGCGGCCTTCAGGTTCTTGACCAGCGTGGCGTCGTACGGAGGGATCCAGCCCTCCAGCATCTTGGAGCCGACCGTGGTGGGCACGCCCTCGGTCGTGAAGATGTCCTTGAGCGCGAGCGGGACACCGGCCAGCGGGCCGAGCTTCTCGCCGCGGGCACGCTTCTCGTCCACGGCGCGGGCCTGGGCGAGGGCGCCCTCGCGGTCGACGTGCAGGAAGGCGTGGACCTTCTCGTCGACGGCGTCGATCCGGGCGAGGTGGGCCTCGGTGACCTCGACGGCGGTGAGCTCGCCGGAGACGATCTTCGCCGCGATCTCGGCGGCGGTGAGCTTGATGATGGTGCTGTTGTCCGTCATGACGTTCTTAGTCCTCCCCCAGGATCTGCGGCACCTTGAAACGCTGCTGCTCCTGGGCCGGGGCGCCGGAGAGCGCCTGCGCGGGGGTGAGCGACGGACGGACCTCGTCCGCGCGCATGACATTGGTCAGCGGCAGCGGGTGGGAGGTCGGCGGTACGTCTTGGTCGGCGACCTCGGAGACGCGGGCGACCGCGCCGATGATGTCGTCGAGCTGTCCGGCGAAGTGGTCGAGTTCCTCGTCGGCGAGTTCCAGACGCGCCAGCCGAGCGAGGTGTGCGACCTCCTCGCGCGTGATGCCAGGCATGCAGCGATCCTCTGGGTGAGTCTTGTGGATGTACCGCAATCCTAGGGGGCGCGCGCCACGGCCACGAACACCGATCGCCATCCCCGCTGACGCGGGGAGCAGAGCTGTCCGGCGAAATGCTCGAGTTCGTCGGCCGGATCATCCCCTGGCGCGGGGACACCCCGGTCGCGGACCGGGGACACAACGGTACGCCATCACCCGGGCCGACCGGAGTCACTGCCCGACACGGTCAGCGGCGGGATCGCGTTGGGCCGCCGCGGCGATCTCCGCGGCGGCGATCTCGGAGGGGCGGCGCCAGCCGTGTTCGCCGCGGGCGCGCAGCCAGGCGGTGGTCTCGGCGGGCGGCATGGCGGCGGCGACCAGCCAGCCCTGGACGGCATCGCAGCCGAGGTCGCGCAGCCGCTCCCAGGTCTCGTCGTCCTCGACGCCCTCGGCGACGACGAGCAGGCCGAGCGAGTGGGCGAGGTCGAGGGTGCAGCGGACGATCTCGGCGTCCTCGGCATCGACGGCGAGCCGGGCGACGAAGGAGCGGTCGATCTTCAGTTCGCTCACCGGCAGGCGGCGCAGATGGACGAGGGAGGAGTAGCCGGTGCCGAAGTCGTCGAGGGACATCTTGACGCCGTGGCCGGTGAGGCCGGCCATGGTGTCGGCGGCGCGCTGCGGGTCCTCCAGGAGGACGTGCTCGGTTATCTCCAGCTGGAGCGCGCCGGCCGGGACGCCGTGCCGGGCGAGCCGGGCGGCGACGGCGCCGGCGAAGCCGGGGGTGTGGACGTCGCGGGGCGAGACGTTGACGGCGACCGGCACGTCGAGGCCCTGGGCGCGCCAGCGGGCGACCTGGGCGAGGGCGGTCTCCAGGACGTACTCGGTGAGGTGGGGCATCAGGCCGGAGGACTCGGCGATGGCGATGAACTCGTCCGGAGGAACCTTCCCTCGCTCGGGATGGACCCAGCGGACCAGCGCCTCCAGGCCGGCCACCTGGCCGTCGAAGCGGACCTTGGGCTGGTAGTGCAGTTCGACCTCGCCGGCGTCGAGGGCGCGGCGCAGGTCGCCGAGGAGGCCGAGACGGTCGGGCGTGTTGGAGTCGCGCTTGGACTCGTACACCTCGACGCCGGTGCGGTCCCGCTTGGCCTGGTACATGGCGACGTCGGCGCGGCGCAGCAGGCCCTCGGCGTCGAGCGCGTGTTCGGGGAAGACGGCGACGCCCGCGCTGGCCTCCAGGACCAGGGTGAGGCCGTCGAGGTCGAGCGGGGAGGACAGTTCGGCGACGAGGTGGCGGGCGACCCGCTGGGCGCTGGTGGTGGAGTCGGCGGTGGGCAGCAGGACGGCGAACTCGTCGCCGCCGAGCCGGGCGGCCTCGGCGCCGCGGGGCAGGGCGAGCCGGAGCCGTTCGGCGATCTGGAGCAGCAGCCGGTCGCCGGCGAGGTGTCCGAGGGTGTCGTTGACCGATCGGAAACGGTCGAGGTCGATCAGGACGAGTGCGGAGCGGACGCCCTCGGCCTCGGCCTCCTCCAGGGCGGTCCAGGTGCGTTCCAGGAGCCACTGGCGGTTGGGCAGTCCGGTGAGCGGGTCGCGCAGCTGTTCCTCGGCGCGGGCGCGGGCGATCCACAGGGTGGAGTCGAGGGCGATCAGCGGGACGACGAAGAGCGGCAGGAGCGGGGGCCGGGAGGCGGCGACGACGCAGACGAGGGGCGCGATGGCGAGCAGGGCGGCGGCGACCAGGCCCTGGCGGACCAGGGCGGTGCGCGCGGCGGTGGGCAGTCCGCCGGTCTGCGGGGCGAGCGCGTACCACAGCAGCAGCCGGGTCGCCACGAGGTAGGCGACGGCGGCGAGCATCACTTCCGGTACGTCCGCGATCCCCCAGTCGAGCGGCTGCCAGGGCTGCGCGACGGTGGGCACGTCGCTGAAGGTGGCCAGGACGAGGGCGGCGGCGCCGGTGCCGATGACGTCGACGGCGCCGTGCAGCAGGCCCTGGCGCCAGCGGTGGCGGCGGGCGGCGGCGACCAGGAGGACCACGGTGAGGGAGACCAGGGAGGCGGGCACCCAGCCGTAGAGGAGCAGTACGGCGAGGGTGAGGGCGGCGCCGGAGCCGGTGCCGCCCCACCAGCGGTCGCGGCCGAGGGCGACCAGGTGTCCGACGATGAGGCCGGTGAGGACGGCGAGCGACCAGCCGGCGGCGCCGCCGGGGAAGAGCCCCTGGCCGGTGCTCAGCGTCCGGTACAGACCGGCGGCGAGCACGACGGCGGCGATGCCCACCAGCGCTCCGGGGAGCCCGGAGGTGATGCCCACGAACGCCGCGCGGCCCTGGGGCCGTGCGACCGGGGCGGCGCTCTCGGTCGGTTTCATTCCCGTCCCTCTCACAGCCGGCGGTGCCGTCGCAACGCGGGGCCGTCGTGATGCCACTGGGCCGTCGTCCCGCCGCGCCGGACACGCGTGTCCTGCTCCTGCGCGCCGGCAGGGCTCTGGCGCGGCCGTGCGCGACGGACGCACGGTCACCACACTAGGCCGCGGAGGGCCGCTACGGGCAGCGCTCTCCATCTCTTGCCCGAATGCGACCAGGCCACCCCTAACGATCTGGTATGCGCCGAACGGGTGAGCTTCCGGGGGCCGTCGGGGCCCGGCGCGCCGGCCGCGGGCGCCCGCGACCGACCGCGACCGACCGCGGCCGAGGGCGGCCGACGACTACTCGGCGACGGGCAGCGCGGCCTCCTGAGCGGCTTCGGGACCTTGTTCGAGCAGGATCCGGAAGCCGTTCTCGTCGAGAACCGGAACCTTCAGCTGCATCGCCTTGTCGTACTTGGAGCCGGGATTGTCACCGACGACCACGAAGGCGGTCTTCTTCGAAACGGAACCCGTCACCTTGGCCCCCTGGGCTTGCAGCGACTCTTTTGCGCCATCCCTGGTGAAGTCCTGCAGGGTGCCGGTGACCACGACCGTCAGCCCGTCGAGCGGACGCGGGCCCTCGTCCTCGCCGGCGCCCTCGTCCTCCAGGGCCACCCCGGCCGCCCGCCACTTGCGCACGATCTCCTGGTGCCACTCCTCGGCGAACCACTGCTTCACGGCGGCGGCGATGATCCCGCCGACCCCGTCGACCGCCGCCAGCTCCTCCTCCGTCGCCTGCTCGATCCGCTCCAGGGAGCGGAACTGGCGGGCCAGCGCCTCGGCCGCGACCGGGCCGACATGCCGGATCGACAGCCCGTTGAGGAAGCGGGCCAGCGGGCGGGTCTTCGCCGCCTCGATGTTCGCCAGCATCGCCAGGGCGTTCTTCTTCGGCTCGCCCTTCTGGTTGGCGAAGACGGAGACGATCTTCGGCTCGCCGGTCTTCGGGTCCCGCTTGGGCAGCCCGCTGTCCGCGTCGAGAACGTACGCCCGGACCGGCAGCAGCTGCTCGATCGTCAGGTCGAAGAGGCCGCCCTCGTCGGCGAGCGGCGGCTCGGCCGGCTCCAGCGGGCGGGTGAGCGCCGCCGCCGCGACCATGCCGAAGTTCTCGATGTCCAGGGACGAGCGTCCGGCCAGGAAGGCGAGCCGCTCGCGCAGCTGGGCGGGGCACGACCGCGCGTTGGGGCAGCGCAGGTCGATGTCCCCCTCCTTCATCGGCTTCAGCGGCGTGCCGCACTCCGGGCACTCGGCCGGCATGACGAAGGCGTACTCCGTGCCGTCCCGCAGGTCCGTGACCGGGCCGAGGATCTCCGGGATCACGTCACCGGCCTTGCGCAGCACGACCGTGTCGCCGATCAGCACGCCCTTGGCCTTCACCACCTCCTGGTTGTGCAGGGTGGCGAACTCGACCTCGGACCCGGCCACCGTGACCGGCTCCACCTGCGCGTACGGCGTGACCCGGCCCGTACGCCCGACGCCGACCTTGATGTCGACCAGCTTGGTGTTGACCTCCTCCGGCGCGTACTTCCAGGCGATCGCCCAGCGCGGGGCGCGCGCGGTGGAGCCGAGCCGGCCCTGGAGCGGGATCTCGTCGAGCTTGACGACGACTCCGTCGATCTCGTGCTCGACGGAGTGACGGTTCTCCCCGAAGTACGCGATGAACTCCTTCACCGCGGCGAGGCCGGAGACCACCTTGTTGTGCCGGGCGGTGGGCAGCCCCCACTCGTGCAGCAGTTCGTAGGCGTGGGACAGGCAGTCGATGTCGAAGCCCTCACGGGCGCCGATCCCGTGCACCACCATGTGCAGCGGGCGGGTCGCCGTCACCTTCGGGTCCTTCTGGCGCAGCGAACCGGCCGCCGCGTTGCGCGGATTGGCGAAGGGCTTGTCCCCGGCCTCCACCAGGCGCGCGTTCAGTCCCTCGAAGGCCTCCATCGGGAAGTAGACCTCGCCGCGGATCTCCACGAGCTCCGGGATGCGGTCGCCGCGCAGCCGGTCCGGGATGTCGGCGATCGTCCGCACGTTGGGCGTGATGTCCTCGCCGGTGCGCCCGTCGCCGCGGGTCGCCGCGCGGGTCAGCCGCCCGTGCTCGTACGTCAGGTTCACGGCGAGTCCGTCGACCTTGAGCTCGCACAGGAAGTGGTAGTCGCTCGTGCCGACGTCCTTGGCGATCCGCTCGGCCCAGGCGGACAGCTCCTCGTCGTCGAACGCGTTGTCGAGCGACAGCATGCGCTGCCGGTGCTCCACGGACGTGAAGTCCGTCTCGTACGCCCCGGCGACCTTCTGGGTCGGCGAGTCGGGCGTCCGCAGCTCCGGATACCGCTCCTCCAGGGCCTCCAGGGCGCGCAGGAGCTTGTCGAACTCCGCGTCGCTGACGATCGGCTGGTCCTTCACGTAGTACCGGAAGCGGTGCTCCTCGACCTGCTCGGCCAGCTGTCCGTGCTGCTCCCGTACCTCCGCGGGCAGGGCCCCCTGTTCAACAGCCACCGTTTCGTCCTCCGTTACTCCGGGTTGTCCGCGAGCGATCTCGCCGCCCGGGCGCAGTGTGCGAGCGCCTTGCGGGCGTACGCCGGCGAGGCACCCGCGAGACCGCAGGCGGGGGTGACCACCACGGACTCGGCGAGAGTCCCCGGATTCAGCCCCAGCCTGCGCCACAGCGTCCTGACACCCATGACGCTACCGCCCGGGTCCGACAATGCCCCCGAGGCCGCCCCCGAGCCCGTCTCCGTGGACGGCACCACACCGGCGAACAGCTTGGTCCCCGCCTCCACCGCCTCCCCGATCGGCTCCTCGTCACGCTCGGTGAGGAGGGAGAAGTCGAACGACACCCCGGCCGCCCCGGCCCGCCGCAGCAGCCCGAACGGCACGCCCGGCGCGCACGAGTGCACCACGACCGGCCCGTCGTGCACCGCGATCACGTCCCGCAGCGCGCTCTCCACCACCTGCCGGTCCACGGCCCGGTGGGTGCGGTAGCCGCTCGCGCTACGGATCCGCCCGAGGAGTACGGCGGTCAGCGAGGGCTCGTCGAGCTGGAGCACGACCCGCGCGCCGGGCACCCGCTTGCGGACGTCGGCCAGATGCAGCCGCAGCCCCTCGGCGAGCGAGCCCGCCAGGTCCCGGCAGGCCCCGGCGTCCGAGAGCGCCGCCTCTCCCCCGCGCAGCTCCAGCGCGGCGGCGAGCGTCCACGGCCCCACCGCCTGCACCTTCAGCGCGCCCTGGTACCCCTGCGTGAACTCCTCCAGGGCGTCCAGGTCCTCCCCGAGCCAGGAGTGCGCCCGCCGGGTGTCCCGCCCCGGCCGGTCGCTGATCCGCCACCCGCTCGGCTCCACGTGCGCGTACAGCTCGACGAGCATCCCGGCGGTCCGCCCGATCATGTCCGCGCCGGGCCCGCGGGCCGGCAGCTCGGCCAGGAACGGAAAGTCCTCGAAGGACCCGGTCGCGGTCCTGGCGGCCTCGCGGGCGTCACCGCCGGGGAGGGAACCGACGCCGGTGGCGGGGGCCCAGGGGAAGGTGCGTTCGTCGCTGTTCTCGCTCACTCGGGAAGCGTACGTGCCGGGCGTGCCGGGCGTGCCGGGCGTGCCGGGCGTGCCGGGCGTGCCAGGGTCTCGCGGGTGGCGACGGTGACGGGGCGGCCGTCGCGGCGTCAGCGCCCCGGCCGTACCGTCAGGTCGTTGACCTCGGCGTCGCGCGGCAGGTCGATCGCCATGACGATGGTCGTGGCCACCGACTCGGGGTCGATCCAGCGCGCCGGGTCGTACTCCTTGCCCTCCTGCTGGTGCACCTTCGCCTGCATGGGGCTCGCGGTCCGCCCCGGGTACACGGACGTGACCCGCACCCCGTGGGCGTGCTCCTCCTGCCGCAGCGAGTCGGCGAGCGCCTTGAGCCCGTGCTTGGACGCCGCGTACGCGCCCCACTCGGCGTGCGCGGCGAGCCCGGCGCCCGAGTTCACGAACACGACGTGGCCCTTGGCGACCCGCAGCTGGGGCAGGAAGTGCCGGGTGAGCTCGGCGGGGGCGACGAGGTTGACGTTCAGCTGGTGGTGCCAGGTCTTCGGGGTGAGCTCCCCGACCGGCCCGAGGTCGACGACCCCGGCGATGTGCAGCAGGCTGTCGACCCGCTCGGGCAGCGTCTGGTGCGAGAACGCCCACGACAGACGGTCCGGATCCGCCAGGTCCCCGACGAGCGTCCGCGCCCCGGGAAACTCCGCCGCCAGTTCCTTCGCCCGCCCGGCGTCCCGCGCGTGCAGCACGAGTTCGTCCCCGCGCGCGTGCAGCCGCCGCGCGACGGCGTTGCCGATGCCGGAGCCGGCTCCGGTGATCACATGAGTAGCCATGGGCCTCATGTTCTCAGGGAACGCGGCGCGCCATGGTCTCCTCCAGGTGTGCGAGGGCCGCCGCGCCGTCCTCGGCGAAGAAGACCAGGTCCGCCAGGGGGATCGGGAGGAAGCCCTCGGCCTCCATGCGGTGGAACTGGGACTTCAGGCCGTCGTAGAAGCCGGCCGTGTTGAGGAGGACGACGGGCTTGGTGTGCTTGGCGTGCTTCTTCAGCTCCAGGATCTCGGTGGCCTCGTCGAGGGTGCCGGTGCCGCCGACCATGACGACGATCGCGTCGGACTTGGCGAGGAGGAGGGCCTTGCGCTCGGCCAGGTCCGTGGCGATGACCATCTCGTCGGCGCCCGTGTGCGCCTTGTGGGCGAGGAACTCGACCGAGACACCGACCAGGCGGCCGCCGGCCTCCGCGACGCCGTCCGCGACGACCTTCATCAGGCCGGTGTCGGAGCCGCCCCAGACGAGGGTGTGGCCCGCCTCGCCGAGGCGGGCGGCGAAGTCGCGGGCGGGGGTGGTGTAGCGCTCGTCGAGGTCGGCGGCGGAGAGGAAGACGCAGATGTTCATGGGCCCCACGGTAGGTCCTTGCGCAGCTGGCGGGCCGTCCGCCGTGGGCGCACGGGCCGACGGCGAGAATTTTTCGGGAAGTCGGGGGCCGGAGCGATGAGTTCCGGGGGCGGGCGCGGTCTGCCCCTCCATGGACGAGGTGAAGACGACGCTGTGCGGGGCCCGGGGCCTGGTCAGGTCGCAGGACGGGACGCGGATCGCCTACGAGCGGTACGGGGAGGGGCCGCCGGTGATCCTGGTGAGCGGGGCGCTCGGGACGGCCCGCGGCGAGCGGCCGCTGGCCGGGCTGCTCGCCCGGCGCTACTCGGTGGTGGCGTACGACCGGCGGGGGCGCGGCGCGAGCGGGGACACCGGGCCGTACGCGGTGGAGCGGGAGATCGCCGATCTGGCGGCGCTCGTCGACGCGGTGGGCGGCGCGGCGGGCTCGGCCGCCGTGCACGGCACCGCCTCGGGCGGTGCCCTCGCGCTCGCGGCCGCCGCCGCGGGGGTGCCGGTCGGGCCGGTGTCGGTGTACGAGCCGCCGTACGGCGCGGAGGCGGCGGCCTGGCGGAGCCGGGTGCGGGCACTGCTCGACCGGGGCCGGCGGGGTGCCGCCCTCGACGTGATCCTCGGCGAGGGCGCGGCGGCGGCCATGGGGGCACCCGCGCTCGAAGCGCTGGCGCACACCCTCGCGTACGACGAGGCGGTGGTGGGCGACGGCGCGGTGCCGGCGGCCCGCCTCGGCCGCGTCCACGCGCGCGTGCTGGTGATGGACGGCGGCGCGAGCCCGTCGTGGACCCGGCGGGTGGCCCGCTCGGTGGCCGCCGCCGTCCCCCGCGGCCGCCACCGCACCCTCACCGGCCAGACCCACCAGGTGGCGCCCCACGTCCTGGCGCCGGTCCTGGAGGGGTTCCTGGACGAGTGCGGGGCGGAGGAGCCGGTGGAGGGGTGAGGTGGGGGAGGTTGGGGCGGGGCGCGCAGGGCCGGGGCGCGGCCTGAGCCGCGGCCGCATCGGGCGTCGGCCCGTGGGCCCTGGCCCACGACCGAGTCGGACTCCGACGGCGCCGAGCGTCAGCCCCGTCCGGCCGCGGGGGCATCAGGCCCCGGCCGGATCAGGGGCAGGCCCGACCGGGTCAGGCGCCGGGCGCCTCAGACCGTCGCCGGGGCCGTCCTCCGTACCGTCGTCGCGATCGTCGCCGAGCCGACGACCCGCGTGCCGTCGTAGAGCACGATCGCCTGGCCCGGGGCCACGCCCCGGACCGGGGCGTCGAAGGTGACCGTCAGCTCACCGTCCGCCATCGCCGCGCTCACCGGCGTCTCCTCGCCGTGGGCGCGCAGCTGGGCGGTGTAGCGGCCGGGGCCCTCGGGGGCGGTGCCGCACCAGCGGGGCTTGACGGCGGTGAGGGCGGTGACGTCGAGGGCCTCGGCGGGGCCGACGGTCACCGTGTTGTTCACGGGCGAGATGTCGAGGACGTAGCGCGGCTTGCCGTCCGGCGCCGGGTGCCCGATGCGCAGGCCCTTGCGCTGGCCGATGGTGAAGCCGTAGGCCCCCTCGTGGGTGCCCACCTTCGTACCCGACTCGTCGACGATGTCGCCCTCCGCCGTGCCGAGGCGGGAGGCGAGGAAGCCCTGGGTGTCGCCGTCGGCGATGAAGCAGATGTCGTGGCTGTCGGGCTTCTTCGCGACCGCGAGGCCGCGCCGCTCCGCCTCCGCCCGGATCTCGTCCTTGGTGGTGAGCGTGTCGCCGAGCGGGAACATCGCGTGCGCCAGCTGCCTCTCGTCGAGCACGCCGAGCACGTACGACTGGTCCTTGGCCATGTCGGAGGCCCGGTGCAGCTCGCGGGTGCCGTCCTCGCGGAGCACGACGGTCGCGTAGTGGCCGGTGCAGACCGCGTCGAAGCCGAGGGCGAGCGCCTTGTCGAGCAGCGCCGCGAACTTGATCTTCTCGTTGCAGCGCAGGCACGGGTTGGGCGTGCGGCCCGCCTCGTACTCGGCGACGAAGTCGTCCACCACGTCCTCGCGGAAGCGCTCGGCGAGGTCCCACACGTAGAAGGGGATGCCGATGACGTCGGCGGCGCGCCGGGCGTCGCGCGAGTCCTCGATGGTGCAGCAGCCGCGCGCGCCGGTACGGAACGACTGCGGGTTCGCGGAGAGGGCCAGGTGGACGCCGGTGACGTCGTGGCCCGCCTCGGCGGCGCGGGCGGCGGCGACGGCGGAGTCGACGCCGCCGGACATGGCGGCGAGGACGCGGAGGGTCTTAGTCATAGCCCTACCAGGGTACGGGGCGCGGGGAACCACGGTCGCGGGAGTAAGCGTTGTCGATCACATGGGGAAAAAGGGGAGCAGCCGGAGCAGCGGGGCGGCGAAGAAGAGGACGACGGCCCGGAGGAAGGGCGCCGCGAAGAAGGGCGCAGCAAAAAAGGGCGGGCCCGCGCGGCGGGCCGTCCTGCTCGGCGGCGCCGTCGCCCTCGCCGGCACGGCCGTCCTCGCCCGTGACGAGCTGGCCCGCTTCTGGTGGCGGCTGCCCGGCATGGAGAGGAAGCGGGTCGAGGGCGAGCTCGACCACAAGGGCGCCGAGTGGACGGCGGCGTCCGGCTACAACTGGCGCCGCGCCGACCGTCCCGACGACTACGTCATCGACCGGGTCGTCATCCATGTCGTCCAGGGCAGTTACGCCTCCGCCCTCAAGGTGTTCAAGGACCCCTCCCACGGCGCCGCCGCGCACTACGTGGTGCGCAAGGACGGGCACATCGCCCAGATGATCCGCGAACTCGACGTCGCCTTCCACGCCGGCAACCGCGACATGAACGAGCGCAGCATCGGCATCGAGCACGAGGGCTTCGTCGACCGCCCGCAGGACTTCACGCCGCGGATGTACGAGGCGTCCGCCCGCCTCACGGCCGACATATGCGCGCGGTACGGCATCCCTGTCGACCGGGAGCACATCATCGGCCATGTCGAGGTCCCGGGCACGGACCACACGGACCCGGGGCCGCACTGGGACTGGAAGCGGTACATCGCGCTGGTGCGCCGGGAGCGTACGAAGCTCCCGGCGACCGTCAGCTGAGGCCCGCGGTCCTCGCCCGCTCCACCGCCGGGCCGATCGCCTCGGCGACCGCCGCCACGTCGGCCTTCGTGGAGGTGTGGCCGAGGCTGAAGCGGAGGGTGCCTCGGGCGAGGTCTGGGGAGGCGCCGGTGGCGAGCAGGACGTGGCTGGGCTGGGCGATGCCGGCCGTACAGGCGGAGCCGGTGGAGCACTCGATGCCGGCGGCGTCGAGGAGGAGGAGCAGGGAGTCGCCCTCGCAGCCGGGGAAGCTGAAGTGGGCGTTGGCGGGGAGGCGGTCGACCGGGTCGCCGCCGAGCAGTGCGTCCGGGACGGCCGTACGGACGGCGGTGACGAGCTCGTCGCGCAGCGCGCCGACCGTACGGGCGAAGTCCTCCTGGCCGTCGGCGGCGAGGCGGGCCGCGACGGCGAAGGCGGCGACGGCGGGGACGTCGAGGGTGCCGGAGCGGACGTGGCGCTCCTGGCCGCCGCCGTGCAGGACGGGGACCGGGGTGTACTCGCGGCCGAGGAGCAGCGCGCCGATGCCGTACGGGCCGCCGATCTTGTGGCCGGAGACGGTCATCGCGGCGAGCCCGGAGGCGGCGAAGTCGACCGGGACCTGGCCGACGGCCTGGACCGCGTCGGCGTGCAGGGGGACGGCGAACTCTGCGGCGACGTCGGCGAGTTCGCGGACCGGCATGATCGTGCCGATCTCGTTGTTGGCCCACATGACGGTGGCGAGGGCGACGTCGTCGGGCTCGCGCGCGATGGCCTCGCGCAGCGCGTCGGGGTGGACCCGGCCGTACGGGTCGACCGGCAGGTACTCGACGGTGGCGCCCTCGTGGGTCGCCAGCCAGTCGACGGCGTCGAGCACGGCGTGGTGCTCGACGGGACTCGCGAGGATCCGGGTCCGGCGCGGGTCGGCGTCCCGCCGGGCCCAGAACAGACCCTTCACGGCGAGGTTGTCGGCCTCGGTGCCGCCGGAGGTGAGAACGACCTCACTGGGCCGCGCGCCGAGCGCACCCGCGAGGGTCTCCCGGGCCTCCTCGACGGTACGTCGGGCGCGTCGCCCGGCGGCGTGCAGCGAGGAGGCGTTGCCCGTGACGGCGAGCTGGGCGGTCATCGCCTCGATCGCCTCGGGGAGCATGGGCGTGGTCGCGGCGTGGTCGAGGTAAACCATGGTGGACCGATTCTACGAGGCGGGGGCGGGGGTGTGGTCGGGCGGTCGGCGGGGTGGTTCGCGGGGGCGATTCACGGGGGCGATTCGCGGGGCGGCCGGTGGGGCGCCTCGCCGAGCCGCCGGGGGGGCGGGCGGGCCGGGGGTCGGGCCGGGTCGGCCGTCCGGCCAAGGCGCCTCACCAGGCCGCGGTCCGCGCGGCGGCCGCTCTACGAGGCAGGATCCGGCGTCCCGCCGGGTGACTCGGCGGGGTGGCCGGGGGCTCCGTGGCGGGCCGCGCTCTCGGTGGCCACCTGCGCCAGCAGGGCCCGGGCGGCCGGTGGGGCGGTGACCTCGATGCTCGCGCCGAAGGCGAGCAGGGGGCGGAGGTCGCCGAGTTCGGCGACGGAGAGTTCGACGTGTGTCCACTCGGTGGTGGGGCGGGCGGGCGGCGGGGTGGTGAGGCGGTCGCCGTGGAGGCGCAGGAAGCGGTCGTAGCGGTCCCGGTGGATCCGGGCGGTGACGGTCACCCCGGCCGGGCGCCGCTCGACCCGGGCCCGGAGCAGCTCCCACACCTCGGCGAGCTCGACGCCGGGGCGGCGCCGTACCGGCTCGTCCAGCAGCTCGGCCCCGTGCACCCGGTCGGCCCGGAACAGGCGCGGCTCGCCCTCGCGGTCCGCGACCAGGTACCAGACGCCGGCCTTCACGACGAGGCCGTACGGATCGACGGTGTACGCCTCCGGGGCGGGCGCCCCGCTGCTCCGGTAGCGCAGTGCGAGCCGCCGGTCGGCGAACACGGCCCGGTGCAGCACGTCCAGGTCCGCCTCCGGGCGCGGCCCGCTCATCCAGCGGTCCGGGTCGACGAGGATGCGACGGCTGGTCGCCTCGGCCGCCGGCCGGTGCGGGGCGGGCAGCGCGGCCATCACCTTGCGCAGTGCCGACCCCAGCGCCCGGTCGAGCCCGAGCGCCTGGTGCGCCCCCTGCGCGGCGAGCACGAACAGTGCCCGCGACTCGTCGGCGGTGAGCCCGGTGACGTCGGTGCGGTACCCGTCGAGCAGCGCGATCCCGCCGTAACGGCCGCGCTCCGCGTAGACGGGGACGCCGGCCGCCGAGAGCGCCTCGACGTCCCGGTAGACCGTCCGCACGGACACCTCGAGCCGCTCGGCGAGCTCGCCGGCGGGGACGGTCCCGCGGGTCTGGAGCAGGAGGAGGAGGGCGAGGAGGCGGTCGGACTTCACGGGGCGAGGCTAGCGGGGGTGGGGAGCGCCGGGGCGGCGTGTGAGGGTGCGGGCCCGCCCCGGCCTGGCGGCCCGTGGGCGACGGCGGTCGCCGGGCCCGTTCCCCGGGCGCCCCCCCCGGGCGCGGCCGGGGCCTTGGGCGCCGGCCGGGTGCGTCGCCTGGCTCCGGCCGCACGGCGCCGACCCAGCGGCGGCCCTTCGGCCTAGCCCGCCGCGCGCCCTGCCGATCGGGCGCCCACCCCGGCCACGGCCTGAACGACGATCGGTCCGCCACGCGGCGACGCCCTCCGGACCTCTGCCGAACGAGTTCGTCCCGCGAGCGAAAGTCGCGCACGGCGGATGCCGGGGCGCCCCACAGGGGGCGTCCGCGCGGTGGGAGCGGCTGGCCGCCTCGCCGCCGAGGCGGTCCGTCGGCCGCGCAGGGGCACGCAGCGCTGATACGGCGCACCCATCAGGTCGGCAGCCGGCCGAAACGGCAGCCGTCGCCGGGCTCCGCCCGTCGGGTGCGCTGGACGGCGCACCGGTTCGCCGCCCGGCGGCCCGCAGGGCCGAGGCCGATGAGGTGGCGGGCCGCGTCAGCTTCTCGGCGCCCGCGCCAGCTGCCGGGACTGGGCCACCAGGCGGTCCGCGCTGTCCCAGACCTCCGCGTCCTCCTCCAGGAAGCCGCCCGCGAGGTTGCGGGTGGTGATGGCGACGCGGAGGGGGCCGGGGGCCGGGCGGCAGCGGACATGGGTGGTGAGTTCGACCGTGGGGGTCCAGCCCTTGAGGCCCAGTTCGAACGAGGTCGGCGGGAGCGCGTCGACCGTGAGGAGCAGGGACAGCGGGTCGGGGTCACGGCCGTCCGCGAGGCCGAACCAGCCGCGCATCTCGCCCTTGCCGGACGGCGCGCCGATCGCCCAGCCGACCGTCGCCGGGTCGAGCCGGATGTCGAGGCGCTCGGTGATCGCCGAGGAGCCGGGGATCGCCGGGGTCGGGCCGTCGGTGGCGCCGAAGCACTGGTCGATCGGGGCGATGGCGGGCGGGGCCGCGGTCGTGCGCACGTCGTCGGGGAGCGCGTCGAGGTCGCCGTACGACGCGAGCACGCGGATCCGCTCGACCTCGGTGCCGTCCTCCGCGTACTGGAGCAGGGAGGCCTGGCCGGTCGACAGCGTGCGGCCGGTGCGGACCGTCTCCACCCGGATCACCGCCGGGCCCGGCTCGGACGGGGTGAGGTAGTGCGCCGAGATCGTGAACGGGTCCGGGTGCGGCAGGTGCTCGCCGAGCGCGCGGCCCAGGAGGGCGAGGAGGTAGCCGCCGTTGACGGCGTGGATGATCGTCCAGCCCGCGGAGAGCTCGGCGTCGTACACCCCGGGCTCGCGCAGGGTGACGGCCGTGTCCCGGTCGAACTCGCTCGTCGTACCGCTTGTCCCGCTCGTCGTGACGTTCACCGTCTCCATGCTGCTCGTACTCATGGCCGGAACGCTACAGGAACTGATTACTAAGCGGTAGCTTTTTCGTTTCCGCGCTCGGGCTCCTCGCGGGCGTTCGACCTGCGGTTCCAGGCGCGCGGCGCGCGCCAGTGGAAGCGCATCGCGAAGAGGCGGAGGACGAAGGCGGTGAGGACGGCGGCGCCGCTGGTGTACCCGTTGAGCACGTCGAAACGGATGGACAGCACGACGATCGTCGCGCCCACGATCGCCGGTACGGCGTAGAGGTCGCGGTCCCAGCGCAGCAGCGACGGCACCTCGTTGGCCAGCACGTCGCGCAGCACGCCGCCGCCGACGGCCGTGGCGAGGCCGAGCGCGGCGGAGGAGGTGAGGCCGAGGCCGTAGTCGTACGCCTTGGTCGTACCGGTCACACAGAACAGGCCGAGGCCGGCCGCGTCGAAGACGTTGACCGCGGTCTGGGTCCGTTCCACCTCCGGGTGGAGGAAGAAGACGAGGACCGCGGCGACCAGGGGCATGAGGAAGTAGCCGAGGTCGGTGAAGGCGGCGGGGGGTACGGCGCCGATGATCAGGTCGCGGAAGAGGCCGCCGCCGAGGGCGGTGACCTCGGCGAGGACGGCGATGCCGAAGACGTCGAAGTTCTTGCGGACGGCGAGGAGGGCGCCGGAGATGGCGAAGACGAAGATGCCGACGAGGTCCAGGGCGTGTTGGACCGACGGGTTGAACAGATCGTGGAGCACCGGGCAATTGTGCCGGGTGTGGTGACGTGGGGCTGCCGGGGCGGTACGGGGCGGGCCCCGCGCCCTTCTCGTAGGGTGCCGCCCTCGGGCCGGGGCGGGCGGGGCCGGAGCCCGGGGGCACCCGGGCACCACGGGAACGACCCCGGCGGGCGCGGCCCGCAACGGCACCCCGAGCCGTACGCAGGCGTCGGCGACGAGGGGCGTGGACAGCTC